>JAUIMF010000005.1 GCA_030433415.1 Gammaproteobacteria bacterium | reverse complement strand
TCACTGCGCAAATTCAAAGTTCTGCATGGCGAGTAGGTCGGCCCGGCGCGCAAGCGACTCTGCACCTTCTATTCACAGTCTCTTCGCCTTCTTTACGGGCGCCTGTCTTCAGGGCGCCCGCTTTAAGTGCGCCTGCCTTAGGGGGTAGAACGGGTACGCAGGTTTGTTATACGCCCGGCAGACCTGCCGTTGAGCCGCCGTCGATAACGACTTCGGATCCGGTCATGAATTTCGACTCATCGGAACCCAGGTAGATCAGTAGCGACACCACTTCGTCCATGTCACCCAGACGCCCCTGGGGTGCGATCCCTTCCAGCATGGAGCGCGCCGCGGCGGGATCCGGGGCGCCGTTGATCGCTCCCTGAATCAGGGGCGTTTCGATAACTCCAGGGTGGATCGTGTTCACCCGAATACCGGTTTTCTCCTTGGCCAGATGCACCGCTGATGATTTGGCGAGAAGGCGCAGGGCGCCCTTGGTCGTTGAATAGGTAACGTCGCCTGCCAGTGCGAGAATGCCGTTGATGGAGCTGTTCAGGATAATGGAGCCGCCCTGACCCTCGGGGTTGCCTCGCATGAGCTCTACGCCTGCCTTGATCGTGAGCATGGGGCCGGTGAGGTTGATGTCGAGCAACTTTTGCCAGTCCTCAACCGTGACGCTCTCGATGTCGCTGTCGCCGGTGTTTGTGCCTGCATTCGCAAACGCGATATCGAGACGGCCAAACTGATTGCGAACCGTCGCTTTGACGTCCTCCCAGCCAGCGACGTCCTGCACTGCATGACGGACGAAAATGGCATTGTTTTCTGCGGCGATTGCCTTGCCTGCTTCTTCGTTATTACCAGTGAAGACTACCTTCGCGCCCTCACGGGTAAAGCCTTCTACCGCTGCTTTGCCGATACCATTGGTACCGCCGGTAATCAGGGCAACCTTGTTTGCGAGTCTGCCAGTCATTGTGTGTGTCCGCTCCAGGCCTGGAATAGTTAGTGCCACTGGCGACGCGCATGCGCGGGGCCAGCGTCAGTTGTCATTGTTGTGTGGTTTGTTAAGCGTTGTACTCAGTGGCTGCCAAGGCGAGTCGAGCAGCACCTTTACCCAAGATCGGTGAGGGTACGCGATGCCGGTCTGTCTGTGGGAGGCCATGGGAATCATTGGCTGAATTTATTGTTCTTGATCAATGCAAGACTAAGGAAGGGCAGTGAAAAAAGCAAGCATGCTTGACTTTTTGTTGGGTCATACCTAGCCTGCGTCACGTTGCAATAGAGACGATAGCTTCCAGTATGTCTGGTACTGTTTTCCCTGCGACCCACCACATAACAACAGCCAGAGAGAATTCGCTCATGAGCAAAATCGCCATCATCGCCTGCGTCGACCTGACCGCAGAAAGTGCCCCTTTGTATATCGAAGCCGCCAAGGGCCTTATCGAGCCTACCCGCGCAGAACCAGGTTGCGACTATTACGGTATGGCGGTGGACATCTCTGATCCGACCAAACTGTGGATCAGTGAAGAGTGGTCTTCGCAGGAAGCCTTGAATGCGCACCTCAAAACCCAGCATATCCAGGACTTCATCGCGTATTCCGCGACGCTGGATATCAAAGGCATGGACGCACGGCAATACGAAGTCAGCAGCGTGGGTCCAGTCGTCATACCTGAATAACAAACACGTTTATCCGCACATACGGGGTTAAGGCAATGGAAAGAGCTGAGCGTTACAACAAAGTTATTGTTCGCATGATGGAACATGTCGAGAACGGCACCACGGATTGGGCCGAAGACACCATGCGAATTCCTGCGTCGGAATATACCGATGGGGACTTTTGGAAAAAGGAGATGGACAGCATCTTCCGCAAGCTTCCTGTGCTGGTTGCCGTGACCCACGAAATCCCAGAGCCGGGCGATTACAAAACCCAGGACCTGCTTGGCGTGCCGCTACTGATCACCCGGCAGGAAGACGGCTCGGTCAAGGTGCTCCTGAACGTGTGCACCCATCGTGGAGCGACACTCACCACGGAACGGTACGGCAACAAACGCGTATTCAGCTGCCCCTACCACGCGTGGTCCTTCAGCGGTGATGGCAGTCTGCGTGCCGTCGCTGAGGTAAAAAAATTCGGCGAGGATTGTCGTGGTTCCCGGGACCTGACTGAGTTTCCGTGCCACGAAGAGGGCGGCCTGATCTTTGCGCTTCTGGACCGGGATTCGGATCTGGATATGCGCGCGTACCTGGGCGGCATGATGGATGACGTGGCTTCCCTTGGCTTTGAGAATTGGAGCTACGTGGGTAACCGTGTGATCAATGGTGCCAACTGGAAGATAGCCCTGGACGGCTACCTCGAGGGCTATCACTTCAAGGCGGCGCACCCCGAAACGATCGAGCCTCGCACTTTTTCAAACGTGATGGAATTTGATGCCCATGGTCCGCATCTGTTCATCGCGTTTCCGCAGAAGGATATCCTCAAGCTACGCGATCTTCCTGAAGAAGAACTGCATCAGCACGAAAACGATGGCTACGATTATATTCGCCTGTTCTTTCCCAACGTCTCGATCTTTGTTGCGCCCGAAATCACCCAGGTTGCCCAGTTGCTTCCCGGACCCGGGCCGAACGAAAACACGACGGTGCTACATTACTTCCATCGTGATCAGCCCTGCGATGAAGACGAGAAGAAAGCGCGCGAAGAAATGGCCGACTGGCTGTGCAGCGTGGTCGACAAAGAGGACTATCAGTTGGGTCTGCAAGTCCAGCGCGGCATGCAGTCAGGCCACCTCGACAACATCATCTTTGGACGGAACGAGCGCGGTAACCAGTTCGTCCACAAGTGGATCAAGTACTACCTCGCGGGCGACGACAGCGCGCCGAAGCCTCAGTTGTAGTGTGTTGTCGGGCTGGCCACGGAGCGCTGTTCCCTGGCCAGCTCTCTCACTAAAAATATCACAGAAAGTATCACTGAAAGCGGGCGCGGGCTAAGCCGCACCCAGCTTCTCACCAATCCTTGGCTGCGGGCTAGTCCGCAAGGGGGGCTGCGGCAGCCGCGTGTAACCCTGCTTTGCGCCCAAAGAACGAACCCGGTCCCAGGCTCATACCGCTGGCGTAGCTTTTGCCACTCCGGGGTATATGCGCCGTGCAGGCGCCCGCCGCATAGAGACCGGGAACGGCGCCACCATTCGTATCCAGAGCCTGCCCGTGACGATTCGTGGTTACCCCGCCAAGGGTGATGTACAGGTAGATCGAGCGGGTGAAGGAGATGTCAAAGGCTGCCCATGGTCCTTTGTCCAGGGGCTTGACCCATTCTGGATCCTTGTGCAGAAAGCTGTCTTCGCCGCGTGCAGCGTCTTCGTTGTACTGCGCCAGCGTAGCCTGCAGCGAACCCTCGGGCATGTTCAGTCCCGCTTCCATTTCACTGATGGACTCCCATCCATCCACGAGGCGGTGCTGCGCTGACTCGATTTCAGGATAGGCAAATACCTCTTCGTCGACGATGAGATAGGCCTCCTGATCCGGCTGCTCCATGATGAATGACGCAGTGCGGCCGTGATAAGAGTCCTCGGCAACGAAGCGCTCACCACAGTTGTTGACGATGATGCCCTTGATCAGTTGCCCCGGTGGGTAGATCGAGGCGGTGGCGATAAGGCCTTCCATGCCTGTGGTCGAAGCGCCGGCAGCAACCGCCATCCGCAGGCCCTCACCCGAGTTGTGAGGCGTTCCCAGGGGGTCTGCCGTGGGAGAAAGCCGGGGGAAATTTTCTTTGACCATCTCGGGGCTATAGTTGAAACCGCCGGTGGTCACGATCACGCCACGGTTGGCCCGGGCGTAGAACCCTTCGCCATCTTTGATGGCGTACACACCGCGAATACGGCCCTGTGCGTCGCGCACCAGCGCCTCCACGCGACAGTCGTACAGCGCGGGTACCTGCTCGTCTTCACAGCGGGCCAGCAATGCCTGCATGGCCGCGGCGCCGGCGTTTTCGCCCGAGCCTGCGACCTTGTGCCCGCGTGGTGCGGGCGTGGCGGCCAGATTGTAGGGCCAGAGCTTTTCGTTGCCGGTGCTCATGAGGCAGGTCGTGTCGTTCAGAAACACCGCTTTGCCTTTGAAGCAGGTGCGCTCGAAAGGTACGCCCTGGGCTTCGAGCCAGTCAAAGTGATCCTTGCTGCCCATAGCGAAGTCTCGCGCGGCGCTGGGATCAAGAGGGTCCATGGACGCGGCGATGTAGCGGTACATGTTTTCGGGGCTGTCTTCGTAACCACAGGCCTCCTGAACCGCGGTGCCTCCGCCGAGGTAGTAGATGCCCGAGGAGAGGGCGCTGGCGCCACCACCGCCACTGGCACGTTCCAATACCAATACGTTGGCTCCGGCGCGCTGGGCCTCCAGTGCCGCGCAGGTGCCGGCGACGCCCTGGCCGATCACGATAACGTCGACATCGTGGGTCCACGACGAAACGGATTCATAAGAATGGGGTTCGAACATGATCGATACTCCTTTTTATTTTGCGCGGGAAAGCTTAGTGGGAAGGCAAAAAATAAGCAATCCGACCTGTTTTTTTTGGGTGCTGTGGAGTGCTACTATGATTGGCTATTCGCAACAGATTTTCGCCATACGAAGATGCGGTAGAAAGCGTTAATCGAAAACCGAAACTAAGACAAAACTAATACAAAAACTAAGACAGAATCTAAGACAGTATTTAAGATAAAAAACCACCTGCTGAATTCCTGGAGTCTCACATTATGGCCGATTTCCTGCCCGCTTTTCCCGCGACGGACCTGGAGAACAACACCGCCAAAGCCATCGAACTGGCTGGCAAAAAAGTGCTCGTCTGCAATGCAGATGGCAGCTTCTACGCTGTTGAAAATCGCTGCAGTCACCAGGAGGCAGAACTAGAGGGCGGGCGCATCCGCCGCTGTTTTATCTCCTGTCCGGTGCACGGCGTGCGCTTTAACCTGAAAAACGGCGAGCCCATGGGCCAGCTCACGCGGGTCGCGATTCCCACCTACGAAACCCGCGTTGTCGACGGCATGATTGAGGTTGCCGTCGCGTAGCGCGCTACATTGCGGTCCAGCCGCCATCGACCGACACCAGTGCACCGGTCATAAAGCTCGATGCATCACTGGCAAGAAAGACCGCTGCATTCGCGATTTCTTGCGGCGTACCCAATCGTTTCATGGGGTGGCTCGCCGCAAGGTGTTCCTTCACCTCGTCAGACACGGTGTTCTCCAGCAGCGGGGTGAGCACGTTGCCGGGACAGATCGCGTTGATGCGAATCCCCTGGGCGGCATACTCCACGGCGGTATTTCGCGTCATGCCGGCCACGGCAAACTTGCTGGTCGTGTAAAAGCACGAGCCGGGGTAGGTTTTCTTGCTCAACGCCGACGCCATATTGATGATGTTGCCACCCTCGGCTGCCGTCATGATGCGTAGCGCTTCCCGCATGCAAAGCCAGGTCCCCTTGAGGTTGACGGACATGACGCGGTCGTAATCGGCTTCTGAAGTTTCACCGAGCGGGGCAAGCGGTGCTGAGATACCGGCATTGTTCAGGCAGACATCCAGGCTGCCAAGTGCATCCACGGTGGCGCGGAAGAACGACCCAACCTGCTCCGCGTTACTGATATCGCAGACAGCCGTGTGGATTTCGCCGCCGAGTTCGCGAACTTCCGTCGCCAGGGCATCAAGGGCCTCCTGGCTTACGTCGCAAACGCTGACTTTTGCGCCGGCGGTTACAAAGGCCAGCACACAGGCCCGGCCCAGGCCGGCACCACCACCGGTGACAAGTACGACTTTCCCGTCAAGGGATAATTCCATGAGAACTCTCCATTACTGATTGCGTGTGTAGCGGATATAAAAAAGGCGGTGACCGACAGTCACCGCCTCTGATGTCAGCGTGCCAGGGCTCAGAAGTTGTACGTGAGCTGCAGCTGCAGGGTCCGGGGAATGCCCGCGAAGCCGATGAGGTCCGCGTGCGTGCCGGGGCCACCCGCGGGATTACGGCTTCCTGCGGCTTCGAGCATACCGTTGATGACGACTTCGTCACCCAGGTTCTTGCCCATGAGCTTGAGCTCCCAGGTGTTGTCCTGATCGCCCAGGTAGATGGCCGCGTTGGTCATGACAAAGCTGTCACGTCCGCCAAAGGGGTGACCCAGGGCCGAGGCCGTGTAGTCATCGCTGTACAGCGCGTCGAAGGCGACGCCCCAGCGCAGGTTGTTACCCAGGTCGCCGTCGTAGGTGAAGCCCAGAGAACCGGTCCACTCCGGTGCCATGCCCGTGGGCTGACCGCTGATGTCCTGGCCGGGCTTGAAGGTTTCAACGCCGGGCAGTGCGGCGGTACAACCGGTCGCGGCCGTCTGGCCTTCCCAGCAGGGCGCGATGAACTCGTCGTATTTGGCTTCGTTATACGAGACCAGACCGCGTACCACCAGACCGGGCACGGCGCGCGGCGCGTACTCGAAGTCCATCTCAACGCCTTCTGACGTTGCTTCACCCGCATTGATGGTGATGAAGACGATGGCGGCGGAATCGAAGTAATCGAGCTGCAGATCCTCGTAGGTGTACTGGTAAATCGACGCGTTCAGGCGCAGTTGGTTATCCAGCAGCGTGGATTTGACGCCCACTTCAAAACCTTCGCCGGTTTCCGGTTCAAAGGTAAAGTCCGATGTTGCCGTCAGGTTGGCATTGCTCAGCACCGCACCGTTAGAGAAGCCACCGGACTTATAGGCAGTCTTGTAGGCGGCGTACAGATTGACGTTGTCCGTTGCGGCCCAGCTCAACGTGAGTTCCGGGGTGATGTCGTCGAAGCTCTGGTCCGCCGAAATGAGGCCCTCAGCCCAGCCGAGCGCCACCTGGCCGTTGGGGTGCACGTAAGGCTGCGTGAAGTACGAGTCCTTGGTCTCGTCGATGTAACGGGCACCACCGGACAGGGTCAGGGTATCGGTGAGCTGGTACTCGATGTCGAAGTAGATCGACATGGTCTCACCGTCGGTGACACTCTTCTTGTTGTAGGTGGTGTACTCAAGACCTGCGGGCGCCTGATCGTAGAACGAGGCGAAACCAAAGGTCACCCACTGATTGAAGTCGCGCTCTGTCTCCTGGTAGTACATGCCCACCATGAAGTTGAAGGGGCCGTCGAAGTCACTGCTCAGGCGCAGTTCTTCGGACCAGGCTTCCCAGGTGGAGTGCTCAGTCGCGAAGATGCCGCTGTCGACGTTGGCGAAATCACCGGGCAGGGCCCAGTTGTTTTCGTTTTCCTGGATATTGGTCACGGAGTTGAGCGAGAAGGTGTCGCTGATCTGCCAGTCCAGTTCCAGGTTGACAGAGTAGCTTTCGTACTCGTTGTACAGGTCGCCATTTGATTTGGCATAGGGCAGATTTGCGGCCAGCGTAGCGGGCAGACGGTTGTGAGCTACCGCGAAGTTGTCACCGCATGGGAAGCCCGACGTGTTGAAGCCCGGCGCCGTTGTGCCATTGTTACATTCGAAGGGAATGTTGTTGTAGGCCGAGTTGAGAATCTCGACTTCGGTGTACTGCGTGGTCAGCAGGGCGCTGAGGTTGCTGTCGTTGTCATAGCTCAGCGCGAGGCGGGCGATGACTTCTTCTTCCTGCGGCGCGTTGCGCGTATCGCCGGGTACAGGCTCGCTGAATACGGGTGAGAAGGTTTCGTCCAGATAGGTGTAGGTCTTCTCTACGGCGCTGTTGCTGTAATAGCCGTCAGCCATATCTGACAGGCGCAGGGCTGCGCGGTAGCCCCAGTTGTCGTTGATGGGGCCTGAGAGGATGCCCTCGAGGCGTGTCTGCTCGGATTCGGTTTCGTAACCCAGGCGAACCGTACCCTCGAACTCGTCGGTGGGGCGCGCGGTGCGCAGCGAGATCACGCCAGCGGTGGCGTTCTTGCCATAAAACAGTGTCTGGGGGCCTTTGAGAACTTCGACCTGAGCCAGGTCAAACATGCCCTCGTTCAGTACACGACCCTGACCGTAGTAGGCGCCATTGAGAATCACCGATACAGACTGTTCGATACCGATACTCGTAGCACTGGACGCGCCGATACCACGCATGGTGATCTGGGCACCGGAGCCGTTGGAAACGCGGGCCACATACAGGTTGGGGGTGGCCGACTGCAGGCGTTCGATGCTGGTCAGGTCAAAACGTTCAATGCGTTCCTGAGACAGCGCCTGCATGGTCAGCGGTGCATCCTGCAGGGATTCTTCGCGTTTACGGGCCGTTACCACGATCTCTTCGAGACCACCGGCCGCTTCCTGCGCGGTTACAACGGTGGATTGCATGGCGGTAAAGGCGATGGCTGCAGACACGGCTGCGCTTATCGTGGAACGCTTCATAGAGGGTCACCTGAGCTGTAGTGTTATCGGTATTTTTCGGGTCAGCCGTTGGGAAGGCTTGGCCGTCTCGCACAATCTAACCGATTTAAAAAAACAATCAACACTGTTTGTGAAATACTCACACATATGACATAGTTTGGGCGGTTGGTAACTGCGATAGTTTTTGCGCGGAACGGGTACGCTGCTGGTGGCGCAAGTGCTCAAGGCTGGTCCCGTCTGTGCGACGACCGTGATACACAGATCAGAACAATAACGGAGCGATCACAAGCCACTTGCCCTCGCGCATTCCGCGCGATGCATCAACTCGAAACCGGGACGCATTGTCAGTATTTCTAGAAGTCGCGAGGGTGGTCTCCAGGTAAGGAGCCACGTTTCGTGCCGCCACCCAACCGAGTTCCAGTGGATGATCGTTACTTGATTTTCAGCGCTAGCGTCAAAGGAAAGAAAAAATGGGACTGTTAACAGACAAGGTAGCGGTGGTACTGGGTGCAACGAATGCCGGCAGCATGGGGGCCGCTGCGGCGCGCCGCTGTCTGGCTGAAGGCGCAAAGGTTGTGATTGCCGGCCGCAGTGGGGACAAGGTCGAGGCCCTGGCAGCCGAGTTGGGTTGTGTCGGCATGCGCTGTGATATTACCAGAGACGACGATTTGAGTGCCCTGGCGGCACAGGCTGTCGAGGAATACGGCCGTCTGGATGTCGCCATGAACTTTGTGGGGATTGAAGCAAGCGGTGCCGTGGCCGAATTGAGCCGCGAAAGCCTGATGCAAAGCGCCGATGTGCACTTTGCTGGTACCGTGATGTTCATTCGCTTCATGGCAGCGCAGATGAAGGACGGCGGTGCTATTGTTTCTACGTCGACGCAGTTGGCTCGTCTGACACCTCCGGGCCAGGCGGCCTACGCCGGTGCCAAGGCCGCGGCGGATCACGCGGTGCGTATTGCAGCCAACGAGTATGGTAAATCCAATATCCGTATCAATAGCATTGCGCCGGGCTTTACACCCTCGGCCATGACCGAAGCGTACCTGCAGGTGCCCACGATCGAACCGGCGTTTCTGCGTGAGCTGGCCATGCCCCGACTGCCGACGGTGGAGGATATTGCCGAGGCCGCTGTGTGGTTGTGCAGTGACGGTTGCTTCGTGACCGGTGACGTCCTCGATCTCTCGGGCGGGCAGACGCTGAACCGGATTCCCACGGGCGAAGAGATGATGCGTGAGGGGTAAGGGGCCGTGATCAAGCTCATTACGCTGCTGCACCGCAAGCCGGGCATGACTCGCGAGCAGTTCATCGAACGCTACGAAAACGGTCATCGCGAGATTGGCGAGAAGTGCC
Source organism: Gammaproteobacteria bacterium (assembly GCA_030433415.1). GTDB lineage: Bacteria > Pseudomonadota > Gammaproteobacteria > Pseudomonadales > Halieaceae > Congregibacter. The sequence continues at coordinate 82,660 of JAUIMF010000005.1, read as the reverse complement.
TCAGTGGTCATGCAGTGCGGTACGTGCGTCGTTATACCCGGGCGGTGGCCTCCGAGGTGTTGTCTGACGCGGACCTGCCTGCCGATGTGGTGATGGAAATCTGGTTCCCCGATCAGCAGACGTTTGACGATGCCATGGTGCGGTTGTCGACACCCGAAGCCCAGGCTGAGATCGTTGCCGACGAAGAGCAATTGTTTGACCGCGAGCGCATGGTCAGTTTTGTTGTGGACGAATACGAATCGACGTTGGATTGAGTCTGGCGTCAAACGACAGGATACTGATCGATGGATAGAGCGGTAGTACTTGCACGCCACCCTGAGGGCGCGATAGGCGAAGCGGACTTCGCCGTTGTCGAGGTTCCGCGGCCCGCGTTGCAGGATGGATTTTTTCGTACCCAGAACCGTGTTCTGTCTCTGGACGCGGGGTTTCGGCAGTGGATGAATGCCGGCGCCGGCGACAACTACCTGCAGGGTATGGCGCTGGGTGATCCCGTGCAGAGCATTGTGCTGGGTGAAGTGATTGAGTCGCGCAATGCGTCTTATCCGGAGGGAACCATCGTCAATGCGCGCACAGCGTGGGAAGAATACAGTGTGTTGGACGGCAGTGACCTGTGTGCGCCGCTGGCTCCCGCCGCAGATCTGGCCCTGACAGAATACATGGGCACGTTGGGTCCCACGGGCATGACCGCCTGGATAGGACTATTCGAAGTTGGCCAGCCCCTAGAGAATGACGTGGTGGTGGTCAGCGCTGCCGCCGGTGCGGTCGGTACCGTGGTAGGCCAACTGGCGAAGGCCTCGGGTTGCCGCACGATCGGACTGACCAGCAGCGCAGCCAAGGCCGCATGGCTTCAGAGCGAGGTCGGCTTCGATGTCGCCATTTCGCGCGAGGCGGACCCAGATCTTGCAGCGGCGCTTCATCGCGAGGCGCCCGACGGCGTCGATCTGTTTTTCGATAATGTCGGCGGCGAGGTGCTCAATACCGTGATGGGCCAACTGCGCGAAAACGCTCGCCTGGTGCTCTGCGGTGCCATTTCGCAGTATGAGGATGCGGTGCAGCCCGTAACGAATACCTGGGAGCTTGTGACGAAGCGCGCGCGCATGGAAGGGTTTATGTTTTCGGATTACGCCGAACGTTTTCCCGAGATACTTGAAGACCTTGAACGGCGCATCCGAAGCGGTGAACTCAAGAGCTTCGATCAGCAATACAGCGGTATTGAGAGCACACCCAGGGCCTTCTGCGACATGATGCACGGCCAATCGCGGGGAAAATGCCTGGTTGTTCTTTAACGCCTCCCAAGGGATAGCGCCGGGCTTTTGCTGGACCGTCTGAGTCTGGTGCACCTTGGGCTGTGCTCACGAGTAGAAGCCGATTCTTGAATAAAAGTAGAGTCGTCAAAAAAGGGACACTGTGATGACAAAAACAACTCGAATGGATAACACCGAATCACGCAACAACAGCACCACCCAGGGTGTTTCACGACGCTCGCTGCTGGGTGGAGCGGTCGCCGGCGGCATCGCTGCGGGTATCGGTAGCAGTGTATCGGTAAAGGCTGAAGCGGCCGCCCAGGCGTGGGACCAGGAGTACGACGTGGTCTGTGTGGGGTCGGGTGCCGCCGCCATGATGGCCGCGGTAACTGCTGCGCACGAAGGAGCTAAAGTCGCGGTGTTTGAGAAGGCCCCGGTTACCGGTGGCACCACCGCAAAATCCGGGGCTGTGTTCTGGATTCCAAACCATTACGGACTCAAGGCGCGAAACATTCCCGATGAGCGCGACGACTGTCTCCGTTTTCTATGCCGATACGCCTTCCCGAATCATTACTCACCATCGGCGGAGTTCTTCGGTGTGCCCGAATTCGATTATCAGCGCCTTGCGGCGTTGTACGATCATGGTTCGGATGCGGTGGATTTCATTCGCGAAATCGGTGCATTCCGCCTGCGCGAATGGCGTATGTGGGACATGGATATACCTGCGCCCGATTACCTGGAGCATATTCCCGAGAACAAGACGCCGGCAGGACGGCCCCTGGCAGCGGTGGATGCCGAGGGTACCTACTGTTGGGGCTACGGCATGATTCAGCAGATGGAGGAGTTTCTCACCGCTCACGATGTGCCTGTGCTTACGAATCACGCGGTCGCAGAGATTGTCACTGATGACACCGGCGCGGTGACTGGCGTTGTTGTTGAACATGAGGGCAAATCCCTGCGCGTGGGCGCGCGCAAGGGCGTAATCTTCGGTACCGGTGGCTACGCGCACAACGTAGACATGATCAACCGCTACCAGGATATGTTCGCCTACGGTTCATGCGCGCAGCAGTCGGCCCAGGGTGACTTTATACCCATGGCCGAACGAGTGGGTTCAAAGCTGGGGAACCTTCAGGGCGCCTGGCGCACCGCCGTAGTGCTGGAACAGGCACTCGAAAATCGCGCCGTGGGTACCGGCATGTTTGTGCCGCCCGGGGACTCTATGCTGCTGGTCAATCGCCATGGCGAACGCTTCGTAAACGAGCATCGCAATTACAACGACCGCAGTCGCAGTCACAACACCTTTGATCCGACGCGGGGCGAATTCCCCAATCAGTTCCAGTTTATGATCTACGATGCCCGTACTGAAGCGATCGTGGGTGAGAATGGTCAGCCACCGATCACCGCACGTACCAGTTACGTTATTTCTGGCGCCACCCTGACTGAACTGGCGGCGAACATTCGTACTCGTATTGAAAAACTTGGTGATCGCCTCGCCGGTTACACACTTGGAGAAGGATTCGAGGCCAATCTTACCGCCGAAGTAGCCCGCTTCAACAAAGAGGCAGAGCAGGGTGCGGATCCCCGCTTTGGCCGCGGGGATAACTCCTATGACCGGGAGTGGCACAAGGTCTGGGGAGCCTTTGGCTACACCGAGGAGCACCCGGAGAACTCCTATCCGAACAGCACCATGCATCCCCTGACGGAGAGTGGGCCGTACTACGCGGTGATACTCGCGCCGGGCGTGCTGGATACCAACGGTGGGCCGGTCACCAATCACCATGCTCAGGTGGTGAATACCGATTATCAACCGATACCTGGACTGTACGGCGCCGGCAACTGTATCTGCGCACCCACGCGCAACGCCTATACGGGGGCAGGCGGCACCATTGGGCCGGCGCTGACCTACGGCTTTATCGCAGCGCGCCATGCGCTGAGAGGCGATCAGCAGGCATGAGGTATTTACGGATTGCGGTGCTCGGTCTGGCGCTGGGTAGCTTCAGCGTCGGACTGCCTGCGTCGGAGGTGTCTTTCGAGAAGCAGTTGATGCCGACCATCAAGCGGCGCTGCGGCGCTTGCCATATCACTGGTGATGAACCGGGCAAAATGGCGCTGGTGCCGGGTAAGGCCTATGCCAGTTGGGTAGGTGTCGCGGCGGACGAACTGCCGACGATGATGCGGATCGCCCCCGGCGATCCCGATGGCAGCTATGTGCTGCACAAGCTCAACGGTACCCACCTGGATGTGGGAGGCAGCGGTGTGCGTATGCCGATGCACCAGCCACCACTGCCGGCCAGCTTCATCGCCAGCGTGACCGCGTGGATAGAGGCGGGGGCGCCGAACAACTAGCGGTCGCCGCCCCCTCGGACTCAGTCTTCGTCGGTATCGACCTTGACCAGGTTCTTGCCGATGGTCGCGCCCTTCATCATTTCGCTGTAGGCGTAGCCCGCATTCGCGATGCCCTCGGTCACGTTTTCGAGGATGCGAATGTCACCGGCTGCGACCCAGTCGTGCAGTTGATCCATGGCAGCCGGGACCTGGTCCATGTAGGTGTACAGCAGGAAGCCGCGCATGGTCAGTTCCTTCTCGACCAGCTTCCACATGTTGTAGATCGGCGTCGGATTGTCCTGATTGTTGTAGTCACTGATCATCCCGCAGCCGATCACCCGGCCAAAAGTATTCATGCAGGCCAGGGCCGCATCCAGCGTACGCCCGCCCACGTTGTCGTAGTACACATCCACGCCGTTGGGGCAGGCCTTCTGGATGGCCGCGACCAGGTCGTCCTCGGTCTTGTAGTTGATGGCACCGTGGGCGCCCAATTCCTCGGTGATCAGGCGGGCCTTGTCTTCGGATCCGACAATACCGATAACGGTGCAGCCGCGAAGCCTGGCGATCTGACAGGCCATGGAGCCCGTCGCGCCGGCGGCGGCGCTGATCAGTACCGTATCGCCACTCTGGATCTTGCCGATTTCGTGCAGGCCCACGTAGGCGGTCTGTCCTGAGCCACCGAGGCCACCGGAGTAATACGAAAGCGGAATGCCTTCGCGGGGCTGCAGCTTTGACAGCAGAATCGTATTGGCGTCGCTCAGGGAGTAGTCCTCCCAATGGTGCAGGCCAAAGATAATCTCGCCGGCCTCGTAACCGTCGAGGTTGGATTCCACGACGCGAGCCACCGAGGGGCCGCGAATCGCGCCACCCAGAGGGATAGGTTCAAAGTAGTTGGCCTTGCCATCGAGCCAGCCCCGGATCGCGGCTTCCAGGGAGAAGTACAGGTTGCGCACCACCATTTGCCCCGGTCCAGGTGTTGGGGTTTCTGCGTCGGTCAGCTCGAAATCCGTGGGCTGGGGGATGCCATTGGGATGGCTTTTCAGTACTACCTGGCGATTCTTCATGCTGTGGACCCTGTATTTATTCGAGTGTGCTTCACCGGTGACTGCCGGTAGGGATCGCTATTGTGCTGCTTGTCCGTAAAAAAAGTCCAGCACGATTGTTTAATTAAACCGATGATGTGATGGGCGTGAACGAAAGGCGGGTCGTGCGTACGTCAAAAGGCATATGTCCTCCAAGCACATAGTGAACGGGGAGGGGTGTGAAGGTATGCTGCTACAACCTAAAAAAGGAATATGCCCATGACTGCCAGGATTGACTGGCTACCAGATTCCGCCTGGGTGTTTGCGCCTGCCCAGGACCGCAGTCGCGCCAGCCTGGAAAAAATCCTTCGCTGTGCGACGGATCTGTTTGTAACGCAGGGCTTTGATGAAACATCGGTCACCGAGATATCTCGCGCGTCCGGGGTGTCGGTGGGTTCCATCTATCACCGCTTCGTAGATAAGCAGGCGATTCTGCTGACGGTGCTGGAAATCTACCGGCGCAACCGCTACGAGCAGATGAAGGAGCTCGCAGATCCTGCATTGTGGCAAGGCAAGACACTGGCAGACGTGGTTGCCTTTCATGTCGAGGTGATCTTCAGCTCCACGGATCGGGATCGTGAGATCTATCGCCTGGTTGAGCGTCAACGCATGTTTTCGGCTGAGGTCAATGAAGTCGTGGCCACGTGGGACTTCGAAATCTGTGAATTGCTCGATCAGGTTTATCGATTTTGCGCGCTGCCTGAGCAGCGGAATGGTCTATCTGGGCGAGTTCTGTTTGTGCACAACGTCATACGAGGTGCAGCGCTGTGGGCTTCGTTAGGCATCGGTCGGCGTCATCATTTTCTGGATGTGACAGATGCAGATCATCAGCGGGAAATCGAAAGGCTGGCGCGTAATTGCGTCGGCGTTTAGTAAGGGCTTAGCGATCCTAAAGAAGCATCTTGAATTAACTAAAATGCCGTTCTAGTATGGCGATGCTACACGAATAATTATCATAGGCATCAACACAATGAACAAACCCGCACTGGAAATCCCCGTACTCGATATTCCCGTCCATCCTGAAACCATGGATGGCCGCGATCCGAGCCTGTTGCGCGGAGACAGGGTCTCCGGCGACCGCTACTACTCTCGTGAGTTCATGCAGAAAGAATGGGACCACATGTGGACCAAGATCTGGCATGTGGCGGGGCGTCTGGTGGATCTTCAGGAGCCCGGTGACTTCGTGGTTCACGACTTCATGAATCAGTCCGTGATGTGCGTGAAACAGGAGGACGGCTCCATTCGCGCGTTCTACAACGTCTGCCAGCATCGCGCCCTGCGCCTGGTAGACCAGAGCTCGTCGGTCAACGAATTTCACTGCCCCTATCATGGTTGGGTCTGGGGCCTGGATGGCGCGCTCAAGTCGGTGCATGACCCGGAAAATTTCTCGCAGGGAAATCCCTGCGGCAAGCTCACGCTCAAGGAACTGCGCTGCGATACCTGGGGTGGTTTTGTCTGGTATTCCTTCAGCGATGACAGTCCCGGGCTCATGGAATACCTGCACCCGATGCCCGAGGTGTACAAGAACTATCCCATGGATACCGCGGTACGAATCTTCGCCAGAAAAATCCGACTCAATACCAACTGGAAATTTGCGTCCGTAAACTTCAGCGAGTCCTACCACACCCGCACGGCCCACCCCCAGGTACCGCCGTGGATTGACCAGGACTACTGGAGCGCGCGCTCTGAGATCTGGCCAAACGGCCATGGCCGTACCGTGCAACCCATGCGCCCCAGCCTGCGCGACCGTCTGCCGGAAGGAGAGCCGCACCCCTTTGATGACATTCTGCGTCAGTGGGACATTGATCCAGACAGCTACGCGAGCTTTGAAGAAAAGGCCATCAAGGGCTGGATGGACCTCAAGGAGGCCAAGCGCCGCCTGTGGAAGGAGCGGGGCTATGTTCACTACGAGCATATGAACGACGAGGAACTCACGGACAGCCCCCATACGGTGTTCTTCCCCAACGTCACCATTTCGTTCCTGCCAGACAATCTCATTTTTTTCCGCACTGAGCCGGATCCGAAGGACCCCACCAAGTGCACCTTTGACCTATGGTGCATGGCGTTCCCCGTAGAGGGGCAAAAAGAAGCCCATGGCATCATGACCCGGGATTTCTACCCCGTGGTGGAGTGCGAAGAAGAAACCGTGGACTTCGACGGTGGCCGGGGAGTGCCTGAAATCATCGACGCGATCGTCTGGCAGGACATGATGCTCGCCGAAGCCCAGCAGAACGGCTGGGAGTCCATGGGCTTTGATGACTACTACCTGGCGGACCAGGAAGCTCGGGTTCGTTACTTCCACGAGACGCTCAACGATTATCTCGAAGGCAGAAAAGGCGGGCCCGCAGCATGAAGCAGTTTGCCTACGTGATGGCTCTATTGAGCCTGCTCTGCCTGCCCGTCGCGGCGTCCGCTGATGATGACGTCGCGCGGATGGTCGCGACGCTGCAAATCGAGAATCTTCGTCGAGACTATGCTTTTGCGACGGATCTTATCGGCACGAATGTGCCCGAGAATGTCGAAAAGGGCAGGGCGATCTACCGCCGTATTTTCACCGCGGACGTCAAGATTTCTGCCAGCAATGGTGACACACCGCCGTTCCGTGCCGTAGGGCCCGATGAGTGGGTGGATGTGGCCGCCGGCGCGCTGAAGGTATTTGACGCCACGCAACACCTGATCGGGACCCAGCGGGTACAGATTGAGTCGATGCCGGGCAGCGAGCAGGGCGGTCATGCGACCATGACCAGCTATCTGCAGGCCTGGCATTCAGACCCGGATCGCGTACTCGATATTTTCATCGGCACCTACCACGATAAGCTGCGGTACACCGAAAAGGGTGGCTGGCAGATCTACGAGATGCATCTCGAAAAAGTCTCGGGCGAGGTCACCCCCAAGCCGTAAACCAGGGTCGGTAGCAAGTGTCCGTACAGAGCCGGAACTCTCATCCGGCTCACCCCAATACTCCAACGAATAAGGCAGATAAATGAGCAAGCTTAAGGGCAACGTCGCGCTGGTCACCGGTGGCGCGGATGGAATCGGCGAGGCGTCCTGCCGTGCATTGGCGGCGGAAGGCGCATCGGTTGTTATCACCGATATTGACCTGCAGCGCAGCCAGGCCCTGGCCGGGGAGCTGGGCGAGAACGCCATGGCCGCAGAACTTGATGTACGTGACGAAGCCGCCTGGTCCTCAGTGTTGGGCGAGGTCATGGCGCGCTACGGGCAGCTCGATGTGCTGGTGAACAATGCCGGCGGTGCGGGGGCCGGCAGCATCGAAGACATCAGCTTCGATGATTTTCGTGAATCCCTTCGCCTTAATTTGGACAGCGTGTTTATCGGCTGCAAGCTCGCCATGGAACTCATGAAGGGCCGGGGCGGGAGCATCATCAATGTTTCTTCAATCCACGGCATTCGCGCGGCGGCCCACGCGGCTTCCTACAGCGCGGCAAAAGGTGGCGTGCGCTTGCTGACCAAATCCGTTGCGCTGCAGTGTGCCCAGCAGGGCTACGGTATTCGCTGTAATTCCATGCATCCGGGGTATATCCTCACCACGCAGATGGAAGACTGGGTGGCCAAACAGGATGACCCCGACGCCATGATGGCGGGACTGGTGGCACAGCATCCCATTGGTTTTCTGGGCCAGCCCACCGACATCGCTGCCGGTATCGTGTTTCTCGCCAGCGATGACTCCCGCTTCATGACGGGCGCGGAGCTGGTGATGGATGGGGGCTTCACGCTGGTTTAAGCGCCGGTGCACAAGCGCGTAGACACAAAAAAGCCCGCCGAAGCGGGCTTACTTGCTATAGCGGACAATGAAGCGCAGCGTTACCGCTGTCGCTTTCTCAGAGTGAGCAGACCCAGTGCGATAAGCGCCAGGGTTCCGGGCAGCGGAACGGGGTTCCCACCCTCGTCGATTGGCGCATCGGAAGTCGCGAGGAACGCGAAGGCGTTGAGGGCAAAGCGGGCGTTGTCGTCCAGATCGGTCAGTTCGGGGCCAAAGGTCGCCAGCGTGGTGAACATGTCGATGTCAGGTACGATGATTAGAGCGCCTGCTCCCGGAGCGTATTGACCTGCGCCCCAGAATGCGGCGATAACCTGATTCTCAGTGTTGCGGCCAATGACGGTTCCGTTCGCGTCCAGTACATCCTGCTCTGAAACAAAGCCTTCCAGACCGCCACCCTGTTGTACGTTGTTGGCCACGCCAAACGGTCCATCGAACAGCGGAGCGGTGCCATTGACGGGCGTGATTGCCGTTTGACCAACCGTCGGAACGCCCAGCAGTTCACCTATGCCGTCCTCGTTCTGGCTGTCCTGCAGCAGCCAAAGGTCTCCACCACCCAGGAAAAAGTCGACAACTGCCTGCTCGTAGGGACCTGAGACGCTCTCGAACCACCAGGGAGAAATGAAGCCGTCAACCCCGGCGAATGGGTCTGCGCTCGGAAAGCTGATGTCTGTCGTAGTCACCGACTCTTCGATGACGCCGCCTGGGCCGAAGAATGTCGGGTTTTCCAGCGCGGTCCGCAGGTCCGCATTGGCGCCGCCAGTCCAACCGTAGAAGCTGCTGCCAGTGTCAGTTGGGCCTCCGATAACGTAAGCCTGTGAACTACCTGCTGCCAAGGCCATCGCCAGGCCGGCGAGGCCGCTGAGCAGAGTGTTACCGAGTTTGGTTTGGGTGGATATCATGACGTGTGCTCCCTGAGCAACTCACTTGTGGGTCGAGTGAGCATGCAATTTGTGTTCCAGTGCAAGATAATCAACGAGTTAGGCGCTGCATGTTGTTTTTACGGCCATCATGTGTAAAAAAACCCGACACTTCTCAGGCCAATAAATCAGCAATGTGTTTTGGTCTGCAGATTACCTTCACAAGGAGCTTCATATGGCAGCGGAACAAATTTTCGTAAGGAGCGGCGGTATGAAAGTGGATTCTGTTAGCCGACGGCGTTTTGTCGCAGGTTCCATCGGCGCAGGTCTTGGGTTGGCCGGACTCGGGGCGATGGAGCTTTCTGCAACCACGTCCCGGCGCAAGGTTCTGTTCGATACGGATATTGGTAGCGATATCGACGACGCGGTGGCGCTGGCCTATCTGTTGCGCCAGCCTCACTGTGAGCTGCTGGGGATCACGACGGTGACCGGTGACAGTCAGGGGCGCGCCGCTCTCGCAGCCTCGTTGTGTGATCTGGCGGGTGTTGAGGTTCCTATCTACCCAGGGGAAGAACAGCCGCTGAAGATCGAGCAGATGCAGCCCGAAGCGCCACAAACACGCCGGCTCGAGGGGCCAAGGCGTGAATTCCCCGAGAACAGTGCGATTGAGTTTCTTGCAGATACCATTCGGGCAAACCCGGGCGAGGTCACGTTGCTGGCCGTGGGCCCTCTGACCAATATTGCATTGCTCTTCACTCGCTACCCCGACGTGCCGGCACTGCTTGATTCACTGGTATGGATGGGAGGTAAGTACTCGGATTATCCCACCCCCTGGGGCCCCACGGAGTGGAACGCCATCGTTGATCCCGACGCCGCGTATCAGGTTCTGTCGTCGCCGGAAATACGCACCACCTGCTTCGGCCTGGATATTACCTGGCGCCTGAGCATGACGCCGGCGAAGGTAGCGGAGCGTTTTCGTGGTGATCCTCTGCTTGAGCGGGTGCTTGACTGGTCCGCTGTCTGGTTCGAAGAGCGGGAGTTACTGCACTTTCATGACCCGCTTGCAGCGGTGTCAATATTTGACCCGACGGTCGCGACCCACCGGCGTGGACTCATCGACGTGGACCTGGAGCCCGGTGATCACCGTGGCGTCACCCGTTTCAGTCCCATACCGGGGAGCGATATACGCGTGGCGAGTGGCGTTGATCCAGATGCGTTTTTCTCGGCGTATTTTTCGGTTTTTGCTACTCGCCGTTGATAAAAACAGAAAACGCCCACGAGGGGCGTTTTCTGTTTTCTTGTATGGCGGTGGGCCAGGGATTCGAACCCCGGGAACCTCTCGGTTCAACGGTTTTCAAGACCGCCGCTTTCGACCACTCAGCCAGCCCACCGTGTCCCGCTTTGCGGGAACCGCGATTATACGGGCCGCGAGCGTGGGTGCAATGGATTCCTTGCACTTTGACCTCATCCACACGGCCCAATTAAGCTGACTGCGCAAAATACCGGCGATTACCCGCGATGAATGACCACATTGATGCAACGTATGCGTTCAAGCCCTCACTCGCGTTTGCCACAGCGGTTCTCTTGTGCGCGGCAGGTACAGTGTATGGAGGTGGCGAACGGGTCGAGGCGGAGCGCCTGATCGCCGATCGACCGGGACTCGGTGACGGCGCCTGGACCATCGCGCCTGACGTATGGCTGCTTGAACTGGGTACGTCGCTCGTCGATACCGGCCCGCAGCGCATTGGCGAGGCGTCCACACTGCTTCGCGTCGGCCTTGCGGACTACGAACTGCGTCTGGCCTTGCCATCGCCGGTTTTTTCCATTGATGGTGAAGACACGCAATACACAGATTTTGGATTGGGCATCAAGTTGCCCCTGTCTGAAACGGAACACTGGTCCTGGGCGCTCATCGCTGGCATCAGCTTCCCCACCGGTAGTGATGCGGTCACCAACGAAGAACTCAACGGATACGCCACGCTCGCTGGTGAAACCTCGTTCTCGAAGGCCCTGGATTTTACGGTTAACGTCGGCGCGGCAGCTCCCGTGGGTGGCGGTGATTCCGTATTTTCCTTTTTACCGACGCTCTCGCTCGGCGTGAATGAGGATGTGGCGGTCTACGGGGGTTACGCGGGGTACTACGGCGAAAGTGACCAGCATTGGGCCGAGGCGGGCGTCACCGTCGCGGTGGGCCGAGACCTGCAATGGGACATCAACGCCGCCTATGACGTGGAGCACGACGTCTGGTTTGCCGGTATTGGTCTGGCCTGGCGCTGGCGCTGACGTTCCGCCCACAAAAAAGGCCCCGCTCGCGGGGCCTTGATCTGATCGCGCGCGTGACGCTGGCAAACAGCGTCGTCGTGTCAGGCAGCGCCTGCGTCGCTGCGCGGACCGCGTGGGTCGTTGCTGGCCCGCGGTACGTTGCGATCAGGGGCGGCAACCGCAGGTGCCGCCTCACGGAACATGCTCAGCTTCATCGTCTGTACCTGCACGTCACCGACCGGTGAGGGCGCCACGCGGGGATCGTTAACGGCACGACCGCCGTCGGTGAGGCCAACGGTCATCGGTGCGGCGGCGACCGGCTCGAGCGGCGCCGTGTCTTCTACCACCGCTGCGGGCTCGTCTACGACGGCGACTTCCTCAGTCGCGGGTGCTTCCACTACGGGTACCTCTACGGGAGCCACACCCATGGCGGCCTCGATGCTGGAACTGATTTCCGGCGTATCAACGGCGACAGTCTGGGTGACTTCGACGCTCGGTTCCTCTTCGATCGGCGCAGAAATCTCACTGATCGCTTCCTGGGCTTCACTCGTTGCGTCGATCATTGCATTGCTATCATCAGCCGTCGGCTCGATAGCGCCGTTCCCACCATTCTCTGCTGGCGTCGGCTCTTCGTCGCCTGCAACGGCAGTCGCTACAGCTACCGCAGCGGCAGCACCGGCTACCGTACCTGCGGCGACGGCCACATCGGCAACCGGTGCTTCTGGCGCGTCGTTATTTTCAGCTTCGTTGGCGGCTTCGGTCGCCTCGGGGCGACGACGACGGCGGCGAGGGCCACCACGACGCTGGTCCGAGGGCCGGCGGCGAGGCTTGTTCTCGTCTTCGTCCGTATCACTGGCTTCAACGTCAGTGTCGCTGTCAGAAAGCTCCGTGTCGTCGGTTTCGGACTCGGCATCGGCCATGGATTCACTGCGCTCACCGTTGCTGCGGCGTCCGCCACGGGAGCGGCGACGACGGCGGCGACGGCCTCCGTCTTCACGCTTTTCACCATCGTCGCTGTCGGCAGCGTCGTCCTGCGACGCCTCATCGGTCTCGGCGTCAGCGCTGACTGCTTCGTTGCTTTCGGCGTTTTCGTTGCGTTCCTGATTTCGCCCGGCACCGCCACGGCGGCGACGGCGGCGATTGCGACGGGGCTTCTCGTCTTCGCCTGTTTCGCTGTCCGTGGAAGCCGGTTCGGCCGGTGACTCGGCTTTCAGCGCTGTCGCGGTTTCTGCTTCGTCGGCGTCGGTGTCCGTCGATCCAAAGAAGCTTACCCACAGCCGTTGCGCCAGACCGGGACGGCCATCGGGCGCGGTGTTCGCTGCTGCGTCGGCGGCGGGAGCCGCAGGGGCCTCGGCCACGGGCGCTTCGCTGACAGGGTCAGACGTGGCTGCGGTCGCTACGGGAGCCGGCTGCGAGGGCGCCACACCCTGCACCAGCGCCTCCTGGCGGGGGATGTTGGCGCTGTGGCTGTCTGAAATCACATCGGTATCGGGTACGGCGATATCGACCTTGTAGCTGGTTTCTTCGTCGCCATCGACTTCGTCATCGCGCAGGCGCTGGACTTCAAAGTGCGGTGTTTCCAGATTCGGGTTCGGGATCACCAGCGCGCGCACCTTCGTTACGCTCTCGATTTCGCCAAGCGCAGTTCGCTTCTCATTCAGCAGGTAGGCGGCCACATCCACAGGAACGATGGCGCGGACCTCGGCGCTGCGGTCCTTGATCGCTTCTTCTTCGATCAGGCGCAGCACAGACAGCGCCAGGGACTTGGTATCGCGAATCGTGCCCTGGCCCGTACAGCGAGGGCAGACGATGGCACTGGTTTCTCCCAGCGAGGGGCGCAGGCGCTGGCGAGACATCTCCAGCAGGCCAAAGCGTGAGATACGACCGACCTGAACGCGCGCCCGGTCAATAGCCAGCGCGTCACGCATGCGGTTTTCGACGGCGCGCTGGTTGCGAGCGGCGAGCATGTCGATGAAGTCAATGACGATCAGGCCGCCCATGTCCCGCAGGCGCAGCTGGCGGGCAATCTCGTCAGCAGCCTCGAGGTTGGTCTGCAGCGCGGTGTCTTCGATGTTTGCGCCCTTGGTGGCGCGGGCGGAGTTGATGTCGATGGAGACCAGCGCTTCCGTGGGATCAATCACGATGGAGCCGCCCGAGGGCAGGCGCACTTCACGCTGGAACGCGGATTCGATCTGACTTTCGATCTGGAAGCGGTTGAACAGGGGAATGTTGTCTTCGTACAGGCGGATGCGCTGCTGGTACTTCGGCATCACCATGCTGACAAAGTCCATCGCCTGTTTGTGCGCATCGGGAGAGTCGATGAGCACCTGGTCGACGTCGTCGCGCAGGTAATCGCGCACCGCCCGAATGATCACGTTACTCTCCTGGTACAACAGCACGGGGGAGCGGTTGTCCTCGCCTTCTTTACTGATGGCTTCCCACAGTTGCAGCAGGTAGTTCAGGTCCCACTGGAGCTCTTCGGCGGAGCGGCCCACGCCGGCGGTGCGGATGATGACACCCATGCCGTCGGGAATCTCAAGGCCACTCAGGGCCTCGCGAAGCTCGGCGCGATCATCTCCCTCGATACGGCGTGAAATACCGCCGGCGCGAGGGTTGTTGGGCATGAGCACCATGTAGCGGCCGGGCAGGCTGATGAACGTGGTGAGGGCGGCGCCCTTATTGCCACGCTCTTCTTTATCGACCTGAACGATCAGGCGCGTGCCTTCCTTGACCACATCGCGGATCGACATTTTGCCGTCCACGTCTTTCGGGTTGCGGTAAAAGTATTCGCGGGCGATTTCTTTCAGGGGCAGAAAACCATGCCGCTCGGCGCCGAAATCCACAAAGGCGGCTTCGAGGCTGGGTTCAACGCGAGTGATCTTGCCAACGTAGATGTTGGACTTTTTCTGTACGCGGGTGCGATTTTCGATATCGAGGTCGTAGAGTTTCTGGCCATCGACCAGCGCCACCCGCATTTCCTCGCGGTGCGTGGCGTTGATAAGCATCTTCTTCATAGTGACTAAACCTTGTGTCGGTCCAGCCTGACGTGCCAGAAGGCGTCTTGAACAACGCAGGGGCCGATGGCACATGAGCGCGCCATCGAAGAGTCTGGTTGTTCCGCCGCATCCAAAAAATCAATGCGGCGGCAATGCATTCTGGTTCACTCCCGTTCGGGGCGATGTGGCGGACCACTCGTCTCAAACGGAACATCCGCTTCCCTTCAACCCCGATTCTCTTTTCTCGTCTTGCCCGGGGGAGGGGCGCTGTGTGAGCGCGTCAGGCGGTTTTGTTGCTGTCGGGGGTCCAACGGTTGCCTCGGGGCGCGCTTATTCGGGGCGCGTCACGCCGTGGTGACCGGGACCGTGTATTGCTGTCGGGGCTCGTTGGCTCGTCTGCCCGGGTCAGTTGCGATATTGTGCGCATCCGCCACGGGGTTGACGGTGCATTAATTATGCTCGAACACCGACAGACGGGGCGGGATAGTAGCAGCAACGGCGTTTGTGCTCAAATAAAAGAAGGAAGACTTTTCATGGGTTCATCCCCTCCAGAGAGCGAATCGCCGCCGCGCCGCTCCCGCGTGCGAATGGTGCCTGTCGATGAACGGGGTGACGGTCAGCGCCTGGACAACTTTGTGCTGCGCGAATGCCCCGACGTGCCCAAAACCCGGATCTATCGAGCCATGCGTAAAGGGGAGATCCGCGTCAATGGTGGTCGCGTCCGGCCCCAGCACCGTCTGGTACTGGGCGATGAGGTTCGTCTGCCACCACTGAACACCGGTGCGCCGCGGCCCGCAGGCACGGCGCCAGCGGGCTGGCAGGCGCGTCTTGAGGATTCCATCGTCCACGAGGACGATCAGTTGCTGGTGATCAACAAGCCCTCGGGCCTGGCGGTGCACGGTGGCAGTGGTTTGCAGTTCGGTCTGATCGAGACGTTGCGCAGCATGCGACCCCAGGACCGGTTTCTTGAACTGGTGCACCGTCTGGATCGCGATACGTCCGGCCTGATTCTCGTCGCCCGCAAGCCTGCGGCGCTGCGGGCGCTGCACGACCTGTTGCGAGGCGAGAAGGGTGTCGAAAAACGCTACGTCGCCCTGGTGGCAGGGCGCTGGCCCAGGCACCAACGGCTTGTCGAGGCGCCGCTGCAGCGAGTGGAGCGCCGCTCGGGCGAGCGAATCGTGCGTGTGCACAAGGATGGCAAGGCCTCTCGCACGGCGTTCGCTGTGCGGAACACCTACCCGGGTTGCACCCTGATCGAGGCGCAACCCCTGACCGGGCGCACGCATCAGATACGCGTGCACGCCATGCACGCCGGGCATCCATTGCTTGGCGATGACAAGTACGCAGATGAGGCCGCCCGTGCCCTGACTTCTGAACTGGGCCTGAAACGGCTCTTTCTTCATGCTGAAGGACTGCGGTTCAAGCTGGCCGATCAGGTCTACGACCTGCACGCACCGCTGGATTCTGAATTAATTCGAATTCTCGAAAGAGCTTCTAACTGACTGTATTTAATATAGTTATACCCTGTCGTTTCAGCATGTTAACGGTTTCGATCAGTGGCAGGCCTTCTAGCGCCGTCGGATCCGTACTCTTCAGGCAAGTAAACAGGGCAATGCCGAGCGCCTCCCAGCGAAAACTCCCGGCACAGTCCAGCGGCTGTTCCCGCTCGACGTAGTCGGCGATCTGGGCGTCCGTCAGGCTTCGAAAAGACACCTGCGTATCAATGCAGGCCAACTCCACTTCCTGCCCCCCACGAGCGAGGCTTACCGCCGTGTGAAAATGCACGCTACGGCCGCTGCAGGCGCGTAATTGCTCGCAGGCGTTTGCGCTGGTGCCGGGCTTGCCCAGGCTGTTCCCATCCAGCGCCGCCACCTGATCACTGCCGATGACCAATGCGGTGGGAAAACTCCGACTCACTGCCCGCGCTTTTTCCGAGGCAAGACGACGCGCCAGGGCGGCGGGGCTTTCGTCTTTCAAGGGCGTTTCTTCGACCTCGGGAGGCAGGCACGAAAAGGGGAGTTGCAGGCGCTCTAGCAGGCGCCGGCGATAAGGCGAGGTCGAGGCCAGAATGAGTTTGGGAGGGCTGGAATCCATCATTCGGCCATGCTTGTCCTAACGCTCGGGATTGTAAAGATTTTTTTGACAAGGTGGGGGTCGATGACTATAGTGCGCCGCCATGTCGGCCAGCCCCCTTCCGCAGTGCGTCAATCTCCGCAAGGCGGTGACGCATGGCGCTCACTATTCAGGCGTGTTGAGTGGCGAGCAGATACCGCGTCTGGCGTCACTGCTGGACCCGGATAAAACCCGCGTCAACGTCGCCATTCGCTTCGGCAGGGACGACGAGGACAGGTCCGTAGCCGAGGTCAGTCTGGATGCGTCGGTGGTGCTGGTCTGCCAGCGCTGCCTGGGTCCGCTGAAACACGCGATAAACAGTCGCAGTGTGTTGGGTCTGGTTCCCGGTGATGAACAGGCGCGGGCGCTGCCTGCAGACTACGAGCCCTGGATCGCTATAGAAGAAGTGGATCTGTGGGAGATGGCTGCCGAAGAACTGGCACTGGCGATACCGGTCGTGGCGTACCACGACAACTGTGAGGCTCCGCTGTCCCCAGGGACCGGGTCAGAAATTGAAACAGGGACTGCCGCGGAATCCGCGGACAGTCCTTTTAGTGTGTTAGCGACACTGCTCGAGCGCAGTGACGACAACAAGGAGAAGTAAAGCATGGCTGTTCAGCAGAACAAGAAAACCCGGTCCCGTCGCGGCATGCGTCGGTCCCACGATTCCCTCGGCGGCCCCACGCTGTCGGTAGACGCTACGACGGGCGAGAAGCATCGTCGCCACCATGTGTCCGCTGACGGTTTCTACCGCGGACGCAAAGTGGTTGAGACCCAGGACGATTGATCCGTCCCGCGCCGCCTTTTGGGGCGGCAACCTGCGCGCCTGATGGCGCGTGCTTCAGCACTTGAGATCGGGGGATAGCGGTGCAACAGGACCTGGCGTTTCTTTTTCCGGGGCAGGGCAGTCAGCGGATCGGTATGCTTGCCGATGCTCATGAAGCCTTTGCTGATGTCAGAGAAGCCTTCAGCGAAGCCTCTGAGGCACTGGGCTACGACCTATGGGCGCTGGTGTCTGCCGGCGAGGCGGACACGCTCAATCTTACCGAGTATACGCAGCCGGCGCTGTTGACCGCGTCCGTTGCGCTTTGGCGTGCCTGGCTGTCGGCCGGTGGCGCGATGCCGTCTGCGCTGGCGGGACATAGTCTCGGTGAGTTCTCTGCCCTGTGCTGCGCCGGCGTATTCTCTCTCGCCGATGCGGTGTGCCTGGTGCGTGAGCGCGGCCGTTTTATGCAAACCGCCGTGCCCGTAGGCGAGGGCGCCATGGCTGCGGTGATCGGTTTGTCTGATGAAGACGTCGTCGCTACCTGCGATCGCGTAGCGGCGCAGCGCAGCGAAGTCTTGCAGGCTGTCAACTTCAATTCACCCGGTCAGGTGGTAGTCGCAGGACACGCGGGCGCCGTTGAAGCCGCCGAAGAAGCGCTCAAAGAGGCAGGTGCCAAACGCGTGATGCCGTTACCCGTGAGCGCGCCTTTCCATACGTCTCTGATGACACCGGCGGGTGAGCGCCTGTCGGAGGTGCTCGATGGTATCGACATGCAGGCTCCGGCAATCCCCGTTGTGCATAACGTCAATGCCCGCACCGAAAGTGACGTGGCCGAGATTCGCGCGCTGCTGGTGAAACAGATTGCAGCGCCCGTACTATGGACGGACTGCGTCGGCGCACTGCGCGACGCGGGCGCCAGCCAGTTTGTTGAATGCGGAGCCGGCAAGGTGCTCGGTGGTTTGCTCAAGCGCATGGATCGGTCCTTGGGCTGCGCCTACCTGGAGCAACCCGACGACCTGCGCGCAGCCGCTGTCGCCTGAGCGCGTTGAGGAGAACAGTCCATGAGTGAAAACAGCGCCCCACAGGCCCGCGTCGCCCTGGTGACCGGAGCGAGCCGCGGCATCGGCCAGGCGATCGCAGCAGGTCTTGCCGCAGCCGGCCATACAGTTATCGGAACCGCGACCAGCGACGGTGGTGCCGCCGCCATCGATGAGCGTCTTGCTGCGAGTGGTGGCGCAGGTATGCGCCTGAATGTCGCCGACAGCGACAGCGTCAACGAAGTGCTGGGCGCCATCACGGAACGCTTTGGCGCACCCTTGATCCTGGTGAACAACGCAGGCATTACCCGCGACAACATCCTGATGCGTATGAAAGAAGACGAGTGGCAGGATGTGATGGACACGAACCTCAACGCCATCTACCGCACCAGCAAAGCCGTGCTGCGGGGCATGACCAAAGCGCGTTGGGGGCGGATTGTGAACATCACCTCGGTTGTGGGTGCCATGGGTAACGCAGGGCAGAGCAACTACGCCGCGACCAAGGCCGGCGCCGCTGGCTTCACCCGCGCCCTTGCCCGTGAGATCGGTGCGCGCAACATCACCGTCAATGCAGTCGCACCGGGATTCATCGATACGGATATGACCCGCGCCCTGACCGACGATCAGCGAGATACCATGCTCGCGCAAATTCCCCTGGGACGTCTTGGTGAGGCCGATGAAATCGGCGCGCTGGTGACGTTCCTGTGTAGTGAAGGTGCCGGATATATCACCGGCGAAACCGTCCACATCAACGGTGGAATGTATATGGCCTGACCCTCGCTTCGGAGGTATGCCGATGCGCAAAAAATCGGTAAACTTCGCTCCGGGCCGAGCGTATTGGCAGTAAGGCTTTCCCTTTTCAGGAGAATTCAGGAATCATGAGCAGCATTGAAGAACGCGTAAAAAAAATCGTCGCTGAACAGCTCGGCGTCAAAGAAGAAGAAGTACAGACCGAGGCCTCGTTTGTTGAAGACCTTGGCGCGGACTCTCTGGACACGGTAGAGCTTGTTATGGCACTCGAAGAAGAATTCGAGACGGAAATTCCTGATGAGGAAGCGGAAAAGATCACGACCGTCAAACTGGCGATCGATTACATCAACGAGCATCTCGCCTGAGTCCATGCCTGCGCTCTCGGGCGCATTGGACCAGAGGGAATGGAAGCCGTGCTGACCTTGCGGGGAGCGCGGCTTCCGTGTTTTTGCGCTGAGCGTTTATGGTGCTCAACGCGGGTGTCTCTCCGGAATTAAACGGCCGGGGACCAGCAAGGGAGAATCGCGGTGAAAGGAAGACGGGTAGTTGTCACGGGATTGGGGCTGGTTACCCCCGTTGGTCATAATGTGGATGATAGTTGGGCCGCCATGCTTGCCGGCAAGAGCGGCGCCGCGCCCATCGAGGCTTTTGACACCGAAGCCTACACAACGCGCTTTAGCGCCAGCGTTCGCGATTTTGATATCACGCCGTATCTCGCCACGAAGGATGCCCGCAAGATGGACAGCTTCGTGCAGTACGGCATGGCGGCAGGTATTCAGGCCCTGGACGATTCGGGCTTTGAGGTCACCGAAGCGAATGCCCGCCGGGTGGGTTGCGCCATTGGCTCCGGCATCGGTGGCATCGGCCAGATCGAAAAAAATACCGAGATCGTCAATGGCCCCGGTCCCCGGCGCATCTCACCCTTCTTTGTACCCGGGTCCATCATCAACATGATTTCGGGGAATCTGTCCGTACGCTACGGTATGCGTGGGCCGAATCTCGCAGTCGTCACTGCCTGCACCACAGGCACCCACAATATTGGCCTTGCGGCACGGCTGATTGCCCAGGGCGATGCCGACGCCATGCTGGCCGGTGGCGCCGAGATGGCGACCACACCGGTGGGGCTGGGTGGCTTCGCCGCTGCGCGGGCACTATCAACGCGCAACGATGATCCCACCGCAGCATCGCGGCCCTGGGACCGGGATCGCGATGGCTTTGTGCTCGGCGATGGTGCCGGCGTGATCTTCCTCGAAGAATACGAAGCGGCGCGCCAGCGTGGTGCCACGATCTACGCAGAAGTCTGTGGTTTTGGCATGAGTGGCGATGCCTACCACATGACGCTGCCACCCGAGGATGGACGCGGTGCGGCTGATGCGATGCAGAACGCGATAGACGATGCCGGCGTCGATCCGGCGGCTATCGAATATGTCAATGCTCATGGAACGTCTACCCCTGCGGGTGATGTTGCCGAGAGCCGTGCCGTCGAGAAGGTTTTTGGCAGCGCGTCTCAGCAAGTGGCTGTAAGCTCCACCAAGTCCATGATCGGACATCTGCTCGGTGCCGCCGGTGCGGTCGAGGCTGTGTTCAGTATTCTGGCCATTCGCGATCAGGTTGCGCCGCCCACGATCAATCTCGACAACCCCGACGAGGGCTGCGTGCTCGATTATGTACCCCACACGGCGCGCGAAATGGCGATCACTCACACGCTGTCAAATTCCTTCGGGTTTGGCGGTACCAACGGCTCGCTGATCTTCGGTCGCGTCTGACGGTCGTGAGGGCCGGTGAGGGCGGCGATATTTTTGCTGCGGAAGTCGCCGCCGCCGACCGCGGCTTTCTGTATGGCGACGCTCTGTTCGAGACCATGCTCTGCCTCGACGGCGTCGTGCCGTGGCTCGACTACCACGTAGAACGTATGCAACTGGGTAGCGAACGTCTGTTCATGGGCGCGAGCGATGACCGTCTGCGCCACTACTTTCAGCAGGCGATTCCCGCCGAGGGGCGACACATTCTTCGGCTCACGCTCAGTCGTGGTTGCGGCGCCAGAGGCTATGGTCCCGACGGCACTGAAGACGTGACGGTGCGTGCGCGGCTGGCGCCTCTGGACGCATTAAGGCTTCAACCATCATCCCATTTGGATCTGGGGCTCTCCACCATGGACCTCGGCTCCCAGCCGCTTCTGGCGGGAATCAAGCACTGTAATCGTCTCGAGCAGGTACTCGCCGCGCGCGAGGCCGCTGAGCAGTCTGTGGATGATGTGCTCGTCGGCGATGGCCGCCAGGGGTTTCAGTGTGCTGGCAGAGCCAACCTGCTGGTGCTCACCGACGAGGGGCTGGTAACACCGGCTTGCGATGAGCGCGGTATTGCCGGTACACGGCGTCGGGTGGTGATGGAGCAGCTCGCGCCGCGCCTGAACCTGCCGGTGCGTGAAGCTCCCGTGAGCAGAGCGATGCTGCGCGGGGCACGCGCGGTCATGGTCAGTAATGCAGTACTGGGCCTCGCGATCGCAAAGACGATCGACGGCGAAGCTGTCACTGTCGATTCCCTGGCGGTGCGTCTACAGCACAGCTACTTTCAGGAGTTGAATTCGTGGGTCGCGGACTGATTCTCGGACTGGTGCTGGCGCTCGGGCTCGTGATCGCATCCGGGCTCTATCTGCGCCAATGGTGGAACGCGCCGCTCGACCTGCCGGACGAAGGGTTAACGCTGCTGGTCAAACCCGGACAGGGCCTCGGTGTGCTGACCCGGAATCTCGCGCGCGACGGCGTGCTGCAGCACCGCCGCCTGCTCAACCTGATCGCACGCCTGACCGAGGCGGATCAGCGTATCGGCGAAGGGGAGTACCATGTTGAAGTGGGCACCAGCCCCCGTGCGCTGCTGGCGCTGCTGCAGAGTGGCGCGACGGTGCGTTATCTCGTCACGTTGCCCGAGGGTATTCGCCTGTCGGACGCCCTGAAGATTCTCTGGGAGTCCGAGGGACTCAAAGCGACGCTTGCGGGGCCTGATGATCCCCGTCTGCTGGCGATGGTCGCGCCGGCGGCGGTGGCAGAAGGCTTTTTTCTTCCCGAGACCTATCAGTATGAGCGCGGTGATACGGACCTGCAGGTACTGCGCGAGGCCCATCGCCTGATGATTCACGAGCTCGGCGAGGCCTGGGCCGCGCGGCACGAAGGTCTGCCGCTTAACTCGCCCTACGAAGCCCTGGTGCTCGCGTCGATCATCGAAAAGGAGACCGGTGTTGCCCATGAGCGCGGGCAGATTGGTGGCGTTTTTGTTCGCCGCCTTGAGAAGGGCATGCGACTACAGACCGATCCCACGGTAATCTATGGCCTGGGTGTAGACTTTGATGGCGACCTGAAACGCAAGCACCTCAAGGATGACAGTAATCCCTACAACAGCTATCGCCATCACGGGCTGCCACCTGGTCCCATCGCCCTGCCGGGGCGCGCTGCGCTGCTGGCCGCGGTGCAGCCGGAGTCCGGTGACAGCCTGTATTTCGTCGCCAGGGGGGATGGCAGCCATGAATTTAGTGCGACGCTGGATGAACACGAGGCAGCCGTGAATCGCTATCAACGCCAACGCAGAGCCGACTACCGGTCGTCGCCAAGTCCATGAGTCAGCGCGGCCTGTTTATCACCCTCGAAGGCGGGGAGGGCGCGGGTAAAACCACTGCCATGGCGTCCATCGAAGCAGCGCTTCGCGAGGCGGGCGTTGATCTGCTCAGCACGCGTGAGCCGGGGGGCACAGCGCTTGGCGAAAGCCTGCGACGCTGCCTGCTGGAGCCGTCAACGGAAGCCGTGGCGCCAATGGCCGAGCTGCTGATGATCTTTGCCGCCCGCGCGCAGCATTTGCACGAACGTATCCTGCCGGCGCTGCATGAGGGTCGCTGGGTTCTCTGTGACCGCTTCACCGATGCGTCCTTTGCGTACCAGGGTGCAGGCAGGCAACTCGGAACCGCCCCTGTGGCCGCGCTCGAATCGATGGTACAGGGAGAGCTACGCCCCGATGTCACGATTCTCATGGACGTACCGGTAGAGATTGGCATGGACCGGGCACGAGGGCGGGGTGCCCTGGATCGCTTTGAGCAGGAGGACCTGGAATTTTTTGCGCGCGTGCGCGAGAGCTATCTTGAGCGAGCGGCGCGGGGTGGGGGGCGTTATTACGTCATTGACGCCTCCAAGCCCCTCGCAGAGGTGCAACAGGCGATACGTGGCGTCGTGAAGGAACTGATCGCCTGCCCATCGGTACTGGAGGACGACTCGTGAGTGCTCGCGAGCGCCAGGATACAGGCGCGCCTGAAGTATTGGCGCCCATGTCGCGCCCATTGCCGTGGCAAATGCGCCCGTGGACTGAACTGGTGGCCATGGCACCGGCCGAGCGTCTGCCCCACGGTCTGTTGCTTGAGGCGAAGAACGGTACGGGGCGCCTGGACTTTGGTATTGCCCTGGCGCGTTACCTGCTGTGCGAGACGCCTTCGGAGGTGGGTAATTGCGGTGAATGCCGTAACTGCCTGCACACGGCCAGTGGAGCCCACGGAGATTTGCGGCAACTGCTGCCTGAAGAAAAAGGTCGGGCCATTGGTATCGATGCCGTGCGTGGGGCAATCGATTTTGTCCACGGCTCCGCCACGCGGGGCCAGCGAAAGGTACTGTTGGTCTATCCGGCAAACGCCATGACGACGGCGGCGTTCAATGCTTTTCTCAAATGCCTTGAGGAGCCCTCGCCGGGAACCCACATTCTGATGCTGAGCACGGCGGGTCATGCCCTGCCGGCTACGATTCGCGCGCGGTGTCAGCGGTGGTCGCTCGGCGCGCCCACAAAAACCGAGGCGATACAGTGGCTGAACACAGCCCTGCGGGATAACCCTGAGACGAAGGCTGATCCTGGCGCTGAATCTCTGCTGGCGCTTTGTAACGACCAACCACTGGATGCCCTGGCGTTGGCGCGCGACGGCACAGGCCAGGCTCTGGCGAACATCGCCGCGCGCTTGACCGAGGGCGGCCTGGCGGGTCCGAATCAATTGGCGGAGACCGCGCGTCTCGCTGCCGGTGTGGATCCGGAGCGTTTTCTTGATCTGCTCGAAGCCCGGTTACAGAGCGCATTGCGTACGATGGATGCGGCAGCACTGCGCGCGGCGAGCGGGCGACAGGGTCTGGCCGCCCTGGATGAGGTCCATCGTCTGCGCGCAGCGCAGCGCAGCGGCTCCAACCCCAATGGGGATCTGCTGCGAATTTCGGCCTTGTCAGCCTGTTGTGGGCTATGGGGGAAGTGAACGCAGTGCTACACTCAGGCAAACCCGTAGTAAGCGCACTTGGCGCAGCACCCGAGCATGAGTGATCAGCCAGCCGGCCATCAGGGCATCCTGTCGTTAACTATCAAGGATAAGGCGGTGCTTTATTCCGCCTACATGCCGTTTATCAGGAACGGCGGTCTGTTCGTCCCCACCAACAAGAGCTACGAGATTGGTGATGAGGTGTTCATGCTGCTTACGCTGATGGAAGAAACCGACAAAATCCCGATCGCGGGGCAGGTGGTCTGGGTAACGCCTCGTGGAGCCCAGGGTAACCGCACCTCGGGCATCGGCGTGCAATTCTCGGAGCAGGACGCTGCAGCGAACGCCAAGATTGAGGAATACCTGGCCGGGATGCTGAACTCCGATCGTCCAACCCACACCATGTGAGAGCCGGGCTATTTCGACGCCGCGCTTTCAGTGATTCCGGTGGCGATCGCATTAGCGATTCGAGCGGCGATGCTGCAACCCAACCCTTCTCGTACCTACTCGCAGTCTGCGTCTATGAGCCGCAAAGCCCAACACACAACTACGCCCAGGGGGCAACGAAGCCCAGTAATTACCCTGAGATCAAATCTTGGTATGGGTGATAAGTTGTTGTTTAGAAAGCTTATAGCCAAAAAAATGGGCTCCGTGAGGAGCCCAACAAGACCATTAGGAGTGAAACATAAAGGAACATCGTCCTTTACAACGGAGTATTGGGTTTACTCCGGCGACATACCATTCCTGCGAGGAAATGGGGTCACCTCTATAGTAGCCCCATGTTTCGCTGTTTTTCCATACCCATCACTCAAAAATTTAGCCCGATTGGGTATAAGCGCACATTTTTTTAATTCGCTAAGCGTTAATTTGGCCTGAAATGACCCAGAACACGCCACTTTTGGGGGTTATAGAAGGGTTTTACGGCCAGCCGTGGTTACCTGAGTCGCGGCTGGCGATGATGGATTGGTTGGCGGCGGTAGGCCTTGAGGCTTACCTCTATGCGCCCAAGGCGGACTCAGCGCTGCGTCGTAACTGGCGCGAGGACTGGAGCACCCGGCACCGGTCGCACCTGAAAAACGTGGCTTCGCGTTGCGCGGACTCAGGGCTAGAGTTTGCCATCGGCCTGTCGCCTTTTGCACTCTACAGCGACTATGGCGCGGTCTCACGCGCAGCCTTGAAGACCAAGATTGCACGTATAGCCGATGTGGGCGATGTCCGTCTTGCGCTGCTGTTCGATGACATGCCCGGCGATGTACCCGACCTCGCACAACGGCAGCTGGAGATAGTGCACGATGTTCTGGCATGGATGCCTGGCTCGGGATTGCGCGTGTGCCCCACTTACTACAGCGATGATCCCGTGCTGGATCAGGTGTTCGGCGACCGCCCCGACGCCTATCTGCGTGTACTGGGAGAGGGGTTGCCTGACACAGTGGAACTGTTCTGGACGGGACCACAGGTTTGCTCGACGTCCGTGGCCAGCACAGATCTGGAACCGGTGATTCTGGACAGCGGCTGCTCGCTCGCGCTGTGGGACAACTATCCCGTAAATGACAGCAAACTGCGCAGTGACCATCTCTATCTGGCGCCGCTGGAAGGTCGATCAGCGGACTTGGCTAACTGTCTGGGCAGCCACTGGTGCAATGCCATGAACCAGCCCGCGCTCTCGTTGCCGGCGTTGGCGTCGTTGCCGGTGATCTATGGCCGGGGGTGCGCTGCGAAAAAAGCGGACGTTTATAAAGAAGCAGGCCTGGATGATGTGCTCATATCCCACTGCCTGCGGCTCACCACAGAGGGGTTGTCGACAATCAGCGATGAGCGGCGCAGCGTGTTGCAAGCGCTCACGGATGGCCCCGGTCTGGCGCGCCGGGAATTGGCGGCCTGGTTGGCAGGAAGCTACCGCTTCGATCCCGCGTGTCTGACGGACTGATTTTCCCGTTGCTGCCGACGTTGGCCTGTGGCAAAATCGCGCCCCTTCGGGGTGTGCGGTGCGCGCCCTGAATAGCAAAAATACCTAAAGAATTCATTAGGTTGCGGAATGGATTGGTTGGGCCCTGGAGCGCTCTGTGGCGTTTTCCGGGCGCTCCGGAGCCACGCCGTAGCCTTCAGGCACGCGGAAGTGGCGGAATTGGTAGACGCGCTGGATTTAGGTTCCAGTGCCTATGGCGTGAGAGTTCGAGTCTCTCCTTCCGCACCATGTAGAACGTGACGGGGCTCCCGACGGGTGCCGTCGCAGATTCGCGGTATCGCACTAACATCGCTTCGCGGTACCGCATAAACATCGCAGTTAAGGGAAGACCAGATTATGCAGGTTTCCATTGAAACAACGTCCAAGCTGGAGCGCCGGCTCACCGTTGGAGTACCCGCCGAAACCGTCGACAGCCAGGTGGATGCCCGCCTGCAGCAGGCAGTCAAGAACGTACGCCTTCCGGGATTCCGCCCCGGCAAGGTCCCCCTGAAGGTCATGCGCCAGCGTTTTGGTGCGGGCGTGCGCCAGGAGGTCCTCGGAGAAGTCATGAGCCGCAGCTTCCAGGAAGCGGTCATGCAGGAGCAACTGCGCCCGGCGGGTCAGCCTCAGATCGAGCCTCGCAGTATGGAAGCGGGCAAGGACCTGGAGTACATCGCCACGTTTGAGGTATTCCCTGAAGTAGAAGTGGTCGAGCTGACCGACTTTGCTGTTGCGCGTCCCGCCGCTGAAGTTTCAGACGAAGACGTCGACAACATCATTGATGTATTCCGTCGCCAGCGCGGCAACTGGGAAACCGTTGAGCGCGCCGCGCAGGACGGCGACCGGGTAACCATCGACTATGAAGGAACGAAGGACGGTGAAGCCTTCGAGGGTGGCAGTGCCGAAAACAGCGAACTGGAGCTCGGCTCCGGCCGCATGATCCCCGGTTTTGAAGACGGTATTGTCGGCATGAGCGCGGGTGACGAGAAAGTGCTTTCACTGTCTTTCCCCGACGACTACCACGCAGAAGAGCTCAAGGGCGCGGCAGTGGAATTTGCCGTCACCTTGCACAAGGTCGAAGAGATGGCGCTGGCGCCGCTGGATGCCGAGCTCTTTGCCGCCTATGGCGTTGAAGGCGATGACGAAGCGGCATTTCGCGCCGAAGTCGCACAGAACATGGAGCGTGAACTGCGCAACGCCGTCGACGCGCGCGTCAAGCAGCAGGTTATGGACGCGGTGATTGACGCCTACGGTGAGCTTGAGATTCCCGCGGCGCTGGTCAGCCAGGAAGTCGACAGCCTGCGCCAGCAGATGTTCCAGCAGTTTGGTGGTGCCGGACAGGATATGGACCTCAAATCCCTGCTGCCTGATGAAATGTTTGCCGAGCGTGCGACGCGTCGGGTCAAGCTGGGCCTCGTACTTGCGGAGCTGGTTTCGCACTACGAAATGAAGGCCGATGCCGACGCAGTGCGTGCGGCCGTCGAAGAGATTGCGTCCACCTATCAGGACCCCGAAGAAGTGGTGAACTGGTACTATGGAAACCAGGAGCAGCTTTCGGCCGTAGAATCCAAAGTGATGGAGGATCAGGTGGTCAGCAAGCTGCTGGAGTCGGCGTCCATCACCGACGAGCCCTGCAGCTATCAGGACGCCATCGCCCTGGGCCAGCAGGCCAACCAGTAAGCAATCAGCAAGATCGGCCCGGTGGCTTGTTGCCGGGCAGATACAAACAACACAACGACAGGAGCGGGTTACATGGGTCAGATCGAAGGCATGGCACCGGATGTTCACAACCTGGGGCTGGTTCCCATGGTGGTGGAGCAGACGTCCCGCGGTGAGCGTTCCTACGATATCTACTCACGCCTGCTCAAAGAGCGGGTGATCTTTCTCGTCGGTCCCGTAGAGGACCACATGGCGAACCTGGTGGTGGCCCAACTGCTGTTTCTGGAGTCGGAAAACCCCGATAAAGACATCCATCTGTACATCAACTCCCCCGGTGGCTCGGTCACCGCGGGGCTGTCGATCTACGACACCATGCAGTTCATCAAGCCGGATGTCAGTACCATGTGCGTCGGACAGGCGGCCTCCATGGGGGCATTCCTGCTGTGCGGTGGCGCAAAGGGTAAGCGCTTCTGCCTACCCAACGCGCGTACCATGATTCACCAGCCCAGCGGTGGCGCCCAGGGTCAGGCAACCGATATCGACATTCAGGCGCGGGAGATCCTCATCATCCGCGAGCGCTTGAACAAGTTGATGTCGGAGCACACCGGCCAGCCCCTTGAGGTCATCGAGCGCGACACTGAACGCGATCGCTTCATGGATGCGGAGCAGAGCCGGGATTATGGTCTGGTCGACGAGGTTGTCGCCTCGCGCGTCACGGCCTCCGCTGACTGATTCTGGCAACTTCCAGGCTGTGCTCCAGGGCGCACTATGACCGCCCCGGACTTGCATTAGTCGCCGAAAAACATCACCCTAAAACCGCTGGCAGTAACGTGGAGGCGATATAAGCCAATGACCAAGGACTCTTCAGGGTCGGACGACAGCGGCAAGCTTCTGTATTGTTCCTTTTGCGGCAAGAGCCAGCATGAGGTGCGCAAGCTCATCGCCGGGCCTTCCGTGTTCATTTGCGACGAGTGCGTTGACCTGTGCAACGACATCATTCGCGAAGAAGTTCAAGAGAGCAGCGCGGAAGAGGGCAGCGAGAAACTGCCTGTGCCGCAAGAAATCAACGCGATCCTCGACGAGTACGTGATTGGCCAGCAGCGCGCGAAAAAGGTGCTGTCGGTAGCCGTGTACAACCACTACAAGCGCCTTCGCTATGGGGGCGGCCGCGGTGATGACGTGGAACTGGGTAAGAGCAACATATTGCTCGTCGGTCCCACCGGCTCGGGTAAGACCCTGCTCGCCGAAACGCTGGCGCGCCTGTTGGATGTGCCCTTTACCATCGCTGACGCCACGACGCTCACAGAAGCGGGCTACGTTGGCGAAGACGTCGAGAACATCATCCAGAAACTGCTGCAGAAATGCGATTACGACGTGGACAAGGCCCAGGTGGGCATTGTTTACATCGACGAAATCGACAAGATTTCGCGCAAGTCTGACAATCCCTCTATCACCCGCGATGTCTCTGGCGAGGGTGTTCAGCAGGCACTGCTGAAGCTTATCGAAGGCACCGTGGCGTCCGTACCTCCCCAGGGCGGTCGCAAACACCCCCAGCAGGAGTTCCTGCAGGTCGACACTTCCAACATCCTGTTTATCTGTGGCGGTGCTTTTGCGGGGCTGGACAAGGTCATTCGCGACCGTTCCGAGAAAGGCGGTATTGGCTTTGGTGCGCAGGTTCACAGTAAGGACGAAAGCCGTAACGTCGGCGAAGTGTTGTTTGACCTCGAACCCGAGGACCTGGTGCAGTACGGCCTGATCCCTGAATTCGTGGGGCGCCTGCCGGTCATCGCGACACTCGAGGAGTTGGATATTGCGGCGCTGGTGCAGATCCTGACGGAACCGCGTAACTCCCTGACCAAGCAGTATGGCAAACTCTTCGAAATGGAAGACGTCGAGATCGACTTCCGCGAAGACGGTCTGCGGGCAGTCGCCGAGAAGGCGATGGAACGCAAGACCGGAGCCCGGGGCCTGCGCTCGATCCTGGAGGCGGTGCTGCTCGACTCCATGTACAGTATTCCGTCCCGCGATGACGTCGCCAAGGTGGTCATCGACGAATCCGTGATACGCGGAGACTCCGAACCATTGCTGGTCTACCAGAACAACGAGCCGGCGCGCGTCGCCGCGCCGGAAGAGTAGGGCGAGCAACAGCCGCGCTCCCCGCGGGCGCGGCGTTCCGGGGCGGGTCGGGACGCATCCCGACGTTTCTTGATTTGGCGCCGATATCGGGGTAACGGTACGCGGCGACGGTTGATTTCTTCTTACTCGCCCTCATATCAATCTTTTGCCTCGCGGCCTTTGTGGGCTGCCCTCGCTGATTTCGGGAGACGATCATGGGTGAACACCCCGCTTTGGAATTACCCCTGCTGCCCCTGCGGGATGTGGTGGTCTATCCGCACATGGTGCTGCCGCTTTTCGTCGGCAGGGAGCGCTCCATCGAAGCGCTCGAACACGCCATGGCCAATGACAAGCAGGTCCTTCTGGTTGCCCAGCGCAATGCCGCTGATGACGAGCCCCAGGCTGACGATCTGTACCAGGTCGGTACGGTCTCGAATATTCTGCAGCTGCTCAAATTGCCTGATGGCACGATCAAGGTGCTTGTCGAGGGTGGATTCCGCGCCGCCGTTGACCACGTCAACGACGAGGGCGAGTTCGCCGTTGCCGGCATCCGTGAGATCGAGAGCGATGAACCCGATGAGGACGAAACCGACGGCCTCATGCGGACCACCACCGCCCACTTCGAAAAGTACGTCACGCTCAGCAAAAAAGTGCCTGCCGAGGTGCTCACC
Organism: Gammaproteobacteria bacterium; assembly: GCA_030433415.1. GTDB lineage: Bacteria > Pseudomonadota > Gammaproteobacteria > Pseudomonadales > Halieaceae > Congregibacter. The sequence continues at coordinate 51,789 of JAUIMF010000005.1, read as the reverse complement.
TCGCTCACGGGTATCGATGAGCCAGGGCGCCTTGCCGACACCATTGCCGCGCACATGGGTGTCGAGCTCGACCAGAAACAGAAGATCCTTGAGATCGCTGGCGTCAAGGCTCGCCTGGAATACCTCATGGGACTCATGGAAGCCGAAATCGACGTGTTCCAGGTCGAAAAACGCATCCGGGGCCGCGTCAAGAAACAGATGGAGAAAAGCCAGCGCGAGTACTACCTGAATGAGCAGATGAAGGCGATTCAGAAAGAGCTTGGCGACATGGACGAAGCGCCGAATGAAGCCGACGAGCTCGAACAGCGTATCGCCGACGCCAAGATGCCCGACGAGGCCAAAGACAAAGCCATGGCAGAGCTGGCGAAACTCAAGATGATGTCACCCATGTCGGCCGAGGCTTCGGTGCTGCGCAGCTACATCGATTGGATGGTCAACGTGCCCTGGTCCAAGCGCAGCAAGGTCAAGCATGACCTTAAACGCGCGACGGATATCCTCGACGAGGACCATTATGGCCTCGAAGAGGTGAAGGAGCGGATTCTTGAATATCTGGCCGTGCAAAAGCGCGTGCGCAAGGTGAAGGGCCCCGTGCTTTGCCTTGTTGGTCCTCCCGGCGTTGGTAAGACCTCGCTCGGCGAATCCATCGCCCGCTCCACCAACCGCAAATTTGTGCGCATGGCGCTGGGCGGTGTGCGGGACGAAGCCGAGATTCGCGGACACCGCCGCACCTATATTGGCTCCATGCCGGGCAAGCTTTTGCAGAAAATGGCGAAGGCAGGGGTGCGCAACCCGCTATTCCTGCTCGACGAGATCGACAAGATGGGCATGGACCACCGGGGCGATCCCGCGTCCGCGCTGCTTGAGGTGCTGGACCCGGAGCAGAACCACCAGTTCAATGATCACTACCTGGAAGTGGACTATGACCTGTCTGACGTCATGTTCGTGTGCACCTCCAACACCATGAACATTCCCGGCCCGTTGCTGGATCGTATGGAGGTGATTCGGCTGCCGGGCTACACCGAGGACGAGAAGCTCAATATCGCCCAGCGCTACCTGATCCCGAAGCAGATGAAACGCAACGGCCTGAAAGCCGATGAGCTGACCATTGATGAGTCGGCTCTGATCGACGTTATTCGCTACTACACGCGCGAGGCGGGCGTGCGGGCCCTGGAACGCGAGGTGGCCAAGCTCTGTCGCAAGATGGTGAAAGCCCTTGCGCTGGGTGAGCGAGAGTCCGGCGCAACGGTCACCGCCGATATGCTTTCGGATCTGTTGGGTGTGCGTAAATTCAACTATGGCGTGGCCGAGGAAGAGAACAAGATTGGGCAGGTCACGGGTCTGGCCTGGACGTCCGTCGGTGGCGAACTGCTGACCATCGAGGCGGCTGCAGTTGCCGGTAAAGGGCGCTACGTAAAGACCGGTTCCCTTGGCGATGTCATGCAGGAGTCGATTCAGGCGGCCAGCACGGTTGTACGCAGTCGTTCTCAGCTACTCGGCATCCCCGCGGCCTACCACGATCGCCACGATGTACACATTCACGTACCCGAAGGCGCCACGCCCAAAGATGGCCCCAGTGCCGGTGTCGCCATGTGTACGGCCCTGGTGTCGGTGTGCACGGAGATTCCCGTACGTTCCGATGTCGCCATGACCGGTGAAATCACGCTGCGTGGCGAGGTGCTGCCGATCGGTGGTCTCAAAGAGAAGCTGCTGGCGGCGCGCCGCGGCGGTATCAAGACCGTAATCATTCCGAAGGAGAATGAGCGGGACCTGCAGGAGGTGCCTGACAACATCAAGGCCGATCTGGACATCGTCGCCGTTAAATGGATCGACGAAGTGCTGGCAATTGCGCTCGAGGCACCGCCCAAACCGTTGTCCGACGAGGACTATCTCGCGGGATCAACGGTGGGCGCCGATAGTGGTGCTACCGAAGGCGAAAATCGCATCAATACACACTGATAGCAGTGCCCGCGGCGCCTAAATTTTCCGGAATTGGCGCCGCGCGGTTGACCCTTTCGAAGTGGCTGGTATACAGTCGCGGGTCTTGTCAGTGGAACCCAGCGAATCACTCCTGCGCCCATCCTGACTCGACGAATGACATGACGACAGCCTGACTGCCGGCTGTCAGCAAACAATAGACACCTCACGTAGCGGCGCAGCAGTGGCAACGCAGCGGCGCAGCGGCCGACATCCGCCGGAGTTGCGTGGGACGCTCCTGACACGGGGCGATTACAACTACATTAGGGGACCTTAGTGAACAAGTCTGACCTCATCGATGCCATAGCATCCGCCGCCGATATCAACAAATCCGACGCTGGTCGTGCCCTGGACGCTGTCATTGACAGCGTTACCGATGCACTCAAGCGTGGAGACCAGGTCTCCCTGGTGGGTTTTGGTACGTTCTCTGTAAAACATCGCGCCGGACGTGAGGGCCGCAATCCCCAGACTGGCGAAACCATCCAGATCAAGCCGTCCACGGTTCCCGGTTTCAAGGCGGGTAAAGCACTCAAGGACGCCGTCAATAGCTGACAGCTCCTGCACCAGCGGTGCTACGGTCTGGGGTGAATTGCTCGCCCCGGGTCGGTCACTAAGTTCGCGGATTCGTATTGCCTCTGCCTGCGGTCCTCGTAGGTATTGCCTGTTTCCCGTGGGGATCAGCCAAACCTGTGACGTAGCTAAACCTGTAATGCAGCCAGGCCTGTAACGCAGCTATGCCTGTAACGTAGCTAGGCCTGTGATGTGGCTAAGCCTGTGATGCTGCAGGGCGTTTCGAATAAGCTGGGCCCGCCATCGCGGGCCCTTTTTCCATGCAGGTCGTTCCAGTAGAATTCCGCCAGTTTTCAATGCTCGCTGTATAGACCCTCAGCTTACCCAGTTCGCCGCACCCAGTTTCAGGCCCAACACCATGCTTCAGGACATTCGTTCAAATATTCAGGGAACCATCGCCAAGATCATTATCGGTCTGATCGTGGTTTCGTTCTCGATTTTTGGTATCGAGTCGCTGCTGTTCAGTGGGGGCACCAACAGCGTTGCTGAAGTCAACGGTGAGGAGATTACGGCCTATGCGCTACAGCAGGAGCTCTCGGTGCAGCAACGGCAGTTGCTGGCCCTCATGGGAGACAACGCCGACCCTGCGCTGCTCGACGAAGCGCGGCTGAGCCAGGCGGCGCTGGAGTCGCTGGTCAGCCGCGAAATTGTCCGTCAGGGCGCCGCCGAACTCGGGCTGTCGACGTCAGAGCAGGCTATCAGCAGCATTATCGCGTCCATGGAACAGTTCCAGATCGATGGGCGTTTTTCGAGAGATATGTTCCAGAGCACCCTGGCCAACGCCGGCTTCACACCAGCACTGTTCAACCAGCGCCTGACCGAAGATATGCTGATTGGGCAGCTTCGCGCTGGCGTCGCCGGTAGTGACTTTGCGACGCCTGCTGAAGTATCCCTCGCTGCCTCCATTGCCCTGGAAGGCCGCGACGTTCGCTATGTGACGTTACCACTGGTGGATTTTCGACTCTCTACCGAGGTGAGTGACGACGAGATACAGGCCTACTATGACGACAACAGTGACGCGTTCCTGAGCGAAGAAACCGTCGTGCTGGAGTACGTGGAACTGCGAGCCGAGGATTATTATCAGCCGGTGGACGAGGCTCGGGTGCGCGAAGAATTTGAATTGGTGCGCGACGAATACGAGGTGCCGACCGAGGCCCGCGTGTCTCACGTGCTCCTGGAAGGCGGTGAGGGCGAAAGCCGGCTGCAGGCGGTAGAGGCGGCGCTTGAGGGCGGTATGAGCTTTGCTGACGCAGCGAAGGAGTTCTCCGACGATATTGGTTCTGCTGACGCCGGTGGGGACCTTGGCTACACCGCTGGCAGTGCGTTTCCTGAAGAGATGGAAGCCGTCATCGCCGGGCTGGCAGTGGGCGAGCGAGGCACGGTGCGTACCGATGCGGGGTTGCACCTCGTGCTGGTAACGGACCGCCGTGAAGGTTCCGCCGTGACCTACGAAGAGGTTGCCGGTGAGCTCGAGCGACGCATTCAGGCACGTGAGGCGTCCGACGCGTTGTTGCGCGATGTCGAACGCTTGCGCGACCTGGCCTTCAACGCCATAGACCTCGCGGAGCCTGCCGCCGCTCTCGACATCACAGTAAAGACCTCGGATCCCGTATCGCGCAATCAGACCGAGGGCCTGTTTGCAAACCCCCGTATACAACAGGCGGCATTCTCTGAAGACGTACTTGAGGCAGGTCACAATAGTGAGGTCATTGAACTCGGCCCCGACGAATTTGTCGCCCTGCGTGTTGCGTCCCGTCAGCCGCCTGCACCGCAACCGCTTGCCGATGTTCGAGGTGAGATCGAATCGATACTGCGTGACCGCATCGCGCGGGATGCCGCGTCGGAGCAGGCCGAGGCCCTTCTGGCCAGCATCAACGAAGGTCTCAGCGTCGAAGACGCAGCCAATGGCGCGGGTCTGCAGTGGCAGGTTGAGCTTGGGGCCACGCGCGACAGTCAACGTATTCCCGCCGCCGTTCGCGATGCCCTGTTCGCCATGGCAGCCCCCGGAGATGAGCCCCGTCGACGCATCGTGAGCGATGACAGCGACGCCCTCTATGTACTGGAGTTTACCCGCGTGACTGCTGGCAGCATTGACAGCCTTCCGCCCGCGCAACGAGCAGGCCTGAGTCAGCAGTTGGCTGGGCAGTACGGCGGCGTCACCCAGCAGCAGTTAGAGCAGGCGCTGCGCGAACGGGCAGAAGTCGTCACCTACTGAGGGCCCTATGGCTGAATCGCTGCAGGCGTTCGTCGATACGGTAGTCGCAAACACGGCAGGGTTGCCCTCGCCAGAAACCTTGGCGGCGTGGTCACCCGATCTCAGTGGCGTGATGGACCTGCACATCGAGGCCGATGGCCGCTGGATCCATGAAGGGCGAGAGATTCAGCGCGAAGGACTTGTGCGTCTATTCGCCTCGATTCTGCGCCGGGAGGATGACGGCAACTACTACCTGGTCACGCCCGCCGAGAAGTGGCAGATCAGCGTTGAGCGTCACGCTCTGCAAGGTATCGACTGTGTACTGGAGCAGGGGCCAGAGGGGCCGACCTGGTCCGTGCTGCTGAACACGGGAGGGCGTTGTCGTCTGACCCCAGCTGCTCTTAACACCGCCCAGGATGACCCCGCACCGTGGGTCTCGCTGCCCAACGGATTAAGCGCTCAGATCAGTCGGGCTGCCTGGTATCGGCTGGTCGAGGCGGCTTCTGTCATTGGAGACAGGGTCTGTATCCAAAGCGATGGGCAGATGATCGATCTCGGTGCGTCAACATAACAGCGATGGTCAGCGATGGTCAGTGATGAGAGTCCCTCGACGCCCATCGTACGCATAAAAAAACCCGGCTCATTTGGCCGGGTTTTTTCGTTATTGCCTGATGCCAATTACATCGCCGGGTAGTTGGGCCCGCCGCCGCCTTCCGGCACGGTCCAGACGATATTCTGCGTCGGGTCCTTGATGTCGCAGGTCTTGCAGTGCACACAGTTCTGGGCATTGATCTGGAAGCGCTTGCCGCCCTCGTCCTCCACGATTTCGTAGACACCCGCCGGGCAGTAACGCTGTGCCGGTTCGTCAAAAAGCGGCAGATTGGAGGCCAGGGGAACCGCGTCATCCGTCAGCTGCAGATGGCAGGGCTGATCCTCTTCGTGGTTGGTGTTGGACAAAAACACTGACGAGAGTCGGTCGAAGCTGATGACGTTGTCGGGCTTGGGATAGCTGATTTTCTGGCACTCTGCCGCGGGCTTGAGCGCCGCATAGTCAGGCTTGCTGTCGTTCAGGGTGAACGGCATGCGCCCGCCAAAAATCGTCTGGTCGATCCAGACCATGGCGGAGCCCAGCATGAATCCGAACTTGTGCATGAAGCCTGAGAAATTACGCGTGCTGTACAGCTCGTCATACAGCCAGGAGTCGCGCAGCTTGCTCTCAAAGCTGTCCAGCTGGGCGGGTGGCGCGTCGCTGGCCAGAGCCTCTACCACCGCCTCAGCGGCGAGCAGCCCACTCTTCATGGCCGTGTGGTTACCTTTGATTTTCACCGCGTTGAGCGTTCCTGCGTCGCAGCCAATGAGCAGGCCGCCGGGGAATTGCATACGGGGCAGGGAATTCAGGCCGCCCTTGGCGATGGCGCGGGCGCCGTAGCTCAGGCGTGAACCGCCTTCGAGGTACTTGAGCGTCTCGGGATGATGCTTCCAGCGCTGGAACTCTTCGTAAGGTGATACGTGCGGGTTGCTGTAGTTCAGGTCGGTGATGAGGCCGATATACACCTGATTGTTATCGGCATGATAGAGAAACGCGCCGCCCGAGGATCCGCTCTCTTTCAGCGGCCAGCCCAGGCCGTGCACCACAAGTCCTGGCTGGTGTTTCTCGGCCGGGATCTCCCAGATCTCTTTGATGCCGATGCCGTAATGTTGGGGGTCCTTGCCTTCGTCCAGATTGAAGTGCCGGATCAACTGCTTGCCCAGGTGTCCCCGGCAGCCCTCGGCGAAGAGCGTGTAGCGGGCGTGAAGCTCCATGCCCGGCATATAGCTGTCTTTCTGTTCGCCGGATGCGCTGATACCCATGTCTCCGGTCGCGATGCCCCGAACGGAACCATCGTCATTGAACAGCACTTCGGACGCCGCAAAGCCAGGATAGACTTCAACGCCAAGGCCTTCTGCCTGTTCCGCCAGCCAGCGGCAGACGTTGCCCATGGACACAATGTAGTTGCCGTCGTTGTGCGTGGGCTTGGGAATCGCAAAACCCGGCAGTTTGATGGCAGATTTTTCGCTGGTGTAAAAGAAGAAGTTGTCTTCCGTCACCGCCGTGTGGAGCGGGGCACCTTTGTCTTTCCAGTCGGGAAAGAGCTCCTCGAGCGCATGGGGCTCGAGCACGGCGCCTGAGAGAATATGGGCGCCTACTTCGGAGCCTTTTTCGACGACGCAGACAGTGATTTCACGCTCCTGCTCCTGGGCGAGCTGCATTACCCGGCAGGCTGCGGACAAGCCCGCAGGTCCTGCACCGACGATAACGACATCAAATTCCATGGCTTCGCGTTCCACTGCACACCTCGCTTATCTAGGATTGGCCGCCGGGGCCGGTACATACTGAAAGGTCAAACGCCAATTATAGGGTGTTGGCACCATCATGGGCACCCGAAGACTGTGTTTCCTGAGCTTGATCAACGCTTTCTCTGTTGATAAGGCTTACGTTCCCGATCTGGTCGATTTTTGATCAATATCTGCATTTGCTCGCGAGGCACTGCCTGCTGTAGGGCATGTCCAGGCTCTGTCCAGTGATCGCTATTGACCTCGCCGGCCAATATCGGCACCATTCGTCCCCGCTTTTCCCTCCTGGCCCGGCGATTTTCGGGCCGTTCATCACTTAGCCACCTCGGGAGACAACATGAAGGTTCTCGTCGCTGTGAAGCGTGTCGTTGACTACAACGTCAAAGTCCGCGCCAAGGCCGACGGTTCGGATGTGGATCTGAACAACGTCAAAATGTCGATCAACCCCTTCTGCGAGATTGCCGTAGAAGAGGCGGTTCGCCTTAAGGAAGCAGGCACGGCGACGGAAGTCGTTGCGGTATCTGTAGGAGACAAGAGCTGCCAGGAGCAGATCCGTACGGCGCTGGCTCTCGGTGCTGACCGCGGCATTCAGGTCGAGACCGAAGGCAGCGTGGAGCCGCTCGAAATCGCCAAGCTGCTCAAAGGTATCGTTGAGCGCGAGTCCCCGGACCTGGTGATCCTCGGCAAACAGTCCATCGACGGCGACAACAACCAGACTGGCCAGATGCTTGGCGCCCTGGCGGGCATGCCTCAGGGCACCTTCGCCTCTGAAGTGAAGATTGAAGATGGCAAGCTCAATGTGACCCGTGAGGTCGACGGTGGCCTGCAGACCGTGAGCCTGAACATGCCCGCGATCGTGACCACGGACCTGCGTCTGAACGAGCCCCGTTACGCGTCTCTGCCCAACATCATGAAGGCCAAGAAGAAGCCTCTGGACGTGGTTTCTCCCGCCGATCTGGGCGTGGACCTGGCCTCGCACCTGACGCTGCTCAAGGTTGAGCCGCCACCCGAGCGTTCCGCTGGCATCAAGGTGGAGTCCGTGGACGAGCTGATCGACAAACTCAAGAACGAAGCGAAGGTGATCTGATGAGCACGCTGGTTATTGCAGAACACGACAACGCGAGCCTGAATCCGGCTACGCTGAACACGGTAGCCGCTGCCCAGGCCCTTGGTGCAGACATCGATATTCTCGTAGCCGGCGCCGGCTGCGGTGGAGCCGCCTCGGCGGCCCAGGCCGTGGCGGGCGTGCGCAAGGTACTGTGTGCCGACAACGCCGCTTACGAGCACCAGCTGGCCGAAAACGTCAGCCTGCTCATCGCTGAACTGGGCGCTGACTACGACAATATCCTGGCTCCCGCGACGACCTCAGGCAAGAACACCATGCCCCGAGTCGCCGCGCTGCTGGATGTCGCCCAGATCAGCGACATCATCAGCGTTGAGTCCGCTGACACCTTCAAGCGTCCCATCTACGCGGGCAACGTGATCGCCACGGTGCAGAGCAGCGACGCGAAAAAGGTCATTACGGTACGTACCACCGCCTTTGACGGTGTGGCTGCCGAGGGCGGCTCTGCGGAGCTGGTAGCGGTGGACGCAGTGCACGATGCCGGCATCTCAAGCTTCGTGGGCCAGGAAATCGCCGTTTCTGACCGCCCCGAACTGACGGCTGCTCCCGTAGTTATTTCGGGGGGCCGCGGCATGCAGAATGGCGACAACTTCAAGCTGCTTGAAGGCATCGCCGATAAGCTGGGTGCCGCCATCGGTGCCAGCCGTGCTGCCGTTGACGCAGGCTTTGTGCCCAACGACATGCAGGTGGGGCAGACGGGCAAGATTGTTGCTCCCGAGCTGTATATTGCGGTGGGTATCTCCGGCGCTATCCAGCACCTGGCGGGTATGAAGGACTCCAAGGTGATCGTCGCCATCAACAAGGACGAGGATGCGCCGATTTTCCAGGTAGCCGATTACGGTCTGGTGGCGGATCTCTTCGAGGCCCTGCCCGAGATCGAAAGCAAGCTCTGAGTTGCCCCGTAACGTACAAAGCCCGGCTTCGTGCCGGGCTTTTTTATGGGCGAAGGATTCACCCGCGAGGCGTCATTTGCCACGGCAGACGGTCTAATCCCGTCGCAAGCGGTCGCTGATGGCGATGGGCGTCGGGTAGTTCAGAACGACAATATAGGACGACACCAGCAGCGTGATGATCGTGGCCGCCTGAATCAGCAGCGAACCCCGCTGGTCGAGCAAACCCGCATCGAAGGCGATGTAGGCGATCAACAGCGAGAATTCACTGGCCTGCCCCAGGCGAAAGCCCAGATCCCAGGCCAGACTGCGGCGTTCACTCACCCCCTTGAGCAGCCAGCGGTACACCACGGGCTTCATCGTCAGTACCAGTAGCGCCAGGCACAGCGCGGGCACCCAGACCAGAGACAGCATGCCCAGGTCGAAGCGCGCACCCACGGCGAAGAAGAACAGGATCAGAAAGAAGTCCCGCAGGGGCTTCAGATTGATGGCGATGTACTGGGCGATGGGGCTGGTTGCGATGGTGACGCCTGCCACAAACGCGCCGATCTCTGCCGACAGGCCCAGTAGCTGGGCGGACTCTGCAAGGCCCAGACACCAGCCTATGGCAAGCAGAAAGATGTATTCGTGAAATCGGTCGAAGCGCTGGATCAGCGGCAGCAGCATATACCGGACTGCAGCCCACGCGCCGACACCAAGCAGGGGTAGCGCAAGCAATACAAATACCACCTGCTGCAGCGCGTCACCCTCGGCGCTGCCCGAGGCCGCCATGATGAGCACAAGCACAATGATGGCGAGAAGGTCCTGCAACAGCAGCAGGCCGACCATCATCTCGCCGATATGCCGGTGATGCAGCACGGTGGTCGGCAGCAGCTTGATGCCGATGATGGTTGAGGAGAAGACCATGGCAATGGCAACGATCGCCGCCTGCATCCCATCGTCTATAAACAGGCGAGTGAGCAGCCAGCTTCCTACAAAGAACACAGCGCAACTCGCCAGGCCCACGACGGTGGATTTGCGCAGGGTGGCCAGTAGTGCCTGGGGCTGCATGTCCAGTCCCAACAGAAACAACAGGAAGATGATGCCGATATGGCCGATATCTGAAAGAAGCTGCAGATCCGTGACCAGGCTGAACCCGTAGGGTCCGATGAGGGCGCCCAGCGCAATGTAGGCGATAATCAGAGGCTGGCGCGTGTACAGCGCAACGGATGCCAGCACGGCGGCACCGCTGAAAATCAGAAAAAATGCGAAGGTGACGGAGCTGTGATCCATAACACGGGCCCTGAGTGATCCGTGAGTGTAGCAGCCCCGTCAATAGGGTCGGGAGTAGCGGGGCTCAGGCGCGGGGCGCGCGACGAAAAACCGGTTGACGCTGCTGCTCGTCGGCCTGATACACCTGCGAAACGACTCTCAGTCCAAACGCTTCATCTGCAAGGCGCTCGTCGACAAGGCCGGTGAAACCGCAGCGTTTGAGAAACGGCCACTGATCGGGCAACACATCGCCGGCCGCCAGCAGTTCGCCAGCAAAGCCCCGGTCCCGCAGTTTGCGAGCGTGACTGAACGCACGACCGTCGGCGAAGGCCGGCAGGGCCATCACAATTGATTCGACGCGGGCCAGCGCGGCGTAATGCGCATCGAGGTTCGCATCAGAGTCTACAGCAACCACCGCGTCTGCCGGTGTCCCGGCGGCCAGCCAGTCATCGAGCGAGATCAGCTGCCCCGTTGCGATCGTGGTTTCGCTGATATCGAAATTGTCAGGGCTGGCCATACACCGCCTCCTTGAAGGGTTGGATACCGCAGCGCTGAAACGCAGCGATAAATGTTTCGTCTTCGCTGTCACGTAAAGCGACATAGCATTGCAGGATTTTTTCGATGACATCGGGTACGTCGGCGCGACTGCAGGACGGGCCAAGAATTTGTGCCACCTGAGCGTTGCCACCCTGGGATCCGCCAAGGCATATCTGGTAGAACTCCTGGCCCTTTTTGTCGACGCCAAGAATGCCGATGTGTCCCACGTGGTGATGGCCACAGGCGTTCATGCAACCGCTGATGTTCAGCTCGATGGGGCCCAGGTCGTACTGGTAATCCATGGCGTCAAAGCGTTCCTGCAAAGCCTGGGCAACGGGAATCGACTTGGCGTTGGCGAGTGAGCAGAAATCGCCACCGGGGCAGCAGATCATGTCGGTGATATGACCTGCGTTGGATGCCGCCAGACCCAGCGGTTGCAGATCACGCCACAGCGACAACAGGTCGCTTTCACGCACATCGGCCAGCACAATGTTCTGCTGATGGGTGGTGCGCAACTCGCCAAAGGCATAGCGATCGGCGAGATCGGCGATTGCATCCATCTGCTCGGCACTGATGTCACCGGGAGCGTTACCGGTTGCCTTGAGCGTAATGGTCACGGCGCGGTACCCCGTCTGCTGGTGAGCCTGGGTGTTTCGGGCCACCCAGCCGGCGAAGAGCGGGTCGCGGGCAGTCGCGTCATGAACAAAGCGGTGCTCGGCCTCACCGTCCAGCGTTTCGTAGGGCGGGGCAGTGAAGTGAGCCGCCATTGCATTAAGCACGTCGTCCGTCAGCGTGGTCGGACCGTCCTTGGAGGACGCCCACTCCGCGTCAACGGCGGTGCGGAATGCCTCTACACCCATGGCCTTGACCAGAATCTTGATGCGCGCTTTGTACTTGTTGTCGCGCCGTCCCTTGAGATTGTAGACGCGCAGGATTGCATCGAGGTAGGTGAGCAGGTGCTTCGGGTCCAGGTCGTCGCGAATTTCACGGCCGACCATGGGGGTACGGCCGAGGCCGCCACCGACCAGAAAACGCAGACGCACGCGACTGGCTTCGTTACGGTAGAGCTGAATCCCCACGTCGTGGAAATGAATGGCGGCGCGGTCGTTTTCAGCGCCGTTGACCGCGATTTTGAATTTGCGTGGCAGAAACGCAAATTCAGGGTGCAACGTGGACCACTGGCGAATGATTTCGCAGTAGGGGCGTGGGTCGACGACTTCGTCGGCGGCGACACCGGCGAACTGATCTGTGGTGGTATTGCGAATGCAGTTGCCGCTGGTTTGGATGGCGTGCATCTGCACCGCTGCGAGATCGGCAAGAATGTCCGGCACATCTTCAATACGTGGCCAGTTGATCTGGAAGTTCTGGCGGGTGCTGACGTGGGCATAGCCCTTGTCGTACCGTCGAGTAATTGCGGCGAGTGCCCGCAACTGCCGCGAACTGAGCAGGCCATACGGCACCGCGATGCGCAGCATGGGTGCAACGCGCTGTACGTACAGCCCATTCTGCAGGCGCAGGGGCAGGAACTGGGCGTCACTGAGGTCGCCGCTCAGGTAGCGCTCGGTCTGCTCACGAAACTGTTCGACACGCTCGTCCACAAGCGTCTGATCGATATTGTCGTACTGGTACATGGGATTCTGGATCGTTTGCGAGGGCGCAGTTTACCTCGCCTGGCGGACCTCAATTATTTTTGTTTTTCATAAGCTTAGAACCGCCAGCGGATGCTCTTCGGGAGCATTGCACCGGGACAGCCTCGGGGGTTGGGGAAGCCCCCGGCGGAGTGCTAAACTTGCGCCCGATTTTTACTATCAGGAAGCCAGTCCCATGGGTGCAGGTCCTCAACGCTCCGACAGTAGTGTCGATGCAATTGCCGCTGTTGTTATTGTCACGGTCGTCGTGGTTACCGTTTCGCTCTGGCTGCTGGGAATGCCGTCCTAGCGATTGCTCAGCACCAGGGATACCACGGTATACACGGTGCCTATAAACAGGGCCGTGAAGATCAGGCCAGCGGCGATGAACGTGCCGGCGCGTCCCTGTTTGAAGTCGCGCTCGCGATTTTTGCTGCTCTGCACGCCCAGACCGGCTGCAAAAACACTGCCGATCACCTGAAAGGGGTTCAGTGACTGGTGTGAATCCGGTTTCTCGACCTGAGACGCGTCATTCGTTTTCGTGGCTACCGCCTCGGTGTTGCTGGAGTCGGTCGCGTCAGGGGTGTCATTCATTCTTTGTTACCTCAGCCTTTTTGGGCTATCAATCCAGATTGGGAGCCAGCCAGCGTGACAGCTCAGCCTGCGTCATGCCTTTGCGCTGCGCCAGTGATGCAAGCTGGTCTTCACCTATTTTTCCCGCACCAAAATAACGTGCCTCGGGATGGGCAAAGTACCAGCCGCTGACGGCTGCTGCGGGACTCATTGCATAGTTTTCGGACAGACTCACGCCGCAGTTCTCTTCGGCGTTGAGCAGGTCGAACAGCGTGCGTTTTTCCGTATGATCCGGGCACGCAGGGTAGCCCGGCGCCGGGCGTATACCGCGGTAGCGCTCCCGGATCAGTTCTTCGTTGGCCAGGTCCTCGTTTGCCGCGTAGCCCCATAGCTCCCGTCGTACCAGGCGGTGCAGATATTCGGCGAGGGACTCCGCGAGGCGGTCTGCCAGGGCCTTGAGCATGATGGCGCTGTAGTCATCGTGGGCCGCTTCGAAGGCGCTGGCGCGCTCGTCAACGCCGTGGCCGGTGGTCACGCAGAACCCGCCGATGAAGTCCCCCTCGGGAGCAACGTAATCGGCAAGGCTGAAATTCGCCTGCCCGGAGGGCTTGGCACCCTGTTGCCGCAGATGGTGCAGGGTGACGCCCTCGGCGCCTGCGCCGTCGAGCACAATGTCTTCGCCATTGGAGTGGGCGGGCCAGAAACCGAGCACCGCCCGGGGCTTGAGCCACTGCTCATCCACAATGCGGCTCAGCATGTCTTGCGCATCGGCGAAAAGCTCCCGTGCCTGGGCGCCGACAACCTCATCGTCAAGAATGCGCGGATATTTGCCTGCCAGTTCCCAGGTGATGAAGAAGGGCGTCCAGTCGATGGTCTCGACCAGCGCCTCGAGGGGAATGTCGTCGATCACTTTCACGCCAGTGAAGGTCGGCACGGGAACCTCATAGTCTCCCCAGTCAAACACCGCCCGATTGGCCAGGGCATCGGCGTAGCTCAGGCGTGCCACTTTGGGTTTGCGGTTCGCCATGCGCTCGCGCACCTGCTCGTACTCGTCGCGGCGCTCAGCGCCAAAACTGGCCTTGCCATCGCCGAGCAGTTGCGAAGCGACAGCGACGCTGCGAGAGGCATCGGGCACATACACAGACAGGTCATTCTGATAGCAGGGTTCGATCTTCACCGCCGTGTGGGCTTTAGATGTGGTGGCCCCGCCGATCATCAGCGGCACATCGAAGCCCTGACGCTGCATTTCTGAGGCAACGTGCACCATCTCGTCCAGGGAGGGGGTGATCAGGCCTGATAGTCCGACGATATCAACGTCTTCTTCTCGGGCGACGCGCAGGATTTCTTCGCAGGGAACCATCACGCCAAGATCGATCACCTCATAGTTGTTGCACTGCAAGACCACGCCAACAATATTCTTGCCGATGTCGTGCACGTCACCTTTCACCGTGGCCATGAGAATGCGACCGTTCGATGAGCCGGCAGCTTTTTCTGCCTCGATGTAGGGCTGGAGATAGGCGACCGCCTGCTTCATCACCCTGGCGCTCTTGACCACCTGGGGCAGAAACATCTTGCCGGCACCAAACAGATCACCCACGACGTTCATGCCATCCATGAGCGGACCTTCGATAACCTCGATGGGGCGGTCGGCCTGCTGGCGCGCTTCTTCGGCGTCTTCTTCGATGTAGCTGTTGATCCCCTTGACCAGCGCATACTCCAGACGCTTTTTTACGGGCTCATCGCGCCAGGAGAGGTCCTCGACGCGCGCGCTGCCCTGGCCGTCGCCCTGGTATTTTGCGGCAATGTCCAGCAGGCGCTCCGTCGCGCCATCGCGTCGGTTCAGAATGACGTCTTCGACAGCGTCACGCAGTTCTGCGGGTAATTCGTCGTACACCGCGAGTTGCCCCGCGTTGACGATACCCATGTCCATGCCAGCGGCGATGGCGTGGTAAAGGAATACGGAGTGGATCGCCTCGCGCACGGGGTTGTTGCCCCGGAACGAGAATGACACGTTGGACACGCCGCCCGAGACCTTCGCACCGGGTAGATTCTCTTTGATCCAGCGCGTGGCCTCGATGAAGTCCAGGGCGTATCGGTTGTGCTCTTCGATACCCGTGGCCACCGCAAAGATGTTGGGATCGAAGATGATGTCTTCGGGGTTGAAGTCGAGGCGATCGAGCAGCAGGCGATAGCTCCGCTCACAAATCACCTGGCGACGCTGCAAGGTATCCGCCTGCCCATCCTCGTCAAACGCCATCACGACCACCGCGGCCCCGTAGCGCTGGCACAGCGCCGCCTGGATCAGAAACTCTTCTTCACCGGCCTTGAGACTGATGGAATTGACGACGGCCTTGCCCTGGATGCAGCGCAGGCCTGCTTCGATGACGCTCCATTTCGACGAGTCCACCATGATGGGAACCCGACTGATATCTGGTTCGGCCGCCACCAGGTTCAGAAAGGTGACCATGGCCTCTTCGGCGTCGAGCATGCCCTCATCCATGTTGACGTCGATAATCTGTGCGCCGTCTTCCACCTGCGTGCGCGCTACATCCAGGGCGGTCTCGTAATCGCCGCTGAGGATGAGCTTTTTGAAGCGCGCCGATCCCGTGACGTTGCAGCGCTCTCCCACGTTCACAAACAGGCTGTCGGCGCCAAAGCTGAACGGTTCGAGGCCGCTGAGGTGACACGCACTCTCGTGCGAGGGCAGGGGGCGGGGCGGTAAGCCCTCTACGGCCCGGGCAATGGCGGCAATATGTGCAGGCGTCGTACCGCAGCAACCACCGGCCAGGTTGATGAAGCCCCGCTCGGCAAATTCGCGGAATTCGCCCGCGAGAATCTCAGGTGTTTCGTCGTATTCGCCAAAGGCGTTCGGTAGCCCCGCATTGAGGTGTGCGCTGAAATGACAGTCGACCTGTTGCGACATCTCTTCGAGGAAGGGCCGCACATCTCGGAACGGCCGGCCGCAGTTGCTCCCCACAATAAGGGGGCGGGCATGGGCCACGGAGTACCAGAAGGCCGTAGGACTCTGACCTGACAGATTGCGACCACTGTTGTCCGGGAAGGTCACAGAAATCATTACCGGCACCCGCTCACTCCGGGCCGCAAAGACGGATTCCAGGGCAAAGATCGCGGCCTTGGCGTTGAGCGTGTCGAAGATCGTTTCGATCATCAACAGATCAACGCTGCCGTCCAACAGGCCGTTCGCAGCGGCCGCGTAGTCCTCACTCAGACGGTCAAAGGTGATGTTCCGTGCACCGGGATCATTGACATCGGGCGATATGGACGCGGTTCGCGGTGTTGGACCCAGAACCCCAGCGACAAAACGCGGACGCTCGGGATTCAGGGCAGTCACCTCGTCGGCGACCTTGCGGGCAATACGGGCGCTGGCAAGGTTGATTTCGGGGGCCAGCGCCTGCAATCCATAGTCTTCCTGGGCAATCGCGGTGGCATTGAAGGTGTTCGTTTCGATGATGTCGGCACCGGCGTCGAGGTATTCACGATGAATACGTGCAATAACATCCGGGCGCGTAAGCGACAGCAGGTCGTTGTTACCCTTGAGGTCGGCGGGGTGGTCCGCGAAGCGCTCGCCCCGGTAGTCCGCCTCTTCCAGGCTGGCTTCCTGGATCATAGTGCCCATGGCCCCATCCAGAATCAGGATGCGGTTCGACAGGGCGGCTTCGAGAGGGCTGATCGGGGTAGTCATGGGTGCTCGTTGGTTACGTACAGAGCCCCATGCTCTGTAGCCTGTAGGGGTCGCACTATACCAGCGCTACAAGCTATATCAAAATATTTCGATATAGATTTGCGCGTGGTCCGGGTGTTTAACAGAAGGAGGCTCGGCTATAATTCCCGAGCGTTTTACTAAGTTTTTGGAGCCCGGTTAATGCTGACAATCACCGACAGTGCCCAGGAGTATCTGACGGAGCTGCTTTCGAAGCAGGACGATGCCCTGGGGGTGCGTGTGTTTATCAATCAACCCGGTACGCCCCGTGCCGAAACCTGCATCGCCTACTGTCGCGATGGCGATGTGAAAGACGATGATGTCGAAAAGAAATTTGAGAAAATCACGGCCTGGCTCGAGGGTCGCTCCGTGCCGTTTCTTGAAGATGCGCTGGTCGATTACGCCAAAGATCGCATGGGTGGACAGCTGACCATCAAGGCGCCCAACGCAAAAATGCCCCGGGTCGATGAGGACTCACCGATCGAAGACCGCATAAATTACGTGTTGTACAACGAGGTGAATCCTGCGCTGGCGTCCCATGGCGGTGAGGTGTCGCTGGTGGAAGTCACGGAAGATGAATACGCCGTGTTGCGATTTGGCGGCGGTTGCCAGGGTTGCAGTGCCGTGAGTATCACGTTGAAGGACGGCGTAGAAAAAACCCTTCTCGAGCAGCTTCCCCAGCTCAAGGGAGTGCGCGATATGACGGATCACTCGGACCGGAGCAACGCGTTTTATTGAGCTTGCTTGTCCGCAGCGGTACCGAACCAGAGCGGGATGCACGTGGGACGCGTCAGCGCGTAATTCTCGCGTAAGCGCCTTGGCGCGATGCCGCTCAGTCCTGCAGCCGCGCCGTAAGCACTCCCGAGAGCTTGCTGTGTAGACCACGCAGGCAGTTTTCGGTGTCGTCCCAATCGATACATCCATCGGTGATAGAGACGCCGTAGGCGAGTTCCTCACGTTTATCAGACAACGGCTGATTGCCGGCGTGAATGTTGCTCTCAATCATCAGCCCGATGACCGAGCGGTTGCCCGCAACAATCTGGTTGGCCACGTTGTCTGCCACCAGCGGTTGCAGCGATGGGTCCTTGTTGGAATTGGCGTGACTGCAATCGACCATGATCGTGGCTGGCAGACCGGCGTTCTCCAGCGCCTGCTCACACAGGCGGATATGCACTGAGTCATAGTTGGGGCCAGCGCTGCCACCGCGAAGAACCACATGCCCGTACTGATTACCGCGAGTCGTGAATACGGATACCTGCCCCTGGCTGTTGATCCCGAGAAAACGATGCTCACGGCTGGCAGAGCGCAACGCGTTGATTGCCACCGTAAGCCCACCGTCCGTACCATTTTTAAAGCCAACCGCCGAAGACAGGCCACTGGCCATCTCACGGTGCGTCTGGGATTCGGTGGTGCGGGCACCAATCGCCGACCAGCTGATCAAGTCCTGAATGTACTGGGGCGAGATCGGGTCCAGCGCCTCCGTTGAAACCGGCAGGCCAAGATCCACGATATCCGCCAACAGCCCCCGGGCCAGATGCAGCCCCTCTTCAATATGGAAGGAGTCGTCGAGGTGAGGATCGTTGATCAGTCCCTTCCAGCCGACGGTCGTGCGCGGTTTCTCAAAATAGACCCGCATAACGATATAGAGCGTGTCAGCCAGTTCATCGCTCAGGGCTTTCAGGCGACGGGCGTAGTCCATCGCGGCTTCGGGGTCGTGAATAGAGCAGGGACCCACAACGACCAGCAGGCGCGGGTCTTTGCGGTCGAGGATGTTCCAGACGGTCTCGCGGGCTTCGGTGACTGCCCGGGCTCTCGCCTCTGTCAAGGGCACCGCCGTTTTCAGACTGGCGGGTGTGACCAATATGTCCTGTGAGGCGACATTTACGTTGTGCACGTTGTTGCTCATGAGCGGGGTCCTGCTAGAGTGCCGACAGTTCATGCGAGACGGCGAAGGGAATCGGATCAGTGAAAGCGGCGGGATTTTAAAGCAGTGGTGGCATGAAGGGTAGGCAGCGTAATAGAAACACCGCAAACACCCTCGCGCGTCGGCCAGAAACAGCACCCGTTCTGATCGTTACGAGGTATCTGGTATGACCCTTGGTCCGCTTTTTGAGCTTGACGAGGATCTTGCGCTTCGCCTCGAAGCCGGAGCCGACCTGCTGACGCCCAATCGTCGTCTCAGTCGTGCGGTGCGCGATGCCCTGGCCCAATGGCGCAGAGCGCGGCGAGATACCGCCTGGGTGCGCGGCGACATCATGCCTCATCGTCAGTACTGGCTCGATCTGTGGAACAGGCGGGTTACACGGGGCCAACTTGTGCCGCGGCGCGTGATGAGCGCACCGATGCAGCGACTGCTCTGGCAGCAGATCATCGAGGCGGATCCTCGCGGCTTTTCGTTGCTCAACACGTCCCGTGCGGCGGCGCTTTGCCAGGAGGCGCACGAGCGCCTTGAGCTGTGGTGCCTTGATCCTGAAGATTCAGCCCTGGCCCAGAGCTTCAGCTTTGGTGCTGACAGCGAGGCCTTTTTGGTGTGGAGCGGTCGTTTTCGCCGTGAAATGCGCGAGCGGGCGTGGATCACACCGGAGCAGGCGGTTGCGGAACTGGCGCAGGTGACCCCTGACGCTCGCGAAATTCTGTTGCTTCACCTGGATGATCTGCCGCCACTGTACCAGCGGATAGCGAAGGTTTTTGACGCCTCGGTGGTAGAAAACGGTAGCTCGCCACGAGCCAACACCAACTCCAATACCAACACCAGTGCCAACACCAGTGCCAACACCGTCCGGGTTTTTAGCGACCCTCGCGAGGAATTGTCAGCCGCCGCGCAATGGTGCAAAGCGCGCCACGACCAGCATCCGACTGGCCGGTACGCCGTGGTGTTGTCAGATATGGATGGCGATCGCGCGATCTTCGAGACGCTGCTCAGGCGATGCTTCGATTGTCTGACCGTGGACTACGACAGTCTGCCCGTGAATTTCGCCACCGGGTTTCGTCTGGACCAGGTACCCCTGATTCGCGATGCCCTGCATGTGCTTTCTCTGAACGCTGAAACCGTGTCGGTAGACAGCCTGGTGACGGTGCTTCACTCCCGCTTTCTGGCAGATTTTGAGCAAGGCAAACAGCCGCTGCAATCCAGCGTGGATGCCCTGAAGGATCTGGGGCAGGCAGAGCTGCCGCAGTTTCTGATGCGTGGCATGCTCAACGACGCCTTCCGGCCCGGTACGGCGCCGTGGGACCGCGCCCGGGCGTTAGAAGCGGAGGAGCGCCTGCTCCAGAGCAAGCGAGTGCCTTCGCAATGGATCGCTACGTTGCAGAACCTTCTTGAAGCCTGGGGCTGGCCGCGCGGTCAGAGCCTGGATTCACTGGAGTACCAGCAATTGCAACACTGGCAACAGGCATTGGAGAGCTTTGCGGCACTGGACGAGGTGTTACCGCCGCTGGATTACGGTAGCTGCCTGGCGCAGTTGCGCAGTCACATTGGCGAGCAGCAGTTTCAGCCGCAGACCCAGGATCGCGGCATCCAGGTGCTCGGCCCCCTGGAAACCACCGGACTATCGTTTGATGGCCTTTGGGTCACCGGTATGGACGCCCAGCAGTGGCCGGCAGCCGCGAGTCCCAATCCTTATTTGCCCACCACATTGCAGCGCAAGCACGAGATGCCACACTGCGACAGTAACTGGGAGCATCGCTGGTCTCACGCTCGCTGGTCTTCGTGGTGTGCATCCACCGGGCAGTTGCTCGTGAGCTACGTGAATCGTGCCGACGAAGCGCTCGTGTCACCCAGTCCATTACTCCTGAACGCGGGCTACGATTTTGCAGAAGAGGCAGCAATTGCCCCGACCTGGTTCATGCAGAACACCCCGGCGCAGATCGAGGACGTGTCGCTTCACCCTGTGCCCCTCAGTGAAGAGGAGCGGTCGCAGGGTACAGGTAGCGCAGTCATTGAGGACCAGTCCCTATGCCCCTTCCGCGCCTTCGCCCGGGGCCGGTTGAATGCCTTTGCGCCGTCGGATCGACTGGCAGGCTTGTTTCCCTGGGAGCGCGGACAATTGCTCCATCGCGCCCTGCATTTTCTTTACGGCGTGTTTCCGGATCATGCGGCGCTTGAGGACGCTGACGAAGCATTGATCGGGCAGACCATCGAACAAGCGCTGGATGACGCGCTTAAGGAAGTCACTGGGGCTCGACGAGTGCTGTTGGGCAGCGAGGTCCTCGATATCGAACGCCTGCGTATGGCGAAGGTGCTGACGGACTGGCTTTCGCTGGAGATGCAGCGCACGCCTTTCAGCGTCGTCGCCAGAGAAGAAACACAGGACCTGGAACTGGCAGGTCTGACCCTGCGACTGCGAATTGATCGCAAGGACCAGCTGGCGGATGGTCGCACCCTCATCATCGACTACAAGACCGGTAAGCCAGAAGTTCTCAAGCGGTGGTTCGAGGCAAGGCCAAAGCGCCCGCAGCTCCTGTTGTACGCCTTGCTTGATGCCCCTGCGGACGGTATCGCCTACGGGTGTCTGCGACCCGGCGAAGCCGGATATAGCGGGGTGGGCGATGGCGAGTTTGCCGAGGGGATACACCCCGCCCACAATTACTCGCATGAAGGCGACACGCGCGAGATGAGTATGGCGCTTCATCGGGAGTACTGGCGGTCAGAGCTCGAACAGTTGGTGGGCGAGTACGTCGCGGGAGAAAACCGGGTTGACCCCCAGGGTGATGCCTGCGATTTCTGTCAGCGGCAGGCGCTGTGTCGCGTGAACGAGCTGGCATCGTGAGCGAAGATCATCTCCCCCAGGATCATGCGGCGCGACAGCGGGCTCTCGACCCCCTGGGGTCATTCTGCGTCAGTGCACCAGCCGGTTCAGGTAAAACCGGTTTGCTGGTAAAGCGTTACCTCGCGCTTCTGGCGCGCTGTGATGACCCCGAACGCGTTGTCGCCATCACCTTTACCCGCAAAGCCGCGGCGGAGATGCGCTCGCGGGTTATCGAAGCGTTAAGCGATGCCGCGGCAAACAGACCCGCACAGTCAGCGCATGAGCGGGAGCTGCGTACCCTGGCCATGGGTGCGCTGGAGCGGGACCTGTCCCTCAACTGGGGCATTCGTCGTAACAGTCATCGTCTGGCGATCCGCACCATCGACAGCTTCTGTAGCGAGCTGAGCCGGCAGATGCCCGTGCAGTCCGGCTGTGGTGGTCAGCTGAGGACGATTGATGATGCCCGGCCGCTGTATCGCGAAGCCGCCGAGCGGTTCCTCAAAGCAGGGCTACGCAGCAGTGATGAGGGCCGACGCCGCGACGTCGAGACACTGCTGCTGCACCTGGATAACCAGTGGGAGACCACGCTGGACCTGCTCGCGCAGCTGCTGTCCCGACGTGATCAATGGTTGCCGCGCCTTGGGGTGTCATCGGTTGGCGACCACGAAGAAGCATCGCTGCAGATGTCTATTCAGGCGCTGGTAGCCTACCGCCTGGAGCGGGCGCGTCTGCATCTGAAACCGTATCTGCAGACGCTACAGACGGTGCTGGGGCAGCGGGATCAACTACAGGGCGCTGGCAGGGCCCTGGACTTTGATCCGACGCAGGACGATGTAGCCCGTTGGCAGGCAATGATAGGGCTGTTGTTGACCCAGGGCGGAGACTGGCGCAAGACCGTCGACAAACGCTCGGGGTTTCCCGTTGACTCTGACGCCGCTCGCGAACTGAAGAATGAGATGGTTGAGCTGTTGACCCGGCTCCGGGAAGAGGGTGGTGAAGTACTGTGCACCGAACTTCGCCGTCTGCTGACGCTCCCGGAGCCCGGCGGCGACGGCGGACACTGGAACGTGCTTGCCTCTCTGACGCGGGCGTTGCCACGACTCGCGGCCCAGCTTCTGCTGGTGTTCCGTCAGCACGGTGAGGCAGATCATGCGCAGATCGCCCTGGCTGCTTTGACGGCGCTGGGCGAGGACGAGGCGCCCACAGACCTGGCTCTGCAACTCGACCATCGCATTGAGCACCTGTTGGTCGATGAATTTCAGGACACGTCCACGCTGCAGTTCGAACTCGTGCGACGTGTGACTCGAGGTTGGGCTGAACACAACGACAGTAATCCGGATGCCCCGCGTACGCTGTTTTTGGTCGGTGACGCGATGCAGTCGATCTATGGCTTTCGCGAAGCGAATGTCGGTCTGTTTATCCAGGCCCGCGGTACCGGGGTGGGAGACCTGTCGCTCCAACCCCTGGATCTGACCGTCAACTTTCGCAGCACCGGTGCGCTGGTGCAGTGGTGCAACAAGCAGTTTTCTGCGGCTTTCCCTGTCGAAGATGACAGTCAACTCGGTGCGGCGGCCTTTCGTTCTGCCGATACCGCGCGTGCACTCGAACAGCCCCCCGAGATTCGGCTGTTCACTGGTGATGGTGGTGAAGAAGCCGAGGTCGATGCGCTCTGCTCGCGTCTGTTGCCCGCATTGGAGGACCCGGGCGTGACGTCCATCGCGATTCTGGGGCGTACCCGAAACCACCTGCAGCCCGTGCTTCGGGGCCTCCGCGAACGTGGCATACCCTTTGCGGGCCAGGACCTCGACCCGCTCGGCTCGCGGCCGCTGATTCAGGATCTGCGCACGCTGTATGGGGTACTGGCAGACCCCCTCGACAGGTTCAGCTGGCTTTGTCTGTTGCGTTGTCCATCGGTCGGGTTAGGGCACGAGGACCTGCTGCTGATCAGTCGCCACTTTGGTAGCGGTGACAGCTTTAGACGCAGCGGGCCTGGCGAGTTGGAGGGCCTCTCAGCGTCGGCCCAGGATCGTTTGCAATGGCTGCATGAGTGGTTTTTGTGGGTCGAACACTATCGTGACCGACTGGCGGTGCGCGTATGGGTTGAACAAAGCTGGATACGTTTCGGCGGCGACGCGTCGCTGGCAGGTGAGTCGGACCGAGCAGATGCCGAAAGCTTTTTTCAACTGCTGGAGGAGTTGGCACAAGAAGGAGAGGGGCTCGCACTGACGGTTCTGGATGACGCTTTGCAGTCCCTGTATAGCGCGCCGGCCAATCGCGGCAGCAAGCTGCAGGTCATGACCCTGCACAAAGCCAAGGGCCTGGAGTTCGATCAGGTTTATCTGCCCGCTCTTACGCGGAGTTCCGGCGGACAGGAGCGGGACCTGCTGCTGTGGGATGAGTACGTACTACCCGATACAGGTGCGGCATTCCTTCTGGATGTCCGCAGTGCCGTCGGTGCCAAAGACACAGGGCGTCTGTATGACTTTTTGTATGCGCAGGCAAAAGAAAAGCGGCGTCTGGAATTGACCCGCCTTTTCTATGTGGGTTGCACCCGTGCTGCCGACTACCTTTGGTTGAGTGGAACCCTGCCCTGGAACGACAGACAAGAGGCACCGAGTGCACCAGGTTCCGCCTCGCTGCTCAGCGATCTTTGGCCCGCGCTGGAGAACAGCTACGTGCCTCAGTACCACGAACCAACTGACGCCGCCACGCACAAAAAGGCCGGGTACCGGCGGTTGATGCAGGTGCCCGATATTGAGGCCCCGACGGGAACCCCGGCCAGCTCCCTGCAGTTGCCGGTACAGAATCTTACAGCGCGTGCTTATGGCACGGCGGTCCACCGGGCGTTGGAATCGCTGGTCTATCGCGCGGAGTTGCCCGACCAGTGTGACGACGCGCTGTTGACGCTGGTACAGATCACACTCGGTGATGAGGGCGTTGATGAGGCTTCACACAATGAACTGTGTTCGCGCGCTCTGGTAGACCTAAACCGCACGCTAAACGACCCCTGGGCGCGCTGGATGCTCGATCGAAATCGTCCCGATCGTCATGCAGAGTTGGCCGTAGGCCTGACTGACGACGCGGGTGTGCGAGATCTGGTGCTGGACTACGTCTTTGTGGACGAAAAGAAGGACGAACGCTGGGTGGTGGACTACAAAACCGCGGTACCGCTGCCAGGGCAGGCTCGAGCCGATTTTCTTGCGGAGCAATCGTCGCACTATGGTGAGCAGTTGTCCGCCTATCGTCGCGCATTGCAGAGTCTGTACCCGGAGCCCGTGCGTTGCGCACTCTATTTCACCGCGCTTGGCCTCTCTCATGAGTGGTGTGGCCCGTAGGAGTAAGCTGCGCACTCGAGTTGAACGGTAACCCTCGCGTCCCGGCAGTCTGCGCACCTATAATTGCTTCACTTCCGCATCGAGTGTTGCCCATGTCCCGGACTGCCAAAATCGTTAACCGGTGTCTTGTGTCCTTTGTCCGATTGTCCACCGTAATCGGCGTCGTATGTGTCGGAGCCTGCTCCGAGCCTCCGGAGCCGGTCGCAAAGCCCGACT
Organism: Gammaproteobacteria bacterium; assembly: GCA_030433415.1. GTDB lineage: Bacteria > Pseudomonadota > Gammaproteobacteria > Pseudomonadales > Halieaceae > Congregibacter. The sequence continues at coordinate 26,695 of JAUIMF010000005.1, read as the reverse complement.
CGCGCCCCGTTAAACTCTTTACGGTGGATGCGGGCGTCGGCAACGAAATACGGCGTTTTCCCGCTACGATACAGGCGTCAAAGCGCGCCGAGCTGAGCTTCCGGGTGCCGGGACAACTCGCTGAGCTCCCGGTCCGGGAAGGCGATATGGTAGACAAAGGGCAGGTCATCGCACGCCTGGACCCCACGGACTTTGAGATCACCCTGGAAGATCGTAAGGCGGCCTTCGAGAACGCCGAGCGAAACTTCGCCCGCGCCGAAGAGCTGATCGGTTCGGGCAGTATTTCGCAATTGGATTACGATCGTATGGAAGCGGAGTTCCGTTCGACGCGGGCTGCGCTCTCACAGGCGCAGACCAATCTTGACTACACCACACTGAGGGCGCCCTTCAGAGGCCGTATCGCACGGCGCTATGTCGATAACTTCGAAGAGGTGATCGGTAAACAGAAGGTTGTGTATCTGCAGGACACGGACGAACTGGACGTGATCATTGCCATGCCCGAATCCGTTGTCCGCAGTGTTCAGGCTACTCCAGAGGACGAGCTGTCGGTCGCTGCCGCTGAAGAGAGTGCGGCGGCAGCCGTGCGCGCCATGGCGTCCTTCGACGACCATCCAGATACCAGCTTCGCCCTGACGGTCAAAGAGATCGCAACGCAGGCAGATACCGATACGCAGACGTTCCGCGTGGCCTTCAGCATGCCTCAGCCCGAGGAGTTCACGGTGTTGCCTGGCATGACCGCGCAGGTTGAGGTCGACTTCGCCGGTCTTATGGTCAAGGACTCGGTCACCTGGGTTCCGGCACGGGCGGTGCAGGCCGATGCCTCCCTATCGGCGCGCGTATTTGTGCTTGATGAGGCCGACATGGTCGTGCGGGGTCGCGCGGTCACGACAGGACGCATGTCCGGTTCCATGATTGAGGTTCTCTCGGGCCTTCAGGGCGGCGAAGAGATCGTGGCGGTGGGAGCCGAGTACCTGTCTGACGGCATGAAAGTAACCCGGCTCGCGACGGGCGAGCAGGCCATGCCCCGCGAAGAAGAAAAGCTGGGACCCTCAGACGCATGAACATCGGCGAGTACTCCGTACGCACGCCGGTCATTTCATGGCTGGTCGTGGTGATCCTTTCGGTCGGTGGCATCTACGGCTTCCAGAAGATGGGCAAGCTGGAGGACCCCGCCTTTACCATCAAGATGGCGAAGATCCTCACCCAGTACCCGGGCGCTTCGGCCCGCGAAGTACAGGATGAGGTGACCTACCATATCGAGGACGCGCTGCAGAAGCTTCCACAGCTCAAGCGCATCAAGATGAGCGTATCGCGCCCCGGTCTCTCTGACATCAGCATCGAGTTCAAGGACCAGTACGGCGCCGCCGACCTGCCAAACATCTTTGACGAGTTACGTCGCAAGATTACCGATGTGAGGCCCAAGCTGCCTCCAGGCGCACTGGCCCCCATGGTGATCGACGACTTCGGCGATGTGTACGGTGTTTACCTGATGCTCACCGGCGATGGCTATACGTGGCGTGATCTGTATGACGTGGCGGACACGATAAAGCGTGAGCTCGTGCTCGTGGATGGTGTGCGCAAAGTCTCCATCGACGGAGAGCAGCGAGAGGTTGTTTATCTGGATTTGTCCCGCGCCCGAATGGCTGATCTGGGGATAACGCCGGCTTCCATCGCCAGCGTGCTCGGGTCGCAGAATGTCGTGGTCAATGCGGGTAATGCCAGCGTTGGTGACGATTACCTGCGTATCAAGCCCACGGGCGAGTTTGAGTCGGTGCAGGAGATGGGCGACGTTCTGGTGTCGTCTCAGGACCGCAAACTGATACGCCTGCGTGACATCGCCACGATAACGCGCGCCTACGAAGCGGTGCCGACCAAGATGTATTTCCACAACGGCAAGCCAGCCCTGAGCATGGGCATCAGCATGGCAGCGGGGCGTAACGTTGTGAACGTAGGTCAGCGCCTCGACAGGCGTTTCGCAGAAATCCAATCCCTGATTCCCGTCGGCATGAGCCTCGAGGCGGTCTATGACCAGCCGCTTGAAGTCCGGAACTCGGTGAGTGGGTTTGTTGTGAGCGTCGCCCAGGCCGTAGGAATCGTTATCGTCGTGTTGCTGCTGTTCATGGGCCTGCGCACGGGCCTGATCATTGGCTCGGTATTGCTCGTAACCGTGGCTGGAACCCTGCTCATCATGTATCTCTACGGGATCGAGTTGCAGCGCATTTCCCTTGGCGCCATGGTCATCGCCCTGGGCATGCTGGTGGACAATGCCATCGTGGTGGCAGAGGGCATGCAGGTGCGAATGCAGGGGGGCATGAAAGCCCTGCAGGCGGCGCGCGAGGCCGTTGGTAAAACCATCTGGGCGCTGCTTGGCGGTACGGCCATCGGGATTCTCGCTTTCTCGGCGATCGGCCTTTCGCCGGACAATACGGGCGAGTTCGCGGGCTCGCTGTTCTACGTCATTCTGATCTCGCTGACACTGAGTTGGGTCACCGCCGTGACCACCACGCCATTGTTTTGCGCGTTGCTGCTCCGCCCCGGCGGCGCACAGGAAAACAGCGATCCCTACGGCGGCCTGTTCTTTCGCGGTTACCGGCGATTTGTGGCTGCCGCCATCGACCATCGCTGGGTGACGCTCGCCATCGTGCTGGCACTGTTTGTAGCGGGGTATGTGGGGTTTGGTCAGGTCAAGAGCGGGTTTTTCCCGGCCTCGAGCACGCCACTGCTGTTCGTCGATCTCTATGAGCCCGAGGGCACGGACATCCGCCGCACCCAGGACGACACGCTGGCGGTATCACGGTTTATCCGTGAACAGCCTGGTGTCGTGCAGACGACGGCAGTCGTTGGAGGCCCGCATCAACGCTTTACTCTGGTATACGACTCCCGGGAACCCACCGCGGCCTATAGCCAGATCATCGTGCGGGTAGAAGAGCCTTCCCAGTTACCTGCGCTCTGGTCGGCGATAGAAGACAAACTGCGTAACGAAGCACCTTCACTTGATCCCATCATCAAATCCCTGCGCATCGGCCCTGGCCGGGATGCGAAGATCGAGGCGCGTTTTTCGGGGCCGGATCCCAAAATCCTGCGTTCATTGTCTGAGCAGGCCCAGGCCATTATGCGCGCCGATGCCGAGGCGGTGGACATTCGCAATGACTGGCGCTCACCGGTGAAACTGGTGACCCCAGTGTTCAACGAGCAGGTGGGTCGGCAGCTGGGTATATCGCGGGAGGATCTGGGGGATGCCATGCTGTTTGCCTTCGACGGATTGCCCGCAGGCAGTTACCGCGATGGCAATCGCGTACTACCCCTGAAAATGCGCGCCGCCGAGCGGGAACGCGGTGATGTGGATGCACTGCGTGATGTGCAGATCTGGAGTTCCGTGTTGGGTACGACGGTGCCTGCCTCGGCGGTCGTTACGGGCTTTCGCACAGAGTGGGAGAATGCGTTGCTGCGCAGCCGCAATCGCATGACAACGATCATTGCCTCGTGCAACCCCACGGGCGAACTCGCCACGCCGCTTTTTGAACGGCTACGTCCGCAGATCGAAGCGATCGACTTGCCGGCGGGCTACAGCCTGGCCTGGGGCGGGGAGTACGAAGACAACCAGAATGCCCAGGAGGGCCTCGGTAGCTCGCTACCGGTGGGCATTCTGCTGATGATCCTGACCAGCATCGTACTCTTTGGCAAGCTGCGCCAGCCTCTGATCATCTGGATGACCGTACCGCTGGCCATTGTCGGTATCACCGCCGGGTTGCTGAGTACCGGTGGAGCGTTCGATTTCATGTCCCTGCTCGGCGCTCTATCCCTGATTGGCCTGCTGATCAAGAACGCTATTGTTCTGATAGAAGAGATTGATCAACAGATCGAGGATGGCAAAGCAGGGCGCGAAGCCATACTCGATTCAGCGGTCTCAAGGGTGCGGCCAGTGATATTGGCCGCCGCAACCACGATTCTTGGTCTCATCCCACTCTTGTCAGACGTGTTTTTTGAAAACATGGCGGTGACGATTATGGCCGGTCTGGGATTCGCTTCGGTGTTGACGCTGACCGTTGTGCCAACGCTGTATGCCGTGTTCTTTCGTATAGATAGAGACAACTAGCTTCAGCCGCCCTCTATGAACAGCGTCAGCGCCTGGCCCGGTTGAAGGTAACGAGCCGGGTCCAGGTTGTTCCAGGTGATGATGTCGTCGATGGTGACGCCGAAACGTTGAGCGATCACATACAGGGAATCGCCGCTACGCACCGTATAACCCCGGCGAACCCCGGTGCGCCCCTTGCGGGCCATGGCGAGGCTTTCGCGCCAGGCTTCGCTGCTGGGGATCATGAGCGTATCGCCGGCGCGAATCATATTGCCGCGAATATTGTTGACCTCGCGAAGCAGGGCTACGCGGGTATCAAAGCGTTTCGCGATACGGATCAGGCTATCGCCACGGCGTATACGGTAGTGCTCCCACGTCACCCGCTGTTCGTCCGGCAGGGCGGCAAACGTCGACGCCAGGGCCTCGGCGCGTTCCGCGGGCACCAGAAGCTCTCCGCTACCGTGTGGCGCCGTGGCCCAGCGCAGTTGCCCTGGATTCAGGCGACGCAGGTCCAGCAGTTCCATCTTCGCCAGCTCCGCGGCGCGCAGCATTTCAATCTGGCCACCGGTGGGCACGGCGACAAAGGCAGGCGAGTTGGGAACCGGGGGCAGTTCCAGACCAAGGGCACGATCAAAGGCCACCAGAGTGCTCAGGGCGATGAGTCGCGGTACGTAGTGACGGGTTTCTCGAGGCAGCTTCAAAGACCAATAGTCGGTCGGCAAGCCTGCGTCGCGATTTCTGCGTATCGCCCGGCGGACCCGCGCCTTGCCGGCGTTGTAGGCCGCCAGTGTCAGCAGCCAGTCGCCATCGAAGTCGCCGTTCAGGGCTTCAAGGTAATCCAGTGCACTGCGGGTGCTGTCACGCACATCCAGGCGCGCGTCATACCACCAGTCGCGACGCATGTTCAGGTCGTCTGCGGTGCCGGGCATGATTTGCCAGAGTCCCGCTGCGCGCTGGCTGGAGTACGCAAAGGGATTCAAGGCGCTCTCGACCAGGGGCAGCAGCGCGATGTCGGCGGGCATGTCGCGCTGCTCAATCTCGGTAACGAGGTGATAGAGGTAGCGCTCGGCCCGCGGCGCTATGACCTCCAGGAACCGGGTCTGCTTTAGATAGTGGTCCCGGGCGGCGCCGATCTGGGCGTTGTGCAGGGTATGGAACGTCAATTGCCTGCGCAGGCGTTCCCATACATCCGTCGCCGGGGGTAATTTCTCGGGCTCGATTTTGGCGGGTTTTACCGCTGGCAGAAGTTCCCCGCCGGTGGGCACCGAAACCACCGGGGGCGGTTCGGTGGCACAGGCGGACAACAGGCCGATCAGAAGAAGAGCAAGAAGACGCATGATGACGTGGTCAGAAATTGTCTTTCCAGGACCTCAGAGCGGCAAAAACGGCGACATCGTCGTCGCGGGCTTCGTGTCCCGCGGCCTGCAGCGCGGCGCGTACACCGGCGCTGTCGGGGCGAAGAAAGGGGTTTGTGGCCCGCTCCAGAGCGATGTTAGAAGGCACCGTGGCCAGACCGCGGTCACGCAGGGACTGCGCCTCTGCCGTACGTTGCTGTAACGCTACGTTGTCCGGCTCAGCCGCATTGGCAAAGGCGAGGTTGGCCAATGTGTACTCATGGGCGCAGTAAACGGCGGTTTCGGCGGGCAGGGCAGCCAGACGCGAGAGCGACGTGTACATCATGGGCGCGTCTCCCTCGAAGATGCGTCCGCAGCCACCGGCGAAGAGCGTATCACCGCAGAACAGCAGAGGCTCGGGCGCGGCGCGAAAATAGGCGATGTGGTCCAGGGTGTGACCGGGCACCATGATGACATCAAGGGAATAATCTCCCGCCTGCACCCGGTCGCCTTCGCCCAGGCGGTGATCGATGAAGGGCAGGGCGGGGTTATGGGGTCCCCAGACGGGACAGCCGTATTTCTCCTTCAGCATTTCTACGCCCCCCACATGATCGAAGTGGTGGTGCGTAATGAGTATGCCCGCGAGTCGCAGGTTCCTGTCTGCCAGCGCATCGTCCACCGCATCGCCGTCACCGGGGTCGACGACAAAAGCGGTTCCATCGGCATTCTCCAGCAACCAGATGTAGTTGTCGCTGAAAGCCGGCACGGCGTGGATCTGGGCCATGAATAATCCTCAACTGATAGGGGTTGATACGCAGGGGCAACTCAATGGCATTGCATAAAAGTCAGCCAGACGACGCCCGAATGTAGCCCTAGCGTTGCCAAGTTCCTACGCGGTGGCTACTCTGCATACCTGTGAAAGAAAAAGCCAACATGCAGTCTAGCGAGATTTCCCTGGCGCTGGAATCCTGGTACGCCAAGGCCCGCAACGAGGTGTTGTGGGACAGTACCCGTGCACGGCTGCAACCGATCCTGGATCTGGCTTTCGGCTACCACGTACTCCAACTCGGGCCGTTGCCCGGGCGGCGCCTAATCGATGGCAGCCCGATCAATCACCGCGTTGTGGCGGGTCCCTGTCACGATGGCGTAGCGCCCGTGGATCTGTGTTGCCATGGCGACGAGTTGCCGCTGGACAGTGATTCCGTCGACATGATCGTCGCGTTTCATGCCCTGGAGTTCGATGCCCATCCGCACGGCTGTCTGCGCGAAATGCAGCGGGTGCTACGCCCCCACGGCCACCTGGTGATTATTGGCTTCAATCCGCGCAGTCTTCTGGTTGCCTACAAAGCTGTGCACGGTCTACGGCGCTCGGGACTTTGGCATCACCATCAACCGGTGAGCCTGCATCGCCTGACGGACTGGCTGAACCTTCTGGATTGCGAATTGGAATCCGTGCAACACCTGTTTCCGTTGCCACCATCGGCGAGTCCCAGGCTTCGACGTATGGCCGAAAGCATCGATCAGTGGGCGGTAGGGCACCGGTTGCCTGGGGGCAGTGTATACATAGCCCATGCCATCAAGCAGATCGCCGGTATGCGCCGTCCTGTACGCAAACCTGCGACTTTGCGTGTACTGCCCGGTCTCGCTGTCGCGGCCGGCGGGCGCGCCCGCAGCGGTACGATCGGCCGCAGCGCCAACCACCTGCGGGATGTTGAGCAGTAGCCTTGAAAAAAGTGGTTCTCTTTACCGACGGTGCCTGCCGTGGCAATCCCGGACCTGGGGGTTGGGGTGCCTTGCTTTCTTTTGGAGAGCACGAGAAGGAACTCTATGGGGCAGAGGCGACCACGACCAATAACCGCATGGAACTCATGGCTGCGATTGAGGGCCTTGCGGCACTGAAGGAGCCCTGCGCGGTGGCCCTGACCACGGACTCCACCTACGTGATGAAAGGCATAACGGAGTGGTTGGCGGGCTGGAAGCGCAAGGGCTGGAAAACCTCCTCACGCAAACCCGTCGCGAATGCTGACCTCTGGCAGCGCCTGGATGAGCAGAATCAGCGCCACCATGTTACCTGGTCCTGGGTGAAGGGACACAGCGGCCACCCCGGAAACGAACGCGCCGATGCCCTGGCCAATCGTGCCATCGACGAAATGCTTGCCTGAGAATCACCCATGCGTCAGATCGTTCTGGATACAGAAACCACCGGCCTGGAAGTCAGTCAGGGCCACCGGATTATCGAAATCGGCTGCGTTGAGTTGATGAATCGCCGACTCACGGGCCGCCATTTTCATCGCTACATCAATCCCCAACGCGATATCGATGCCGGGGCCATGGAAGTCCACGGCATCACCAACACATTTCTCGCCGACAAGCCTGTATTTGCCCAGGTCGCTGCAGAGTTCGAGGAGTTTGTGGCAGGGGCAGAGCTGATCATTCACAACGCGCCGTTTGATCTGGGTTTTCTGGACAGTGAACTGCAGCGACTGAATCCCCAGGCCTCGCCACTGGCCGAGCGCTGCGACATCATGGACACGCTGGTGTTTGCCCGCGCCCGCCACCCCGGGCAGCGCAATAGCCTGGACGCCCTGTGCCAGCGCTACATGGTGGACAATTCAAGCCGGGATTTACACGGCGCCCTGCTGGACGCGGAGATACTGGCAGACGTCTATCTGGCGATGACCGGCGGGCAGACGGCGCTGGCGCTCAGCGATGACGACTCGAGCACGGGTAAGCAGACGACAAAAACCCTGCGTCGCCTTCCGGCAAATCGGGCAAGATTGCCCGTGATCGAGCCCAGCGCCGACGAACTGGCCGCTCACGAAGCCCAACTGGACAACATTGCGGCGGCCGGAGCAGAGCCAATCTGGCGTCGTTAGTTCGCCCTCAGATAAACAGCGTTACACAGACCAGACCCACACCGCCAAGCACGACAGTGTATGGCAGGGCCATGATCACCATGCGTCCATAGGACAGGCGAATCAGCGGCGCGAGCGCCGAGGTCAATAGGAAGAGAAATGCTGCCTGGCCATTCGGGGTGGCTACGCTCGGCAGGTTCGTGCCCGTGTTGATGGCGACCGCGAGTTGATCAAACTCCAGTCGCGTGATCGTGCCCGCATCCAGCGCTGCTTTGACTTCGTTGATGTAGACCGTCGCTACGAACACGTTATCGCTGATCATCGACAGCACCCCGTTCGCCAGGAAGAACATGGCGGGGCGTACATCCGCACTCATCGCCAGTACCGCATCGATAACCGGGGTGAAGAGGTGCTGGTCATGAATGACTGCCACGATGGCAAAGAACACGACCAGAAGGGCGGTAAACGGTAGCGCCTCTTCAAAGGCGTGGCCAAGTTGATGTTCTTCGACGATGCCGTTAAACGCCGTAAGCAGTACGATCACCATCAGGCCTATGAGACCGACAGCGGCCCAGTGCATGGCAAGACCCACCACCAGGATCAACGCGACGATAGCCTGCACCGCCAGGCGCGCCACGGTGCGGCTGTTCATCTGCGCATCTACACGCGCCTGGAATTCCTCTAGCACTTTACGCACGTTGTCGGGTAGCTGGGCGCCGTAGCCAAATTTGCCCGACATTTCGAGTAACACACAGGTCAACAGACCGCAGGCCAGCACCGGCATGGTGACCGGGGCCATGATCGTGACAAAGCGTATGAAGTCCCAATCCGCCACCGAGGCGATCAGCAGGTTTTGGGGCTCACCCACCAGCGTGCAAACGCCGCCGAGGGCCGTGCCCACGGCGCCATGCATGAGCAGCGAACGAAGAAAAGCGCGAAACTGCTCCAGATCCTCACGATGGTGTTCGTGGACGGTATCGTCATCGGCGTGATCGTGGTCTTCGTGGTGCTCGCCTTTACCGGATGCCACCTTGTGATACACCGCGTAAAAACCCACGCCCACGCTGATCAGGACGGCGGTGACCGTCAGCGCGTCCAGGAACGCTGACAACACCGCTGCCACCAGGCTGAACAGCAGGGACAGCAACAATTTGGAGCGAATACGCAGCAAAATCTTGGTGAACACAAAGAGCAGCAGCTCTTTCATGAAGTAGATACCGGCCACCATGAACATCAACAGCAGAATGACTTCAAAATTTGCTTCGGCTTCGTGAAAGACCGTGTGGGGACTGGTCATACCCAATATGACGGCCTCGATGGCAAGCAGGCCACCGGGTTGCAGGGGATAGCATCTCAGAGCAAGGGCGAGCGTAAAGATAAATTCGCCGATGAGCACCCAGCCGGTGATGAACGGGCCAACGGTGAACAACAAGATCGGATTGATCACCAGAAAGGCGATGATGGCTTTTTTGTACCAGTCCGGTGACGGACCCAGAAAGTTATGCCACAGCGCCTGGGCGGTCGTTTCGCTCATGTGCAAATCTCCCCGTAAAGAGAAGCAAGTGTACGTCATCGCTGTACTGGAGGTAAGCCAAATCCCGTGAACAGAATCACTGTTCTGTACCCCATGCGCAGCAGCGTGCTTGCCCGGCGGGGCGGGGGTGCATAGGATACGCAGCCCATCGCGTTTTCCGCGTTCTGTATATAAGGAAATCTATGCTGGATCTGGAGCAGACTCCTCCACCGTCCCGAGAGGGGGCCCTGCACTGTGTGTTTCAGAATGGCCAGCTCGTCATGGACATGCGCTCTCACCAGCCGTGCATTCTCTGTGATGAGGATTTGAGCGAAAACGGCTGGAAGATTCTGCGCGAGCAGTTTGTGGGCTACTGGCATGGCCAGGCCTGTTTTGCGGTCGAAATCGACGACATCGTCGAAGTCGACGCCATGCGCTTTCAGGTCGGCAGTCTCTACCAGTTGATCGGGCGTGTAGATGACGGCCTCTTTTCACTGGCGGGGCGCGCCGCCCAATTGTTGGACTGGGAGCGGGATCATCGATTCTGCGGACGCTGTGGTGGTCCCATGGTGCTCAAAGACCGCAACCGGGCGATGGGCTGCGAGCCGTGCAATACCACCCTTTATCCGCGCATCGCACCCTGCGTGATCGTGCTCATTACCCGCGGCGAAGACATGCTACTGGCCCGCAACGCGCGTTTTCCCCGGCCCATGTTCAGCACCCTGGCGGGCTTTATCGAGCCGGGAGAAAGCGTGGAAGAGACGCTGCGTCGCGAGGTCCGCGAGGAAGTGGGTTTGGAGGTCGGGGCGCTGACGTACTTTGATAGCCAGGCCTGGCCTTTTCCCAATCAATTGATGCTGGGCTTTTTTGCCGAGTATGTCAGCGGCGACATCGTACCGGAGCCCGAAGAGATCGCCGAGGCGGACTGGTTCCACCCCAGCGCACTACCGCCCATACCCCCGCCTGCATCCATCGCCGGGCAACTCATTCAACAACACTGTCGGCGCGTCACGGGCGCCTGATTCCGGAGAAGTAATCCATGGAGTTTTTATCGGAATATGGGCTGTTCCTGGCCCAGGCGATCACGGTCGTCGTGGCCATTGGCGCAGTCATCATACTTATCGCCGCCGCGGGTCAGCGGCAAAAGGCGGAGTCCGAAGGGCATCTGGAGTTGCGCAAACTGAATGATCGCTATCGTGACCTACGCGATGCGATTCGCGAAGCGACGCTGGAGCCCGCGCAGCGCAAGGAACACCGCAAGGCAGAGAAAAAACGCGAAAAGCGTGAAGCCAAAGAAAAAGCCAAAGCCGCAAAGAACCAGGCCAAAAGCGGGGAGGAGATCGACGAAGCCCCACGCCTGTATGTGCTGGATTTTCATGGCGATATTCGGGCGTCAGCAGTGGCTCAACTGCGTGAAGAAATCTCCGCCCTCGTCGGTGAGATTCGCGAGGGCGACGAGGTGTTGCTGCGCCTTGAGAGCCCCGGCGGCCTGGTGCATGGCTACGGTCTGGCGGCGAGCCAACTGCAACGACTGCGCAAGCGTGGCGTCAAACTGACGGTGGCGGTGGACAAGGTCGCTGCCAGTGGTGGTTACATGATGGCCTGCGTGGCCGATCGCATCGTTGCAGCGCCCTTTGCCGTTATCGGCTCCATCGGCGTGCTGGCGCAACTGCCGAATTTTCACCGTCTGCTCAAGAAGAACGATATCGACTTTGAACTGTTCACCGCCGGTGAGTACAAGCGCACCGTCACCGTGTTTGGCGAGAATACCGACAAAGGGCGGGAAAAATTCCGCGAGGAACTCGAAGATACGCACGAACTGTTCAAATCCTTCGTCAAGGAAAACCGCGAGTGCGTCGATATCGACACCGTGGCAACAGGCGAGGTTTGGTATGGCCAGCGCGCGCTGGACGTCAAGCTCGTGGATGAGCTCGAAACGTCCGACGACTACATTCAACAAAAGCTGGAGTCCCACGGCATTTACGAGCTGCGCTATGTGCCCCGCAAGAGCTGGCAGCAAAAGCTGGGTTTTGCGGCAGAGAACGCTATGGAGCGCAGCTTTCTCAAGCTCTGGCAGGCGGCGTCAAATCGGCCAGCGCAGTAGCAGTTAGCGCGGCTTGAGCGCCTCGCAGGCCTGGTGCTGGGACAGAAACACCTGCCCGGTGAGGTGCTGCAGAAAATCTGAGCACTCCAGGGCATCCATCACTGGCCCCTTGACCTCTGACAGATGCAGGGCAATGCCCTGTTCCTTGAGTCGCTCCATGACCGACTCAAGGGCCTCCAGGGCAGACAGGTCAATCTCGTTGACTGCCGTGCATTGCAGAATAAAGTGTTCCAGTCTTTCGTCCGCTTCCGCTACCAGCGCATAGATGGCGCTTTCCATGTAGCCCGCATTCGCAAAATAAAGACTCTCGTCGATACGCATTGAGATGATGCTGGGGTAGGTGACTACATCGTGACGCTCGATGTTACGAAAATGCTCCGTGCCCGGCACTTCGCCGACAATCGCAATATGGGGGCGGGAGGTCTTGTGCAGGTGCAGCGCGATAGAAACGCCGATGCCCGCCAGAACGCCCAGCTCTACGCCGGCGACCAACGTTGTCACTATCGTCGCGGCCACCGCAATGAAGTCCGAGCGGGAATAGCGCCAGGCCAGGCCCAGGATTTTGCCGTCAATCAATGAGGTGACGGCAACGATGATGGTGGCCGCGAGTGTCGCTTTGGGCAGGTAATAGAGTACCGGCGTCAAAAACAGCGCGGCCAGCGCGATGCCGAGGGCGGTAAAGACGCTGGCCAGCTGTGTCTGGGCCCCGGCGTCAAAATTCACCACGGAACGCGAGAACCCCCCAGTGACCGGAAAACCGCCGGACCCCGCCGAGGCGACGTTGGCTGCACCCAGGGCAATAAGCTCCTGGTTGGCATCGATGCGCTGGCGTCGCTTGGCGGCCAGGGTCTTGCCGACAGACACGGATTCGACAAACCCGATTACGCTGATCAGCAGTGCCGACACCGCCAGTTCGCGCCACAGTTCCAGATCCATGGGTGGCCAGCCGAAGGCAGGCAGCCCCTGAGGCACGTTGCCAACCAGGGCGACACCCCGATCCTCAAAGGCGAAGAAAACACTGGCCAGCGTGGTCAATACGATTGCCAGTACGGGCCCTGCCTTTGCGACCATACCCGCCGTATCTTTGCCCATGCCCAGACGTTGCAACAGCGGCCCCAGGCCGCGACGGGTCCAGAGCAGTAGCGCCAGCGCGGCGACGCCAGTGATAAGCGTGATGGTGTTGGTCTCGCCCACATGGGCGAAAAGGCTACCCAGCAGCGTTGGCAGGTTCTCACCATGAGCATCGATTCCCAGGATGTGCCGTAGCTGGGACAGGGCGATGATGATGCCCGATGCCGTGATAAACCCGGATACCACCGGATGAGAGAGCAGGTTTGCCAGGTGTCCAAAGCGCAGCAGCCCCATGGCGATCAGCATCAGGCCCGACAGGCCGGCCATGGCGATGGCGGCACTGGCGTAGCCCAGACTACCGGTCTCGGCGATCCGGCCCACGGCGGTCGCGGTCATGAGCGACACCACCGCCACCGGGCCGACCGACAGGGTGCGGCTGGTGCCGAAGGCCGCGTAGGCGGCCAGGGGCAGAATGCTGGCATAAAGCCCCATCTCTGCTGGCAACCCGGCGAGCAGGGCGTAGGCCAGGGACTGCGGAATCAGCATGATCGTGACGATGACCGCCGCAAGCAGGTCGCTGGTCAGCAGCCGCTTGTCGTAGCCGCGAAGCCAGTCCAGCGGTGGCAGGTTGTGACGTATCGTCACGCGCTTATTCCTCGGCGGCGAGTTCGCTGATGTCTGGACCGCCAAACGCATTCAGGGGCAGCTTGAGGAACAGGCGATCACCGCTCTCGGGCGGTGGCACGTGACCCGCGCGCATATTCACCTGCAACGAAGGCAGGATCAGATTCGGCATGCCCAGGGTTTTGTCCCGTGCTTCGCGCATTTCGACGAACGCCGCTTCATCGATTCCGTCGCGCACGTGAATGTTCTCGGCGCGCTCACTGGCGATGCTGGTTTCAAACGCGAGATCACGACCGTCGGGCATGTAATCGTGACACACGAATAGGCGCGTGTCGGCGGGTAACTCAAGAATGCGCTGAATTGACTGATAGAGAGTAGCCGCATCGCCACCGGGAAAGTCGCATCGGGCCGTTCCGAAGTCCGGCATGAACAGCGTGTCGCCAACAAACGCCGCGTCGCCCAGCACATAGGTCATACACGCCGGCGTGTGGCCTGGAGTATGCATTGCAGTGCCTTGCAAACCGCCGATGGTGATCGCACTGCCTTCCTCAAGCAGCACATCGAACTGGCTGCCGTCACGTTGAAAGCCTTCGTCTACATTGAACACCTTGCCAAATACGGTCTGCACCGTGGTGATAGCGGATCCAATGGCGATCTGGCCTCCGACTCGTTCCTTGAGATACGGTGCCGCTGACAAGTGGTCCGCATGTACATGGGTTTCCAGGATCCACTCGACGTTCAGACCGTTTTGCCGCACGAAGTCGATAATCGCATCGGCTCCCTCAAACGAAATCGTTCCGGAGGGGTAATCCAGGTTCAGCACGCTGTCGACGATGGCACAGGCGTTACTGCCTGGATCCTGCACGACATAACTCAGGGTATTGGTCGGCTCATCAAAAAAATGGGTAACACGGGCCTGGTTACTCACTGGGGCACCTCATAATTGGTCAGCATTTGGACAAGGCGTTTTGCCGTGTCGCTGGATCAACAGAATGAATTGGTTTATATATCGCCAAAAGTAATAAGCATATAACCAATACTAGCAGCATCGGAGCGTAATAAACATTGATGCCGATCAGTCCAGATCGCCACAATGCAGAACTGTCGAAGAAACCATCACCAACATCATGAAACTGTCCACGGTAAATCAGTCCGGTGAAATGCACTGGTCTCAGGCGAATATTACGCTGCAAGCCAGGCCTGCAGGGTTTCATCTGGTGACGAGCGAAATAACGCAGGCGCTACCGCAACTGGCTGAGCTGGAAGTAGGGCTGGTGCACCTCTTTTTGCGGCACACATCCGCGTCGCTCGCGGTCAATGAAAACGCGGACCCCGACGTGCGCGGTGATTTGGAGCGTCATTTTGATGTGCTAGCACCCCGAAACGCTCCCCATTACCGTCACACGCTCGAAGGCCCCGATGACATGCCTGCCCATATCAAATCGGTACTCACGGGAACGGAGCTGACCCTTCCTGTAACGGCGGGGAAGCTGGGCCTGGGCACCTGGCAGGGCGTTTACCTGTGTGAGCATCGCGATCACGCTGGAGCGCGTTCGCTTGTGGCGACCGTGCAGGGGCGTTTTAAAGGGTAGGCGCTGCTTCAGCGGTTTTACGTTGATGGATGCGCCTGAGCACGCGCTCAAAGGTATCGGGATCCTGGGCCCCAGGAACCGGGTAAGCACTGTCAAAGAAAAACGCCGGCACCGCCATCACATCCCGGTCCATCCATTCCTGCTGCTCCTGGCGCACTGCGTTTGCGTATCGTCGATCAGCAAGCGCGGCGGCAGCCGCGTCGCTGTCGAGACCGACGGAACTCGCTATGCGTCGCAGCGTTTGCGGGTCACTGATGTCCTGCCGCTCGCTGAAGTATGCGCGGAAGAGGGCGAGCTTGAGCTCGGTTTCGAGGTAAAACTGTCGAGACCAGTGAAGCAACTGGTGCGCAGCAAACGTGTTGAGTACACGCATACCGTCAAAGTAATCGAACTCAAAGCCAATGGCGCGGCCCAGGGTTACGAGGCGATCGCGGCTTCCGCTGTTTCGAGTCGCACCGTATTTTCGCGCGAGATGGGCACGCACCTCTTCGCCCTCGGCAGGCATGGCGGGGTTCAGCTCAAAAGGGTGCCAGCGCAGAGACGCCTCAAACAGGTCTTCGGTTCGCGCTAACGCTATCTGTAACTGTCGATAACCGATGATGCACCAGGGGCAGACAACGTCCGAGACAATATCGATGGTGAGGGGCAGGGGAGTCGCGCTCATCGCAGGGGCTCAATACAGGGGCTGATTACGGGGGGTGGGAACAGGACCGTCGAATTGCGTAACATCGCATCACATCTTACCTGGCGCAAACTTCTACCAGCAAAGGCACCGATGAAAAAACTGATAAAAATCCTCTTCAGTCTGGTTGTAGTAGCCCTGATCGCCTTCTCGGCCTGGGTCTATCTGAGCACTTACCATCCGAAGGCCATCGAGTCGGTGGCCGTGCACAACGTGGATGATGCTCCCACACTGGAATCCGGGCAGCGGGTAAAGCTCCTGAGCTGGAACGTGCAGTTCATGGCAGGCAATGAAAACAATCATTTTTTCTATGACGACGGCCCCGATCCCTGGCCCGATGCCGACACCGTCGACCGTGTAACGCGACAGGTAGCGCGTTTTATTGAACAGCAGGATCCGGACGTGGTCCTGCTTCAGGAGGTGGATGACGTCGCCACGCGTACGCATTTAAAAGATCAGGTCCAAGCACTGTTACAGCAGTTGCCGCAGTACACGTCCCACGTTGAGACCTTTTACTGGAAGGCTGCTTACGTTCCCCATCCGGCGATTCGCGGCCGCGTCGGCATGAAACTGGTGGTGCTCTCGAAGTACGCCATCGGCGACGCGACACGCCGAGCACTGTCTGCCATCACCACGGATGACATTGTTACGCGGCAGTTCAACCTCAAGCGCGCGATGCTCGAAGTACGGCTGCCTGTGGCCGGTGCCGACGAGCTGATTCTTATCAACACGCATCTGAGTGCATTCGCCCAGGGCAGCGACACAATGGAGCGGCAGATCGAGCAGATTATGACTCGATTGCAGGCGTTACCCGAGGGTGCGCGATGGGTGATGGGAGGGGACTTCAACCTGTTACCCAATGACGCTGCGTTGAGCGCATATACCGAGCTGCGCAGTCATTACAACGAGAAGGGCACCGAACTTTATCCACTGATCAACACCTATCCGTCGATACCCGCATTGGCTGACATCGAAACGAATCCGGAGCCCTGGTACACCTA
This sequence comes from Gammaproteobacteria bacterium, assembly GCA_030433415.1. GTDB lineage: Bacteria > Pseudomonadota > Gammaproteobacteria > Pseudomonadales > Halieaceae > Congregibacter. The sequence continues at coordinate 9,844 of JAUIMF010000005.1, read as the reverse complement.
TATGTCGCCGCAGGATCCCCAGCGCCGACCCAATCGCACCATCGATTACATTTTCTATTCCCCGGCGCTGAAGGTGGAGTCGGGGGAGGTCCTGCGTGGTGACGCGATCCCACTGTCAGATCATTTGCCAGTGATCATCGAATTCACGCTGTAAGTTCCGAGATAAGCGCGGTATGGATCGCACGAATCCTGTGATTTTCTTCGACCTGGACGGGACCTTGACCGACCCACAGACAGGGATTGTTGGCTCCATACGCTACGCCCTCGACAAACTTGGACTTAACGCGCCCCAGGATGACGATCTCACCTGGTGCATTGGCCCGCCGTTATTAGAGAGTTTGAGCCAGATCGTCGGCAAGGAGCTGGCACCGCTTGCTCTTAAGCATTACCGAGACCGGTTCAGCGATATCGGCTGGCAGGAAAATCATGTGTATCCAGGCATCCCAGAGGTGCTGAGGCAGCTAACAGATGCCGATGCGCAACTCTACGTCGCCACGAGTAAACCCCTGGTTTTCGCTGAAAGGATCGTGAAGCATTTCGATCTGGACCGATATTTCCTGAGAATTTTTGGTTCCCAACTCGATGGAACGCTGTCGCACAAGGCTGAACTCCTGCGCTTTGCGCTCGACGAAATCATGCCGAAAGAAACGGCGGTAATGATCGGCGACCGAATGCACGATGTCGTAGGCGCAAAGTCAAACCAGATGCGTTCCATCGGCGTGACCTACGGTTACGGCTCTCGGGAAGAATTAGAGAATGCCGGGGCGGACAGGCTGATTGATGCACCGGAGGAATTGTTATCGGCCCTTTGTGAATCGGCAGCTAAGAACAGATTTAACGAATGAACCCGCATCAACCTCGCGCCTATAACCGCGCGTAATACCTGCTCGAGCAAAAGAAATGACCAAATTATGATGCCTGAGCCGCAGACAAATAAGCGGTTACTCGTCGGGGTCGCAAAACCCAGGATATCTAACTAGTGCTCCAAATACATTTACATCGCGCTCTTCCCACCTTTTCGAATTTACATACAAGTACTTAACTGTGGCCACGCCTTCTGCCAAATGGGGTTTGGGCGTAGCTCTCTCGCTGAAATAAGGTGTCGAAAGCCAAAAATCGGACGTGGCTTCAGCGAAAACCATTCCGTAGCATGACTCAAAGCCCGGTGTGAATCGGGTCCATTCTTCGGGCGGTACTCGCCACATAAACTCTATTCCCAGCTGTTTTTTTCGGCCGTTGGCGCCGTCTTCGCTGGTCATGAACTCTTCTGGTCCCAGCAGATGCCCGACATTTATTCGCGCCTCACGTATATGGGTCCGCTTCTCCGTGACCTGGTGAGACGCTAAGTTGACTGAGTCAATCCACACAGGACCGTCGCTAGAATTATAAATCTCCAGTTTTAGGTCGTTCTGCGATGCTTCTAGTGAGAGGATATCTATATTTATGTTGGGCGAAATTATAGCGGAAGCTTTTCTCGCCTGCTCCCATAAAAACAGTCCCCCTGACAGCAGGGCTATAACAACACCAGTGATAGCGCTCACTCGCCCAAGCAAATTGAGCACCGAGTTTTGTGAGGCAGAGCAATGATTACAACGCTTCGCTCCATCCTCGATTGACTGCTTGCATTCTACGCATATCGCCATAAGAAGCCTCTTGACTAAACTCCCACATCTTTACGCTAAACCTCGGAGCGCGCAGGAGAGGGGGCGGTCGTAACAAACCCAGCCGCGCGCTGCAAACTAGTCGTGCTTCGTCCGTCGAACTTTACTCTACGCCACTGATAGCAAAATTGTAGCCGCTTATTCGCGGGACTCTCTTTTTGATTGCATCTAACAGTGCGATATCTATGAGTGCACTCCGTATCGCCGACTAGCTCTGGGAGTGTCACGGTGGGCTATTCGCTTGACCCTCAGCCAAAGTAGGTAGATTAGATCCCTCAGCTGGACGCAATTGAAACCCTAAGGTGTCTGATCTTCTACGAAGATTTGCATCACTGATACAACTCGACGCCAGTTTATCTCTTGAAGCAAATATACGGTGTTCCAGAGCCCACTACCGTTCATAGGCACTGACTAGAATGCTGTCATCAATCGAGGAATGGAGGAAAAGTAAAAAAGTTGATAATTCTCTGAAATTAAACCCTGAATTGGACCGTTGCCGAACACTACTGCGCAGAATATACACCGCGTTTTATGGATAGTGATTTAGCGCGTGTTAGTCTGAGCGTCAGTGACGTTGCGTATTCGAGAGGTTTCGATATGACTGATCTTAAGGACCTGTTGGGCAAAGATGACTCAAACATGGACGGTGCTGTCGGTGGCGCTGCTAAAGAGCTTCTAGATGCAATGAAAACCAGTAGTGCGCCTAATTTTCTTCAATCAGCGATAGACCGCATTTCCTTCGAAATACCGCCAATGCCGACTCATGAAGAGGTGCATGAATACCAGAGTGCTGAGGTATTCATGCGATCCCTTGCAGACGAAGCGCTCCACTGGAAGGCCACGATTGAAGATGGTTACAGGACTGCGATTATTGCGATTCTCCATGGGGGTATTCAGATAGACGTGCATTCACTCGCGCAAATAAGTTTCCATGGAATAAGGATTGTGGGAACGCTGAACGGTTCCCCATGCTCTTTGTTGGCGCATCAGGCTACTGTGCAAATGCTCTGCTATGCAGAGGAAATCAAACCTGATGAGAAGCGCAACCCTATTGGCTTTATCTGGAGAGATGAGGAAAGAACAGAAATATAAGGCCCTTTTAGGTCCGTAATATTTGATTACGCGCAGTTGAAGATTGAGGCCGCTGGAAACCGCTGATGTTCAGGGTACGCAAGGCCGGTCTCGATCGCATCAGTGACACCAAAGAGGCGTACCTGAACGCCGGCCTGAGTCCTAACCAACGCATTGAGCTCTGTGACATTGCCAGCGCACTTGGTATCGCTGGCTGGCCGAAGGCGCGCCTAATTGGGCGATCCGGCTCATCATGAGCCACAAGACATACTAAATCTCTTCGGCTGGAAGCATTGGGAAATCCGCTCAGAGGTGCTGTACTGCAACGACTTGCATCATTGCTACTTCTGGGAACCCGCGCACCTGATCACGCCGCTTTACAACGTCAACCGATCCCATTTGCCGGTGGCTGAGCATGCTGACAATCTGGCATCCATCGAGGACGCGATGCGTGACAGGGGTGCCCGCGAAGCCGCAGGGGGCGTGCCTTTGCGGCAATATCGTCATGCCCACGACTACGCATAATATATATTATGTTAAATAAGGTATGTGGCGCGAAGGTGTTTAAACACAGCGCGCCAGATAGCGCGAGCTCTCCTAGCGCCCCAGCCCTTCCCGTGCGACGTAATCAAGCGTTCTATCAAGTGCCACACCGAGTTTGGATACCAGTTCATCCACCTGCTCAGCGGTGATAATCAGCGGCGGACAGATCGCCATGGTGTTGCCACCGAGGGCTCGCAGAATCAAACCCTGATCTTCGCACTGACTCTGGCAATACGCTGCGACACTGTTATTGGCAAATACCGTTTTGTCTTTTTTGTTGGCAACGAGCTCAATGGCACCTATCAGGCCCATGCCGCGAACTTCGCCGACCAGTGCGTGATCCGCCAGTCCAGCCAGCTCCTGTTGTAGATAGCCGCCAACGTTGTCGGCGTGATCAAAAAGACGCTCTCGCTCGTAAATTTCGAGGACTTTCGAGGCCACGGCGCACCCCACGGGATGGCCGCTGTAGGTATAACCGTGACCGAAAACGCCGACTTTGCCGACAGGCTCGACCAACGCCTCGTACATGGAGCCCGGAATGACTGCCGCGCTCACGGGGATATATGCAGATGACAGTGCCTTGGCCATGGACATCATCTGCGGGCGCATTCCCAGCGCGGTAGCGCCGAAATCCTTGCCCAGTCGGCCGAACCCACAGATAACCTCGTCACTCCACAGCATAACTCCATATTTATCAGTAATTTGCTGTATATATTTGAAGTAGTTTTCTGGCGGAACGATCACGCCACCCGCTCCGTTTACCGGCTCGGCGATAAAGGCGGCAATTGTGTCGGGACCCTCGGCGAGAATCAGTTCTTCAAGCTCGCGGGCCCTGCGCTGGGCAAACTCGTCTTCTGTCTCGCCTGGCAGCGCCTCACGATAATAGTGCGGCGACCCCGTGCGCAGGATGCCCAGGGCATCGAACGGCAGCTGAAAATGCGTGTGGTTCGCCGGCAGGCCCGTCAACGACGCCGACGCCACGGTAACGCCGTGATAGCCCTTGTCTCTCGCGATGATCTTGTGTCGCTGAGGTTGGCCCGTGGCTTCCGCCCAGTAGCGGATCAGCTTGATTTGCGTATCGTTCGCATCAGAGCCGGAGCTGCCAAAAAACACATGGGCGTCTTCCACCGGCACCATGGCCGCGAGGCGGTCGGCCAGTTCCATGGCCGCTGGATGGGTCTTGCCGCCAAACATGTGAGCAAAGGTCAGGGTGCGCATCTGCTCCGTGGCGCAGGCGATGACCTCTTCGTTGCCATAGCCAAGCGCCGTGCACCAGAGACCGGCCATGCCTTCCAGGTAGCGTTTGCCCGTGTTGTCGTAGACGTAGACCCCCTCCCCGCGCGTTACAACCAATTGCTCGATCGCGTTGAAGTTCGTGGTGGGATAAATCATGGTGTTCATGGCTGACTCTCCTGAGGTCTGCGCAGTCGCCGGGCTTACGATGTCCGACGGATGGGCATAGCTTGCCACCCGTGGCGGCACTCACAATAGCGCCAAAGTGGTAGGTCCGAACGCGCCAGACGGCGCCCGGTGAAGGTGGGAATCGGTGAAGGTCGGGATAACGGTTTTGGTCAGCCGATGGTGGTGCGGTGCAGCAGTCGGTCCTGACCTTCATAGCCGCCGGTCGCACGATGCAGCAGACAGCGGTTGTCCCACATCAGCAACATACCCGGCTCCCACTTGTGGGTGTAAACAAAGGCGTCCTGTGTTTGCCAGGCATGCAGTTCCATCAGCAGGTCGAGCGCCGCCTGGTGATCCATGCCTTTGATGCCCATGATGTAGCCCACACAGCCATACAGCGATGCCCTGCCCGTCTCGCTGTGGCGGCGAATCAGAGGGTGATCCTGAGTGGCGAGCGCCTCTTCTGACGGGGTGATGGTCATGCTGCGATCGCTGTCGACATCGGTCTGGCCGTAGAGCCCGTCGGGCGCGTAAGCGAGGCTTGCGCTGTGTACCGCAGTCAGTCCTTCAATGCGCTGGCGCAACGAGGCGGGCATCGCATCAAGGGCCGCGTGTTGATTGGCAAACAGCGTGTCGCCTCCCTGCGACGGTATGGTGATGCCCAGCAGACAGGTGCCTTTGGGCGGCGAAACCTGAAAGCTCCAGTCCGTGTGCCAGGCTTCAGCGAAAATGGGAGCCTGTTCGTCGGCGCGTCGTTCCACCGCGATGATGTGCTCGCGACCGGGAATGGGGGCAATGAAGGGATCATTGCCGAAGGGACCAAAATACTGCGTGAAGCGTTCCAGGTCGTCGTCACTCATCTGCTGGTCCGGAAACGCCAGCACGTGGTGTTCGAGCCACGCGGCGCGCAGTGCTTCAACGGTTTGGGTAGCCAGTGGTTGAGACAGGTCCAGACCCTCGATGCGGGCGCCACAGGCCTGACCTGAAGGTTGCACGGTAAATTCCTGACCGATCTGTACCGCCGAATCGTTCATGGCTGCGCCCTCTCCCCCTTTTGTTCATTTCTCTGGCCAGTCTAGCAGCGCTCGCCCAGAATGCTTCGATGATTGCGGCTCACCAGTGTCGTCCCAGCGCCAGACGGAAGGTGATATCTGGCGCACTCTCGACCTTGAGGTCCTCGCTGAACTGCGCTTCTACAACCCAGTCCGTACCCGGCTGCCAACGCAATCCCAGGCTACCCCACAGCGCCATGTCGTGAGTACTGAGTGGACCGACTTCGTAGGCACCTTCTCTTGACTCCAATTGAGCGATCAGAGCGAGCTTTGTGGCGGGCTGCCACACCAGCGAAAGCCCGCCGAACATCAGCAGGGAGCGCTGACGACCCGTAAATTCGAGGCTTCCCGGATCGATCAAGCCTGCCTGAACGTGGCAGCTCAGTTCAGAAAACACACAACGCTGGCGCGAATAGCGCAGCCCCGCAGCAACCGCCGTATCACCGCTACCGGTTAAATCCTTGTTGTCTCCCGTGTCCAGGGTGATCTGGGTAAATGCAGCGAGATCCTGACGCTCGTCTCCCCAGAACTCCCAAGCAAGACCCAGTTCCACGTCCCCGAGACCCGACGCGCCCTGCTCCAGCGCGAACTCCTCGGTACCGGACACCGCGAAGCGAAGCTTATCCTGGGGCTGATCTGCGCGGTCGCCCTCGGGCAGGCCCCAGAAGTCGTGCCAGCCGTCGATGAGACTGTCGAGAGAACCCGCCGAATGGTGTATCCAGGGTACGTCCACCATCAACGTGAGGCGGTCCGTGATGCCGGCAACGAGCCTCAGGTCCTGGCGACGTGTTTCTCCGTCGAGTTCCAGGTCTCCTTCGTTTCCGACCTCTCGCACTGCATGACTGGCCCAATGCAGGTCCCAGGTGAGATTCCAACGACCTTTATTCAGCGCATTGGCCGCTGCCATCGCCGGCATGCCGAGGCCCGTTTCGAACGGAGACAGGTTGCGACTGACCAGCGGTGCCGTGAGCGGATGTTGATCCGCAACGGTCGTCGCACTCACGGGAGCCAGCAGCGTAATCAGTGCTCTACGCAGAAGTCCGCGATGCGGTAAGGTGAGGGGCATGAACAGTCTCTCTCAATCGCTGGCGGCGGAGTCTATCAGTCCGGCAAGGCAATGGACCGCGCATCTTGCTTTGGAGTTTGCCCGAGTGGGTGATAACACCGAGCTTTCGCATTGCGAACACCATGGCCCGCTGCGTGTTCAGCGCCTGTTTCACCCACCCGGTGAAGCTGTGGCGCACTGCTACCTGCTCCATCCCCCCGGCGGTGTGGTTCTTGGGGACGAGCTGGAAATCAACGTTCGTGTTTGCAGCGGTCGAACTTTGGTGACAACGCCCTCGGCAGGACGGTTTTACGGCGTCGGGGACTTCCGCGAAACCCAGCAGCAGACCCAGCGCCTTACCGTCGAACACGGGCGCCTCGAGTGGCTGCCGCAAGAAACCATTGTGTTCCCCGGCGCCAATGCCCGCCTCGATACGCGGATCAATCTTGGGCCTGACAGCTCATTGGCCTTCTGGGATGTCCTGGTACTTGGGCGCCCTGCCAGCGGCGCAAGCTTTGATCACGGCCGCCTGGTGCAGGATCTGCAGGTGTACCGCGAGGGTGACCCCCTGCTGCTGGAGCGCATGGACTGCACCGCGGGCGAGCGATACATGCGGTCTCGTATGGGTCTCAACAGCCACAGCACGGTCGGCGTCGCCATTTTTACCGAGAACCCTCCCCAGGCACTTCTGAATGCCTGGCGCGAATGTTGGGAGGCGAGCGACCCCGGCGATGCCTTCGCCGTATCGCAGCGCGGCGAATTGCTGATCGCCCGCTATCTCGGTGATCATGCCCTGCGGTGTCGCGATGCCTTCAGCGACCTGTGGCAACGACTCGCAGAACACCGCTGTGGCGCCCTACCATCGGTACCGCGCATATGGCACACATGATGCTTACCGCACATCCGGGTTCTTGCCCGGCTGCGGTCGCTGCGCCTATGATTTTTGCTTTACCAGCCTCAAGGAGTCGTGATGGAACTCACGCCCCGCGAAAAAGATAAGTTACTGCTGTTTACCGCCGCACTGCTGGCAGAGAGACGCCGGGATCGGGGCCTCAAGCTGAATTACCCTGAAGCCCAGGCCCTGATCAGCGCCGCGATCATGGAAGGCGCCAGAGACGGACGCACCGTTGCGGAGCTTATGAGCTTCGGGCGCACCATTCTGACGCGGGATGATGTGATGGAAGGGGTCGCAGAAATGATCCACGAAGTGCAGGTAGAAGCGACCTTCCCCGATGGCACCAAGCTGGTGACGGTCCATGACCCCATTACCGGAGGTACGTCATGAAGCCCGGAGAAGTGATACCCGCCGACGGTGATATCGTGCTGAACGAAAACCGTGACACGGTTGATGTAAAGGTCATCAACAACGGCGACCGCCCCGTTCAGGTCGGCTCCCACTACCATTTTGCCGAGGCCAACCCGGCGTTGAGTTTCGATCGTGATGCGGCCCGGGGCTTCCGCCTCAATATACCCGCCGGCACAGCCGTGCGCTTTGAGCCCGGACAGGAGCGTAGCGTAACGCTGGTCGCTCTGGCAGGTGCCCGACGCGTCTTCGGGTTCCGTGGCGATGTGATGGGGGACCTGTAATGCGCACCATCAGCAGACATGACTACGCCAGCATGTACGGCCCGACGGTGGGCGATCGTGTGCGCCTGGCGGACTCGGACCTCTATATCGAAGTCGAAAAGGATCACACGATCTACGGCGAAGAGGTCAAGTTTGGCGGAGGAAAAGTAATTCGCGATGGCATGGGTCAGTCCCAGATCAGCTGTGCGCAGAGCCCGGACACGGTCATTACCAACGCCCTGATCCTGGATCACTGGGGTGTAGTCAAAGCCGATGTCGCCCTGAAGGACGGCCGTATCAGTGCTATCGGCAAAGCCGGCAATCCCGATATACAGCCCGGGGTGGATATTGCCATCGGCCCTGGCACCGAGATTATCGCCGGCGAGGGGCAGATACTGACCGCTGGCGGCATCGACGCCCATATTCATTTTATCTGCCCCCAGCAGATCGAAGAGGCACTCATGAGCGGAGTCACCACCATGATCGGTGGTGGCACGGGTCCTGCGACTGGCACCAACGCAACCACCTGTACCCCCGGCCCCTGGCACATCGGCAAGATGCTGCAGAGCGCCGAGGCCTTCCCCATGAATCTGGGCTTTCTCGGCAAGGGCAACGCCAGCCTTCCCGAGGCCCTGGGCGAGCAGCTGCGCGCCGGTGCCCTGGGCCTGAAACTCCACGAGGACTGGGGCACTACACCCGCAGCCATCGACAATTGCCTGAGTGTCGCCGAGCAGTACGATGTGCAGGTGGCAATCCACACCGACACCCTGAACGAATCGGGCTTTGTCGAGGACACGATCGAAGCCTTCAAAGGACGTACGATTCACACCTATCACACTGAGGGCGCCGGTGGCGGCCACGCCCCGGACATTATCCGCGCCTGCGGCCTGCCCAACGTGCTCCCCTCTTCCACCAATCCCACGCGGCCCTACACCATCAATACCGTGGATGAGCATCTGGACATGCTGATGGTCTGCCACCACCTGGATCCCTCGATCCCCGAAGACGTCGCCTTCGCCGACTCGCGCATCCGCAAGGAGACCATCGCCGCTGAGGACATCCTGCATGACCTGGGCGCGTTCTCCATCATCTCGTCGGACTCCCAGGCCATGGGCCGCGTCGGCGAAGTGATCTGCCGCACCTGGCAGACGGCGAGCAAGATGAAAACTCAGCGTGGCTCCCTCGGTTCGACGTCGGATGGGTCGGCGGACAACTTCCGTGCCCGGCGCTACATCGCCAAGTACACGATCAACCCCGCGCTTGCCCACGGCATTGCCCATGAGGTCGGTTCGGTAGAGGTTGGCAAGCTCGCCGACCTGTGCCTGTGGAAGCCCGCCTTCTTTGGCGTAAAACCCTCTCTCATCATCAAGGGCGGCGCCATTGCCGCGGCGCCCATGGGTGACCCGAACGCATCGATCCCAACCCCCCAGCCCGTACACTACCGACCCATGTTCGGCGCCTATGGCAAGGCCTGCCAGGGCACCAGTGTCAGCTTTGTCAGTCAT
>JAUIMF010000080.1 GCA_030433415.1 Gammaproteobacteria bacterium | reverse complement strand
CAGTTCACCGTCGATCAGCACGGTCTCGTCAAAGGTCACTTCATCGAGATGAGCTTTGCTGGCGAGCACGTTCTCAACAAATTTTTCGACGGGTGTGCCACCCAGCGAGGCGTCTGCAGAAAAAACCGAGCGCAGTTTTTGCGCGTCCTTGTTGCGCATGCCGTCAAACAACGTAGAAACGACAGTGAGCACCGAAGCCGATTCCTCACCGCTGGATTCTGCGGAGCTTTGGGCAGCCTGAAATCCCATGGCTGGAAGTAGCACAAACAACGCCAACAGGCGTAGTTGTCTGGCATAGGCGCCGCTACAGTCAGCTGCGTGGCGATGCTTGGCTTTGCGTTGATTATTTTCTCGTTTCAAGCACGTTCCCTTGTCGCTTTCAGTCCGTTCCGTGGCAGTATCGATCAGCCTCTGTCATTTTGGAATGAGCAACAAAAGAATGAAACCTGATGTGAGATTCCGATCCTGCACGCACACTAATCGCCATATGGTTCCCCAGCGGGCCGCCATTGCCGTCGTATTCGTCGTTGCTGCATTGTTCGGCGCAGTCACGTTCGCGGGTGATAGTTATCAAGCGGCTTACCGGAGATATCAGGAGTTGGTGGGCCAGGGAGACTGGCAGGCTGCCTCGGAGTATTCGCATCAGGCTTACGAACTTGCGCGCGAGCAATTGGGCGAAGCGAACCTGACAACAGCGCGGCTTGCCCACAATTTTGCGTTAAATCTTGCGATGCTGAATCAAACCAGCGGTGCAAAACAGATTTTCAAACAGGCACTAAGGAGCTACGAGCAGGTTTTTAGTGACGATTCGGTAGAGTTGATACCGGTGCTTCTGGACTATGCAAATACCCAAATGAAGGTTCTGAACCTTACTCTGCCCCAAAGCAGAGAAGAAAGCCGCGACTTGATTCAGCGTGCTCTGCGTATTTCGGAGGATGGATATGGGCGTACCTCTGCAGAACATGCCCATACCCTGACGCAGGCGGGTTTTGTGTACGCGAATTATCGCAACAAGCAGGGGCTGTCTCCTCTCAAGGCTTCTCAAAAGCTCTACGACAAATTGGACATGCCCCAGGAGCAGGCCAATGCGACCTATGCGATCGGTATGTTGCAGCGAAAACTCGGGAACACCGGGCAAGCGGTCAAGGCTTTAGAAAAGGCGCTGGAGATTATCGAAGAAGGGAGCATCAATGATTTGAGTTTGGAGTTGTCGACACGGCTGGAGCTTGCCAGAGCGCTGTTTGAGCGCGATAAGGTTGAGGAGGCAAAGGATCAGCGCGATAAAGCTGTCACCGTTGCGGCCGCACTTGGGGATGCTGGCCCCGAGTTGCTAGGGGGCGTTTCCGCAAAGAGGCCCCGAAAATCGGCCTGGGTAAACAAGTTTGAGTGGGTCATGGTCGAATATGTTGTGGATGCCTCAGGGAACGTTGTTTTCCCGCAGCTTATCAACAGCTCGGGCCCCAAGGTATTTGAGGAAGCCGCGATGCAGGCGGTGACACAGTTTATCTTTTTGCCGAAGGTGGTGGATGGCAAGCCAGTGCTTTCACGTGGCCACGAAAAAAAGTTTCTGTTTTATCGATGATGCTTCAACGCATTGAGGTGATCGAAATTTAGTGACAGGTAAGGACGGTCTTGGCGTTCGATGGTCTACGGAAAAAATGTAGGAATTTGTTTTGTTGGTGCGATTTATTGGGTGTTCGTCACCACCCATAATTGTGCTCACTCAACTCGGTCCCGAACTCCCCCGTCGCCTGCACCGGATTAAAGAACTGGTCGTTCGTCCCCACGTACACATCGTTCGGCAACTGATACATGCGGCTGTGGGTCGTGGGCATATAAACGATCTGCCCCTGAGTGTTGTTGAACGCGGTGCGGTCGTGAATGCCGTCCACGGCGCGAGACTGGCCGGCGCTCGTCATGGCGTCGCGGTTTTTCCAGCCCTGGAACTGGATGTCCAGTATGTCGCTGCCGGTGGTGTTTACGCTGCTGGTACTGCGCGAGGCAGCGGCGGCCCGCCTTGACGCAAGATACTGCTGCTGCGCCACGCGACGCCGCTGAGCGGCCTGCGCCATCATCTGGGTGCGGTTTTCCATAACGCGTTGAACCCGTTGTTGGTAGTCCGGCAGCATCTCGACGGTTTCGCCGACCTTGTCCAGCAAATCGCGATTGGGTGGTGCGTTCACATTGGCGACGGTAATGGTGCCCATACCCTGAGCGATCATCGTTACTCCGCTCATGCCGCCATAGGGGTCGGGACCCGGCATCTGCGAGAACAGCACGGTCGAGATCAACAGTTCGTTGATGGTTTTACCGTCTGCCTCGTAACGGACCTCAGCCTCTTGTACCTGCACATCAAAACGCTGGTTGGGGGTGTTGGACAGATTGCCCGCGCTCGCCATGATCTTTTGCACCAGGTCGGGTCGCGCATGGGTGTTCAGAACCTTCGCATTGGGGCGAATGCTGGGAATATAGGCCTGCATGAACGAGGGCATGTCCAGAATTCGTTTCATCGCGCACTGCAGACTCTGGTACTGCTTTAGCTGTGGGTTGACGTCGTAGATGGACATCCAGCCCCAGGTTCCTCCGGGTATGAACTCAATGCGCTCGGAGCCATCGGGTGCGGTGGCCATAAAATGGAGTTTATTCAACTCCAACGGACACTCGGCAACGCCGTGCCATTGCACCGTGCCCTTGAGGGACCAGGTCGCGGGCAGCGACAGGCGATAGGCTTCGACGGATCGTTCAAAACCAAACTCGTCGTTGATCGTGCGTTCGGTCATGGCGTTGCGGTCCCCCGGCGAGTTTTCCGTCGAGACCGGCGAGCTGGATCGGCTGGACGTAGTCAGTGTCGATCTCTCGGATTCATCAACGCGAACTGCGGACCCTGTGCTCGTGTACTGGTTGAAGCCAAAGCGCCCAATGCCGAGCGCCGCAATGCCTGCGGCACCGCTACCCGTACCCGCGGACTGCAAGCTGCCCATCGAGCGGCCGTTCACCAGAAACTCGATTTCGCGTCCACGCTCCTGCACTTCTATGCGCTGGGTATTGCCCGACAGGTTCACAGAGCTGCCACCGAGTTGGCGAACCCCATTCTCGTCCCGCCGATAGGTGGCGAACTCACCTTCGGGGCTAAGCGTGATCAGGTAGTAGTTGCCGTTGGTGTTGTCGTAGCCATAGATAAGGCCGGCACGGCCCCCCGGCGCAACGTTCACAAAGCTCACATCAACACCGATGCGCCGGGTGCCTGCCTCGCGGCGGTCAAAATCGGCGTAGTAGTAGCGGATTGCACCCTCGTCCTCAGCGTTCTCAAGCCAGAAGGCGTTGTCGGCGTATTCGCTTCGCCATACGCCATCTTCACCCTCCTGTAAGTAGGAAGCGAGAGCGCCCAGGTTCAGCTCCGCTGTCTCTCCGCAACCACTGAGCCCCGCCAGACACAAGAGAGTCAGGAGCAGGAGAGTTTGGCCAGGGTATGACGATGGTTTCATCGGTATTTCTCCGGTGAGTGAGGGCGGTGCAGCGATACAGCGCATTGGCAACGTTAAGTAGGGAATAACGCGCACACAGCTAAAGAAAAGGCTCATCCAGCATGCTTTCGGCCAGAGTGTGCTCACGATGCAAATGGCGACCAGGATGCGCGACGCTAACATCCCCAATCCCATCGCTTGACTGCTTGCAGGACGCTACGACAAGCTGCGATTGCGTTCCCCAAACAATAAAGTAGCGCAATGCGCTGAATCTGAGGCAAGTATGGATACCCAGGCAGTGATTTCCCGCGCCCGACGGCAGACCCTCGGCGACGTGTTGCGCCGGTCTGCACGCCGTTACCCCGATAAGCGTGCGATTGAGTGCGGCGACCATATTCGCTGGACCTACGCCGAGTTCGACGCCGCCTGCGACCGCCTCGCAGCCGGGTTGCTCGCGAACGGACTGCAAAAAGGCGAGCGAATTGCGGTGCTGGCACGAAATTCCCACAGCTTTGCGCTCACACGATTTGGCCTCGCGCGGGCCGGCGGTGTGATCGTGCCGATCAACTTTATGCTCAATGCCGACGAGATTGCCTACATTCTGCGCCACTCCCAGGCGAGCGCGTTGTGCGTGGATGCGGAGTTCGCCGATATTGGTCGGGCCGCCGCCGATCAGGTCGATGGAGTACAGCGCCTGTGGGGTCTGGAAGACGAGCGCGGCGAGTCGCCCACCGGCCTGGAGTCATTGAACGAACTGGCGACGTCCACAACCGATACCACCGTGCTCGATGCCGTTGATGTGGCGGGGCACGACGTTGCCCAGATCATCTACACCAGCGGCACCGAATCCAAGCCCAAGGGCGCGCTGCTGAACCACGATGGCGTTATCTGGGAGTACGTCACTTGCCTGGTAGACACCTGCATCGAGGCGGATGATGTCATGCTGCATGCCCTGCCGCTCTATCACTGCGCGCAGCTGGACGTGTTCCTGGGCCCCGCCATTTACGTGGGCGCGACCAATATCATTACGGCAGCGCCCACCCCCGAGAACATCATCGAGAAGATCAGCACTCGCGGTATCACCTCGTTCTTTGCGCCACCGACGGTATGGATCGCTATTCTGCGCGACCCTCGGGGCACCGCCGAGGCGATGGCGACGCTCGAAAAAGGCTACTACGGCGCGTCGATCATGCCGGTCGAAGTGCTTAAAGAGCTGGTCGAGCGCTATCCCGCGCTACGCCTTTGGAATCTCTACGGTCAAACCGAAATCGCACCGGTGGCAACCGTGTTGCGGCCTGGAGAGCAACTGCCCAAAGCCGGTTCCGCCGGACGGCCCGGTCTCAACGTCGAAACCCGTGTCGTCGATGACGATGGTGTCGATGTGGCCTGCGGCGAGATCGGCGAAGTCGTGCATCGCTCACCGCAACTCATGAGCGGATACTTCAATGATCCCGAACGCACCGCCGAAGCGTTTGCGGGCGGCTGGTTCCACAGTGGAGACCTGGCCACCGTGGATGAGGACGGCTACATCACGATCGTGGATCGCAAGAAAGACATGATCAAGAGCGGTGGCGAGAATGTCTCGAGTCGCGAAGTCGAAGAGATTATTTATCTGCTTTCGGATGTGTCCGAAGTCGCGGTAGTGGGTATACCGGATGCGAAATGGATCGAAGCCGTATGCGCCTTTGTCGTACCCAAGGCCGGGACGTCGCCCAGCGAGGAACAGATCATTGCCCACTGCGCCGAGCATCTGGCCGGATTCAAAACGCCCAAACGCGTCGTTGTGATTGACGCGCTACCGAAGAACCCCAGCGGCAAGGTGCTCAAGCGGGAGCTGCGCGAGGCGGTTTAGGCGCTTTGCCGGGCGCGACCCCGCGTCAGCCCGCGGCGCCGGTCATGGCGGCGGCGCCGAGCATGGTGAGCGTTGCCAACACCGGGATTACCACGGTGATAACACCCACGTCGCGATAGGCCTGACGGTGCGTAAGCTGGGTGATCGTCAGCATTGCCACTACCGCGCCGCAATGGGGCAGGGAATCAAAACCGCCGCTGGCCATGGTAG
The DNA here is from genome assembly GCA_030433415.1 of Gammaproteobacteria bacterium. Lineage (GTDB taxonomy): Bacteria > Pseudomonadota > Gammaproteobacteria > Pseudomonadales > Halieaceae > Congregibacter. The sequence goes on along the minus strand of JAUIMF010000080.1, from coordinate 9,610 downwards.
CCAGACGGTGCAACGTTTCGGGATCCATGCCCTGCTCGATGTAGGTCGGCGCCAGGGTCTGCATAAAGATCTGCAGACCGCCAGAAGCAGAGCCGGTAACGGCCGAGATCACACTCACTGCGGTGAACATCGAGATCAGCGGGGGTAGTTCGGACTGCGTCAGGGTCTGGGCGATGGACTGAAAACCCTCGGTTTGCGTGATCACGCCGCCAAAGCCAATCACTGCGGCGGTGCTGATCAGGGGCATGATCGCGTCCTGGGTACCGGCGCCCAAGGTGCGCAGGCCATGGCGACGCAGTCCAGAAAACAACAGCAGAGCCGTCACGCTGCCGGCGGTGAGCGCGATGCTGGGCCAGAGCACCGGCTGCGCGTTGGCAAAGGTCAGCAGTTGCGCAAGCGTCGATGAGCCCTCCAGAACTTGCTCACCGGCGGCGAGCACGATCACGCGGGGCACGATAATGGTGAGCAGTACGATCGCCATGGGCAGTGATGCCAGTACCCAGTGCGGATAGCTGTCATCGCTCATCGGTGCCAGCTGATCCCGCGGCCCGGGTTCAAAGCCCTCGCCGCGCTCTGCGGCCAGGCGTCGCTGCCACTCCAGATACCAGATGCCGCCCGCGAACATCAGCACGCCGCCGCCAAGTCCCAGCCAGAAGCCCGCGAACAGGTCCGTGCCCAGGCCCACCGAAGAGATCACGTTCTGGATGGATGGCGTGCCCGGCATGGCCGTGAGCGTGAAGGTGCCCGCGCCCAGTGCGAGCGCGGCGCAGAAAAGGCGCTTGGGTATATCGGCCTCCTGCAGCAGGCGCAGGCCAAGGGGGTACATGGCAAAGATCACCACAAACACCACGACGCCGCCATAGGTGAGCAATGCGCAGGCCAGGGTGGTGATCCACAGCGCGCGGTGTGCACCCAGGCGCCGCACCAGGGCCAGAGCGATGCTCGCCGCCGCGTGGCTGTCGCCCATTACGCGGCCAAACATGGCGCCGGTAACAAAGAGCAGAAAGAACTTGCCTGCAAAGGTGAAGGCGCCGAGGGGACCCAGGGCGAAGTTTTTGATCAGGCCCTGATCCAGGGGCAGGCCATTGGTCACGATGACCAGTAATGCACAGAGCAGCGCGGCAAACACGATATCGATACCGCGCATGGCCAGCCAGATGAGCAGGGCGACCGCGGCGATGAGTCCGAAGAGGGCGATGCTCATACGGGCTCACCGGTCGGGGAAAGCGGTGGTAGGTGCAGTGAGAATAACGAGGATGGCATTTTGCTTATTCTTTTGTAGTCAAGCAGAGCGTAAGCCTAAGGCAAAAGTCGGCGGATTACAGCAGGGGCCGGGCCTTGTTAAAAGTCGAGTCCAGAGTGTGCGCCGCGACGGCGTGGCCGGGGTCCCAGCAAGCTGGCGCGGATAAGCCCCGTAAAACCTCAGGCTTTGAGTTCAATCCAGGTTGCCCGTGCCCGCGCCAGTATTCTGCCTGTCCTGTCAGCTATCGCCGTTCCCGCAACAAGCTTTCTGCCGTCGCGACTGATGGGCCAGGCGAACACCACGTGGTCCTGGCCGCCATCGACTGGGGCTTCCAGCGTGGCTGTCAGTTCTCCCAGCAACGCGGGCTTTGGAATCTGACCGTAGAGGGCAAAGTATCCGGGGCAGTCCAGGGCTGCCCACACAATCTCTGGCCTCACTGCAGATCCCTGATTGCAAAGCTGGTCGAGATGGGGCGACCAGACACAGGCGTGAATGTCGGTGTCCGGCACAGGTCCCGCGAAAAGATGCATTCCGTCATTCTGCGGACGCTCGGGACCACACACGTAACATAGAGGCAGGGTATGTTGCCGAAATCCCGCGTAGCGCTTCGACGCGAGGGCGGCCTGTGCAAGTGTCGGTGCTGCGGGTACGTCCATATCAAGGTTTGCGGTGGAGGCCATCGCGACCAGCTTGTCTTGCCATTGGAGTTCCACCGTGGCGTCATCTTGACGGTTCACCGTGAGTGGCGTATCAAGCGGTGGTGGGTTCGACAGGCGGACCGTTGCCGATCCGCCCAGATAGTTGGCAAGCAGGCCGCAGCAATACCCCCCGTTTCCCGAGTTTGGTGGGCCGTTAAATCGACCCGCAATTAACAGAGTATTGTCGGTCACGGGTGGTGCTCCGTCAGGTTTGCGTGAGTTGCGGCGTGAAGCCCCGGTAGTGTGGGCGGGTAGAGCATTGATATCCGGCGCAGGCTCTCCTGGGTCCACACTTCTGGCAGATCATAAAACGCCTCGTACCGGGGAGCGGCCACCGGCTCTGGTGCAGAGGAGTTGCGATCCGCCGTATAGATATGCACGTCCGGCGGTAGCCGCCAGGCTTCATCCAGAGTGCCGACCCGAACGAAGCGTACGATGTCACCATGGCCCCGTGAAAACGAGTGGTAATTACTCCAGACAGCAGTCTGGCAAAGGGCGCACCGCGTCACGCTCTGACCGGCCCCGCTCGGTGTGCTGAGGTGCTGATGGACCAATTCTCCTCGCAGCAACGTCACCAAATGGGACTCTAAAAGGGCATTGACCGCATGCCAGGCGCCGGTCTGCCGCTGACAGTTCTTGCAGTGGCAGGCGTGCACGACCAGGGGCGCGGCCTCCAATCTGAAACGTACTGCACCGCAGGCACAGCCGCCGGTCAGTCCGGAGTTTTCAGCAGCGTTCATTGGATGCTCCCGGCTTCTGCCTGAGCAGTGGTTCCGCGTGCACTGCGAAATTTCAGTCCCGGTACCAGCATGGGCACCTGCCGCTGATATAACGCGTAGCGTTCACCGAACCGGCGCAGCAGCGCTCGCTCCTCAAAGAACAGGCCTATCAGAATATACACCGTCATCGCCGTGGCGAAGACGAGATGGCCCACCGTCATCAGCGGTGTTGAGAACAGTAAAATCACCATTCCCAACTGCATCGGGTGGCGCACAATGCGGTAGAGCCAGGGCTGTACGAAGTCGTCATCGGGCAGGTTCTTCTCTCTGCTGGCATACCAGACCTGTTTGAGGCCGAACAGCTCAAAGTGGTCGATGAGGAATGTCGATATGAGCAACGTAATTACACCGACGAGAAACAGCGCCAACACTGCGATCTCGCCAATGCCTTCAAAATGCCAGATCACCTGCGGCATGGGTTGCCAGTGGATCATCGCAATCAAAAGAAATACCGCTGACTGGAGCACATAGGTTGGCCGTTCGGCATCCTTCGACACAATGCGCGTCCACCAGTGCTTGAAGCTATCTCTTGCCATCAGGCTGTGAAAGAAGCCGAACAACAGAATCAGCGACAAGTTGATTCCAAGCGCCTGGAGTTCTCCTACGACCGCGCCGTCGTTTACTCCTTTTGGCACGCCAAACCCCTGTAGAAAGCCGAGCAGGTAAACAAACGACAAGTTGAATAGTGTGTAGGCCGCGAGTCCGTACAGCACCAGATAGAAACGTTTCATTATCTCCTCCTTATTACGGTGGCGACGCTTTGCGCGTCCGCCAGGTCGAAGGGCCTCACAAGCCCGAGGAGATTCTCAAGGCTGTGCGACCCGTATACCTGACGAAGGTCTGACGAATATCTGACGATATGGTGATTGCGGTGTTGCGTGAGAAATCAATTCGCTGACGACAGGCCCACCTTTCTGAAGGCGGACTCCATTGAGACGCGCAAGGGGCCGTCGACAAAAGGCAGTGCGCGGAAAAAGTCGCTGCTGTCAGCGTTGTTACTGCGCTCCCTGGCCCGTTGCGCCCAGCGCATCGCTTCGGGGGTTTGTCCGGCCAGTTCGTTGGACGCTGCGGCGATAAAGTCCATTGCGGCAATGGCGTTGGGCTGACGCGCCGCCCGGTTGGCCCACAGGCGGGCTTCCTGAGAATGGCCGTCGCGCAGGTAGGACAGGGCTCGGACGCCAAAAAAGCCATACATAAAGGGGTCCAGAGGGCTCAGGGCAATAGCCGCTGTCGCCTCCGAGTGTCCGTCGGTTTCGCTGCTGTCTTGAGCGCTCAGCATCACCGCACCCAGCCCGTGCGCGTAGTGCGCCTGGGCGAAGTTTCCGCTGATGGTCAGAGCCCGTTCGAGCCAGGGCTGCCCCGCAGCGACATCCCCATTCAGCCAGTAGCTTCTGCCCATTACAAAGTTGGCGAGGGGGTCGTAACCGTCGAGTTGAACACTTCGCTCCGCCATTGACGTCGCCTCAATACGACACCGGGCCAGGTCCGAGCCGGAATACCGATTAAAGACGGTTTGAAAGTAGGCGAACGAGAGTCCGGCGTACGCCCGGGCAAAGTCTGGTTGTTGTGAAATGGCTTTTTCGAAGTGATTTGTTGCCAGCGCGTTGTCCCGAGCATTGAAGCGATACATGTGCATCAGCCCAAGATGATAGTTCGACCACGCGTCAAGATTGCTGGTGTGTAGATACTGGGCTTTGGCGGCTTCTGCGGCGGAGATCTGCAACTCCAGGGCGCTCACCGCCTGCTGTACGAGTTCGCTTCGGAGTTCGTTGATCTGCTGTTGTTTTCCACGAAACCGTTCGGCCCAGACGATGGTGTCGTCTTGGAGGTTTGTAAGCTCCACCGCGAGCTCCAGGTGACCGCTGGGGTGTTCCAGCCAGGCGATGAGACTGTAGTCCGCCGCGGTCAATGGCCTGATGAGTTTTTGATCGCCCTCGTGCAACCGCATGGCACTGGCCCAGGAAATCACTTTCAACCATCGCAGTCGCGACAGGCCGATGGTCACGTCGTGGCTCAGGCCCAGCGCGGTGATCGCGTCGCGGGGATCCGCGTCCACAAAGGGCATGACCAGGACGGTAGGGCGAGAGTCGGCGGGTTCCCGGCTTGTCGTGGCCGGATCAGAAGCGTTGGTCGTCATACCGCCGCTGACGGTGACTGCGCCAACAAAACGGTAGCCGATACCATGGATTGTCTTGATCAGGCGCTGCGCCTTGCCGTCGTCACCGATTGCTTTGCGCGCCTGTTTGATTCGGCTCGTAATGGCCTCATCGGAGGTGAAACGGCCCAGCCAGACCGCGTCGATCAAGTCCTCCTTCGTGAGGACGGTGTCCCGACTCGATATGAGCGCCTGCAACAGGGCGAAGGTTCGAGGTTCAACGGCAATCGTCTCTCCCTTGCGGGTGAGTTCGTGTGCCTGGGTGTCCAGGCGATACTCGCCGAAGCTGTAGACCATGACGTCTCACCTCTAAGCCTGAGTCTGCCAAGTTATCCGTACCGATGCCATGGCTACACGCGCTGCTTTGATGCCTTGGCTTTCTGCGGAAGTACGCAAATCGCGCGGATTCCCGTGACCTCTGCGATCACCGTCACAGCATGGCTCGGCAGGCTCGCACGAAGCCAGAAGCGGTTGATAGAATGTGCCCCGAGTTTTCATCCTCAGGGGGCCCGCCCGGATCCTCGCTGACCGCACACAAGGAAGGTATTCGTCGTGAGTAGTTTTGATCAGCAGCTAGACAAGGTACGCAGCCAGCCCGGTTTTATCGCCGCTCTGGATCAAAGTGGTGGCAGCACGCCCAAGGCCCTGAAACTGTACGGTGTCAATGAAGACGCCTACGCCGGCGACGCCGAGATGTTCGATATGGTGCACGCCATGCGTACGCGCATTATGACCTCGCCCGCGTTCGGCGGCGATCGCATTCTCGGTGCGATTCTTTTCGAAGACACCATGGACCGTGAAGTCGAAGGCCTATCTACCGCGGCTTATCTGTGGGAGCAGAAGCAGGTCGTGCCGTTCCTCAAGGTCGACAAGGGGCTCGCCGACGAAGAGGGCGGTGTGCAGCTCATGAAGCCCATGCCAGAGCTGGACTCGCTGTTGGCCCGCGCGAAGGCTGCGGGGATCTTTGGCACCAAGATGCGCTCTGTGATCAAACAGGCCGAGGCTGAAGGTATCGCCGCCATCGTCGCGCAGCAGTTCGAGATTGGCCGCCGCATCATCGCCGCCGGTCTGGTGCCCATTATCGAGCCCGAGGTGGATATTCACTGCCCCGCAAAAACCGAGGCAGAAGTTCTGCTGCGCGGTGAGTTGCTGAAGCAGCTTGATGCCCTGGGTGAGAATGACAAGGTCATGCTTAAGCTCACGCTGCCCGAAGAAGACGGTTTCTACGGCGCGTGCGTGGATCATCCCAGGGTGGTGCGCGTTGTGGCACTCTCGGGAGGCTATTCCCGCGAAGAGGCCAACAGTCGTCTCAGCCGCAATGCCGGTGTGGTCGCCAGTTTCTCTCGTGCACTGACCGAGGGTTTGAGCGCCCAGCAGTCCGACGATGAGTTCAATGCGACGCTGGACTCCACGATCGGTAGCATCTACGACGCCTCAGCCACCTGAGGCGTCACTGCTACTCGATCAGGCCGGACTCCATGCGCCGGGCGTGAATCTGCTGCAGCTTGTACAGATCCTGCTGCAACTCAAAGAAGCCATGCCAGTGCGCATAGTCCGGAGCGCCCATCATGGCGCCCTGGCGAGCACGGCGTCCCTGATGATGCCACAGATAGTAGTAGGTGATCTGAAAGTCGTCGGTCCAGGGGTTGTCCTTGAGCAGGCCCGCTTCGCGTAACTCCGTCAGCATGGCCGTGGCGGGTTCGTAATACCCTTCGTTGTACAGACGTACCGCCTTGTCTCCCTGGGCGAAAAAACCATCCGTATGCGTGGACGTGTGGCAGTTGCTACAGACCTTCTTCATTTTTTCGCGGCCCGCAGGGCCATCTCCCAGCAGCGGGCTCATGACGTCGTCGGAACCGCGCACATCGGAGCGCTTGGCCCACAGGTTCCAGTAAAGGCGCTCGCTGACATTGTGCGTCACGCTCAGTTCGCCGATGCCGCTCATGTGGCAGGTGGCGCAGGTGGGGGCGCGGTAGTCCCCCGGTTCCCAGGCGTCCGGAGCGGAATCCCAGTTCCAGTCATCGCCTTGAGTGTTGTAAATGTGGCCATGCTTGGAGTTATTGAAGATCTCGATGTTGGGGTGATCCGGGCCGAGATGGCACGAAGCACATGCGTTGGGTTTGCGCGCTTCGGCAATGTCGAAGCGGTGGCGGCTGTGGCAGGCGGTGCAGCTGCCCGTGGCACCGTCGGGGTAGATATTGCCCATGCCATTGTTGGGCCAGGTCTGCGGTGTGGGCCGGTTGTGCTCATCAAGCTTGATCTCGGTGCCGTGGCACTGCATGCACCCTGTCTCGTCCGGCGCATTTTGCAGCTCGGGGATTGCCTGGCCCTCATGCACCTGCACCAGGGCGTGCAGGCTGTCTTTGGGAATGATCTGACGATACGCACGAAAGTGCCCGCTGGCGTCGAATTGTTTTTTCGCGTCGGCGTGGCAGCGACCGCAGGTTTTTGGCGATACCAGCGGTGATACAAACACCCGGGTGTCCGAGGTGTTGGCATGACGCACGGCCATCGGGGAATCTTCAGGCACCGCGTGACAGTCGATGCAGGATACGCCGGCATGGGCGTGGCGGCTTTCTTTCCAGTCCGCCACCTGACCCGGTGATACATCCCGGTGACAATCGATACAGGCCTTGCCGTCCTCGCTCAGGTGTCGGTTCACCTGCAGGGTTTTTACCGTTGCAAGGCTGCCGGCGCTCGTTTCCGCCAGGGCTGCATTGGCCACAAGCGTCAGACAGATCAGGGCAAGAAGATGATGCAGTCGGGTCACGGTGATTCCTCCAAAGGGCGTTGCCAGCCCGCTTGTTCAAGGTGATAACCCAGGCGGTGATGCCCCACGTGCTCGTGGCATCCGACGCAGCTGTGCTCTGACGGAGCAGCAAAATAATCACGGTGTGGGCGAAACGCCTTGGGATTCTGCTGTGTCTGTTTCTGCAGATACTTGTGGCACGACAGGCAGCCAGAGTCATACACAAACCGTTCGCGGTGCTGGCGGTTCCCATGCCAGTCAATGTCTTCGGGGGCCTTGATGATCTCCATCACTGGATCCACCACGCCGTGCCTGGCCTTGACGAAAAAGTAGTGCAGAGAATTGTCGTGGGGCAGGTGGCAGTCGTTGCAGGCCGCGCGCATGCCCGTGGGGTTGTTGCCGCCGTGACGGTCTTCGCGGTACGAGGCGGCAATGGGGGCATAGGAGTGACAGCCAGTACAGAACTCGTAGTCGCCTGTGAGGTGGAATGCGGTATCCAGCGCGGCCCAGCTGGCCACTGCACCGATACCTACCAGGCCCCCGATGGAAAGAATTCGGATCCACGTCGTCAACATCATGTCTCCCAGCTTAGACGTGATTTATGAAATTTTCTGCATTGATTGCGCTACTTGCGTCGAATGATTGGTCGCGCCCCCTTTGTACAAAATCAGCGTGATTATCTGGTGGCGGATTCCACGACGTTGTCAGTCCCTGATCGTTATCGCCCCGGAATCGGGTGGAAGTTCAAACTCCATGCCGTCGTGCGTGAGCACCATATTGTCGGTGAATTCACGCCTGAAGATGTTCTCCATCACGGCATTTCGCGGCCCCGGCACCAGATGGTAGAGCGCCGTCATGCTCACACCGGTGCTTCGGGTCAGCGCTGCCACATCGGCGACCGAGGCGTGGTAGTCCTGAATATCAACAAGAATCCGGGCAACGCGCTCTCTGCCGCCCGCGACCGCACCCTGGTGCATTGCGCTCACGATGGGCAGCGACAAGGCATCGGTCAGCAGCAGGTCCGCATCATCCACCATGGCGCGCAGACGCTCGGTCACCCGCGTATCACCGGTAATCACCACGGACCGCCCACGGTAATCAAAGCGGTAGCTGACGGCGGGCTCCACGGGTTCATGGGAAGCAGCGAACGAGGTGATGGTCAGGTCACCAAAGCTCATCGTCGCGTTCAGGGGGTGTTCCACCGCATCCATGATTCCCCAGGCCGGTGGCAGCATGTCTTCGCCGTGGTGGGCGCTGCGATAGTTGCGGTCTGGGGCGAGGGCGGTATTGAAGCCCGCAACGACCTGCGCGACCCCTGGGGGACCGTACACCTTGAGGGGGCCTTCGTGCCCTGTTGCCCAGGCATTCACGTTGATGTTGGGCAGGTCCGTGATGTGGTCCGAATGAAAGTGCGTCAGCAGCACCCCATCAAGGCGCTGCATGGGGAGCTGGGCCAGCCCCAGGTTGCGCGAGGAGCCACTGCCGGCATCCACAATAAAAAAGTGCTCGGGAGTGAGTACGGCGATGCAGGCATTGGCCCGCCCGGGAGCGGGCAGGGGTGCCGCGCTGCCGCAGACATGCACGCGCAACCCCGGCGATTCCGGGTCGGACTGACGCGCGATATTAGCCGCTGCGCGTGCGAGCAGCGCGTCCTGTCCCGCCACCGTGTGTACGGCAAAGTAGTAGGCACCCAGCACCAGCGCCAGCACGATACCGAGCGAGATAAACAGGCGTTTCATAGACCCCCCAAATTATTGTTATGAGTTCGCAAGTTGTGAGCACGTTCGCGGCAATCTATGTGCAATTTAACTGAAAATCGCGCGCAGAAATGGCACAATCACCAGCCGCAAGACAATAACTGATAACGCCATCCCCAGGGGGGGGTAGCAGCGTGGAGGAAACAACCGGCTGTGAAACCGACTGATATCACCGACCCCGAATACTTTCATAAGGTGGTGGATTGCCAATATGGCTGCCCGGCGCATA
>JAUIMF010000150.1 GCA_030433415.1 Gammaproteobacteria bacterium | reverse complement strand
GCTTCAGAGTTTGAATCCTTCTCCGAGATAGACGTTGCGGACTTTCTCATCCGCCAGTATGGCAAGAGGCTCACCTTCCGCAATGATGTGCCCTTCACTGACTATGTAAGCGCGATCACAGATGTCTAACGTGTCACGCACGTTGTGATCGGTGATGAGCACGCCAATGCGGCGGTCGGCAAGGCTTTTGATCTCGGCTTTGATGTCTGCAACGGAGATGGGGTCCACTCCGGCAAATGGTTCGTCGAGCAGAATGAACTGGGGTTGCGTAGCCAGCGCCCGGGCGATTTCCAGCCGTCGCCGCTCGCCGCCGGAAAGCTGCTCGCCGCGGGACTTGCGCACGTGCTCGAGGTGGAATTCCGCCAGCAGTTGCTCGCGCATGGCCAGGCGCTGTTTGCGGGACAGGTCGCGGCGCAGCTCCAGCACAGCTTTGAGATTGTTCTCTGTGGACAGTGTGCGAAATACGCTTGCTTCCTGCGGCAGGTAGCCGAGGCCCAGGCGCGCACGCTTGTGCACTGGCGATCGGGTGATGTCGGTGTCGTTGACGGTGATGCGGCCAGCATCAGGGCGGATGAGGCCGACGATCATGTAGAAACAGGTGGTTTTGCCTGCCCCATTGGGCCCGAGCAGGCCGACGATCTCGCCGGTGTTGACCGCCAGGCTCACGTCTTCTACGGCGATGCGCGCGCCGTACTGCTTCTTCAGCGCGGTGGCGGTGAGCGCGGTCAACGGAACATGCGTGCCGGTTGGAGAATCATGCGTACCGGACCGCTGCCTGTGGCCTGTGCGTCCACCTTACCCTGCACGATATCGTAGCGGATGCGTTCACCGGTCAGCTCGTTGCCGTGTTGCAGCAGGCGCGCACCCCCCTCCAGATCCAGGGCTTCGGCCTGAGTATGGTAGACGATGGTATTGGCGTCGGCGCGCACGTGGCCCTGGTCTTCTGCCAGCTGCTGCTGATAGCGGGCGGGCGTACCGCGAGCAACGATTTTCACCACGCGCTCGTTTTCATACTCCACGGTCATCTCATCGGCGACCACGCGCAGTGTGCCTTGATCGATGCGCACATCGCCACGATACACGAGTGTCTGCTTCACCTGATCGATCTGCGCGGTTTTACCGGTGATGTGGATGGGCTTGTCCGCGTCATCTGGCAGCGCCTGCGCCGCCGGCGCGAGGAAGTGCAACACTGGGATAAGCAGCGCTGCCAATGGCAGGTTTCTGAAGCTCATCAGTCTGTCGTTTGCTGTTCTTTAAACTGCTGCGGCAGCACGATCGTGTGCACCGGCTGAACCGGGTCTGAAGACAGGGACAACTGCCCGGCCTTCAGGTCGCCTCGCATGCCTGACGCCAACGTGCGCCCGACTTCCGTATCGATCATAACATCCTGGTCGGTCTGCGCGTATTGACGGTGGGGGTACACCTCCAGCATGTCCGACCGGATCGACAAGCGGGTGAGGCCGGTCAGCGGATCGAGCTGTTGGAGCTCGACGTTATCGTTCAATACCACCACATCGTCGCGTTCTCCGGGCTTGCGGGTAATCACCCCGCGCTCGGCGCGCATATCCCAGGGTTGTGCGTCCGGGTTGTCCATGTTCAGCTCCGGCGCTACCAGACGGGTCAGCGCCTCGTCATCGAAGCGGTCCATCCGGGTGGCAAACAGCGCGTACTTACGTGCACCGCTGGCTGCGAATTCGGTGATGGTGGCGTCTTTCAGGTACACGTCCGGCTCTTCGGCAAGCTCCGGCGGCAGGCCTGCTTCGACCTCCTCGTTCGGCTGCTGCCCAGGCCCGCCAAAATATACGGCGAGCACCAGCACCGCGGCGCCGACAAAGGTGATGGTGCGTTTCAGTAGGTCCATTTGTCCTGGCTCCTCAGGAGCAGCTCGGCGAGCTCGCGCGCCACACCTGCGCCGCCGGGTGTGGTGGTCACCCAGTCGGCACGTTGCTGCACCGTCGGGTGCCCGTTGGGCACGCTTACGGACAACCCCACCTGATCGAACAGCACCAGATCCGGCAGGTCATCGCCCACGTGGGCGCTCTGCCACGGTTCTGCGCCTGTTTTGGCGAGAAAGTCTTCGAAGGCCGCTGCTTTATGCTCGCTGCCCTGGTAGACGTGCTCGATGCCGAGCTCGCGGGCTCTGCGCTCGACGATTGGTGACTCGCGGCCGGTAATGAGCGCCACCTGGATGCCGTTGGCCATGAGCAGCTTCAACGCCGCGCCGTCCTGCACGTGAAACGATTTGATCTCCAGCCCATCGTCCGTGTAGGTGATGCGGCCATCGGTGAGGACACCGTCGATGTCGAACGAAATTGCCGTAAGGCGCGCGGCCCTGTCCTTAGGAAACCCCGTGGGTAAGCCCTCGGGTACGCCCTCGGGTACGCCCTCGGGTAAGCCCTCAGGGGCGCTGGTTGGGAACTTCAATGTGGCACCTGTTGAATCAGCAGGGTGTTGTACCCGAGCCACGCGGCCAGCAGCACGACTCCTTCGAAGCGGGTGATGACTGCCCGGGAGTTGATTCCGTAGGCGAATAGCGCGAGGGCAACGGTCAGCGCCAGCATCATGCCGCAATCGCGCCACAGGGAAACCGGGTCGATAGCGGTATGGGTCACCAGGCCGGGAACGCTGAGCACAGCAAGGATGTTAAGGATGTTTGAGCCCACCACATTGCCGATGGCGATGTCCGAGTGGCCCTTCAGCGCGGAACCAACAGTGGCTGCGAGTTCGGGCAGGCTGGTGCCCACGGCGACGATAGTGAGGCCGATGATCATTTCGCTGACCCCGAGAAAGCGGGCG
>JAUIMF010000079.1 GCA_030433415.1 Gammaproteobacteria bacterium | reverse complement strand
GAAGTGACCTTTGACGAGACCGTGCTGATCGACGGTGAACTGGCCATGGCCTGGACGCCTTACAACATCTTTGTTGATGGGGTGTTCCACCACTGTGGTGTGGATCTTTTTGTGATGCGCAAAACGGACGGGGAATGGAAAATTCGTTACCTGGAGGATACGCGGCGCGAGGAGGGGTGTGACGAGTTCGCGTCCGCAGGTGTCAGCACATGAAGGCCGAAAAGCGAAAGCCCTGCCGTCAAATGGGTCCGTAATCAGGCTGATGCGATTAGCATCCTTGACCCAGCAACCCGCCCGACAGGGCTCTCTATCTCAAGGCTGGCACAAGCGAACGGGGACTACAACACGCTTTTGCAGCGTATACCCGGTGTTTATAGCGGCTCCAGGATGTTGCTGGACACTGCTAAATTTGTGAAATGGTCGGTGTGAGAGGATTTGAACCTCCGACCCCTTCCTCCCGAAGGAAGTGCGCTACCAGGCTGCGCTACACACCGACATCGCGAACGCGAGGCGCGCGATAATACCAGAAATGGCGCGCCGAGATACACTGCACCGCCCCAGCACCGGGATCACTCAACCCCCGCCAGACGGGCCAAAAGCTGGCTGAACAGGCTCAGACCACCCACCACCACGATCAGCATAATCATCAGGTAGAGCGGCCGGAACGGTTTGCGTTCGACCGAGTTCACGCCACGTTTCAAAAACGCATCCACGCGTTCCTGGTCTTCGGGGTACAGCCGCGGGCCCTGGTCATTCGCCTGTGTGGCGGGTTGCTCAGGGGCGGCAGTTTTGTCGTCGGTCATGGGGTTATTCCCAAAACGAAAACGGGCGCGAATTATCGCGCCCGTCGAGGTGAAATGCATCCCCGCATCGATCGCGGGGAACAATCAGGCTGCTCAAAAGGCGAACATTTCCTCGGGCATGGCCATGAGGTTGTCGGCGCCTGACAGCAGCGCCGCCTTGTGCATGGCCGTGCGCGGCAACAGGCGGTCAAAGTAGAAACGCGCCGTATGCAGCTTGGCTTCGTAGAACGCCGTGTCGCCCTCGCCCGCCTTGATCTTGTTGGTTGCTACCACGGCCATCTGGGCCCAGAAGTAAGCCAGCACCACGTAGCCGGAGTACATCAGGTAATCCACCGCGGCTGCCCCGGCTTCGTCGGCGTTTTCCATTGCCTTGCCACCCACCTCGAGGGACATGGTCAGCCACTCGTCTTTGTAGGTTTTCAGGGGCTCGATGAAATCCTTGTAGGCCTCGTCGCTGTGAGCGTCGGCGTAGGCACCCATCTGCTCGGTGAAGCCCATCAGCAGCTTACCGCCGGAGCCCAGTACCTTGCGGCCCAGCAGGTCCAGGGCCTGAATGCCCGTGGTGCCTTCGTAGAGCATCGAAATACGCGCATCGCGCACGATCTGCTCCATGCCCCACTCGCGAATAAAGCCGTGACCGCCGTAGATCTGCACACCGTGGTTGGCGGCCTCATATCCGGCTTCTGTGACAAAGGCCTTGGCGATGGGGGTCAGCAACGCCATCAGATCGTCCGCACTCTTGGCACGTTCCTCGTCGGCGCGATCCACCACATCGCCCAACTGCGCCAGGTAGTACAGCATGGCGCGGCTGCCTTCGGCGATCGCTTTCTGCGTTAACAGCATGCGACGCACGTCGGGGTGCACAATGATGGGGTCGGCAGGGCCGTCGGGGTTTTTCGGGCCGGTCAGGCTGCGCATGGCCAAACGCTCTTTGGCGTATTCCAGAGCGCCCTGATACGACAGCTCCGCGTGGGCCAGACCCTGAATCGCGGTACCGATGCGCGCGGTATTCATAAAGGTGAACATCATGTTCAGGCCCTTGCCGTGCTCACCGATCAGGTAACCCTTGGCGCCGTCAAAGTTCATCACGCAGGTGGCCGAGGCCTTGATGCCCATCTTTTTCTCGATGGACGCGCAGTGCACGGCATTGCGCTCACCCAGGCTGCCGTCGTCGTTGACGTTGACCTTGGGGACCACAAACAGCGAGATACCCTTGGTGCCTTCGGGGGCATCGGGCAGGCGCGCGAGCACGATGTGCACGATGTTGTCAGACATATCGTGCTCACCGGCCGAGATAAAGATCTTGGTGCCAGTGATGGCGTAAGAGCCATCCGCCTGCGGTTCGGCCTTGGTGCGCAGCAGGCCCAGGTCTGATCCGCAATGGGATTCGGTGAGGCACATGGTGCCTGTCCACTGACCGGTGATCAGGTTGGGCAGGTACTGGGCCTTTTGCTCGGGGGAGCCATGCTCTTCCAGGGTCTTGATGCAGCCGTGGGACAGGCCCGGGTACATCAGCCAGGACCAGTTGGCGGTACCGGCGAGTTCATTGATCACGATGCCGAGCATGTTCGGCATGTCCTGACCGCCAAACTCCGCGTCGGCAGAGAGCGCCGGCCAGCCGTTTTCGACGTACTGCTTGTAGGCGTCGGCGAATCCTTCCGGAGTCGTTACGCCGTCTTCACTCCAGGTGCAGCCTTCTTCATCACCGGACTGATTCAGCGGTGCCAGTACATTCTCGGCGAATTTCGCGCCCTCTTCGATGATGGCGTTCATCAGGTCCGGCGTAGCTTCTTCGTAGCCGGGCAGCGACTGGTAAAGGTTCTCGGTGTCGAGAACTTCGTTCATCACGAACTGGATATCGCGCAAGGGTGCCTTGTATGTGGGCATGGGAAACCTCCCTGGTTTTGCGTTGGCGGTGATGGCAGATGGGACTTGTCGACACCCATCCGCCATGTGTTCGGTGTTAACTTGAAACCTATTATAGCCAATTCTTGTGGTATTGCATGGTTTAAAACGTGAGGAGTGGCTCAACTATCAAATCGCTAAATACGATTATATTTAACAAAACAATCTGTTTTACCAATAAAAGGTGGTTGGCTAAGCTATTCCCAAACCCTCACGGAGGTAACGAATCATGGAATCAATGAATATTGGTATCGACTCGCAGCACCGCGCCAGCGTCGCTGAGAGCCTCAAGCATTTGCTGGCAGACAGCTACACCCTGTACTTGCAAACGCACAATTTTCACTGGAACGTAACGGGTCCCCGTTTTCGGGACCTGCACCTGCTGTTCGAAGAGCAGTACACCGAACTGGCAACCGCCGTGGACGAGATCGCCGAGCGCATCCGCACCCTCGGTGCACCCGCGCCCGGCACGTATCGCGAGTTCGCGCAGTTCAGCAAGATCGAAGAGGTAGAGGGCACGATTGCCGCCGAAGAGATGGTGCGCATTCTCACGGCGTCCCACGAGCAGGTGGTGCGTACCTGCCGCGAAGCCCTGGCCAAAGCACAGGAGGCAGACGACGAATCGTCGGCGGCCCTGATCTCGGATCGCATGCGCGAGCACGAAAAAACGGCGTGGATGTTGCGGTCGCTGGCCTGAGGCGACCCACACGGCAGGGTGAGAACGGGGTGTCGTACCGCACCCTGCCGCCCACAGGCGTCTCACCGATCTAACGATCCCATCACCAATCGATCGGCTGCCCCTGCCAATCGAGATAACTCAGGGTGCCATCAGGCGCCAGACCATCGCTGATACTGAACAGCTGAGCAGCAACAAAATCCGGTGTAAACAATTTGCCCTCGGGCACGCCGGACTGGAACGGTCGCGAGAGCGTCGTGTCGGTCGTACCGGGGTGGAACGCCAGTAGTTTTACGTTGGCGGCTCGGCGGGCAAATTCCACCGCGGCCGTTTGCAGGGCCATGTTCAGCGCCGCCTTGCTGCTGCGATAGCTGTACCAGCCGCCGAGGCGATTGTCGCCGATGCTTCCCACCCGTGCGCTCAATGCAGCCAGCACACAGGGGTCCTTGCCTTTGAGCACCGGCAGCAGCCGGGCCACCCAGAGTAACGGCAGCACCGTGTTCACGGCGAAGCTCTGCTCAAGCTGCGCCGCATTGATGTCTTCGAGACGTTTTTCGGGAAACAACCGCGGCTCAGCATCGCTATGGAGTACGCCGGTCGTGATAACCACGCGCTGAATCTGTCCCCCATAGTCCTCCAACTGCGCGACGACCGCCGCAACTTCGTGCTCATTGGCCGCACCTTCGAGGTGCCGTAAGCGGGCATGCTGCAAAGGCGGCGCGCCTCGACTGATCGCGAGCACGTTGTCGCCGCGATCAAGGGCGGCACGACAGACCGCCTGACCGATGCCTCCACCGGCGCCAATCACCAGGGTGTTCACGAATGAGGTTCCGCCGGGTTACTCGCTGTAACACAGCCCTCTTCTGGGCAAAGCCGGGCACGCCCTGTCAGCACCCGAGAGATGCCGTAGCGATAGCGCGCAAAGAGGCGGTAGAAGATGTCAGCGACCGATCGCAGCACGGGCCAGCGCAGGACGCGATAGCGGCGAATGCCCACCCGAGCCCAGGCTTCGGCGGTGACATCCAGGCCCAGCAACACCCGACCGGAGTCGTCCTGGGCATGCAGAATGCGATTGGCCTGCTGCGGATCAATCGTGGGAAACCGCTCGCTGAACCCTTCCTGCCAGATGTCTTCGAGTTCGATCTGCCCGGTAGCGTCACGCTCCGTCAGGGCCTTCATCTCTATCACGCAGAGCGGGCAACGACTGTCGTAGAAAATACGTAAAGACACGAATACGGTCCTTTTACACCTGATTTCGTAGATGTTGAGGTCTACGCCCACCGACACAGTTCGGATGATGCAGGCAACGCGACAATGCCTTGACAAACCACTGTTCGTTTATACAGTTACTGTATATTTAACCACTATGGCACCACCTCGAACATGAGGCCGGGTGGGCTCATCTCACGGCGGCGTAGCTCGTTTCGAGGCCTCTGCCCAAAACGGCTTGCCCGCAGAAATTTGGGCGAAAAACCCACACCAGAGGTCAGCACCTTGGAGTTGATACAAAAACTCGCGATTCTTGCCGATGCAGCCAAATACGATGCGTCGTGCGCATCAAGTGGCACAATCAGCCGCGACGCGAAAGCCTCGTCGACGGGTATCGGCTCGACCTCGGGCGGCATGGGTATCTGCCACAGCTATGCCCCAGACGGCCGTTGCATCTCTTTGCTCAAAATATTGCTCACCAACCTGTGCATTTATGACTGCCTGTATTGTGTCAATCGACACTCCAGCAACGTACAGCGGGCGCGGTTCACGACCAGCGAGGTGGTCGATCTGACCCTGGGCTTCTACCGGCGCAATTACATTGAGGGGCTGTTTCTGAGCTCCGGGGTGATTCGCGACCCGGACTACACCATGGAGCAACTGGTGGAGGTCGCGCGCAGCCTGCGCGAAGACCATGCTTTTGGTGGCTACATTCACCTCAAGACCATTCCGGATGCGGACCCTCGCCTGCATGCGCTCGCCGGGCGATACGCCGATCGACTCAGCATCAATATCGAGATGCCGACGAACCAGGGCCTCGAACGGTTTGCCCCCGAAAAAAATCACCGCGCCATTCAGCACTCCATGGCGCGCCTGAAGGATCACATCGACGAATCGCGCGAAGACAGGCAACAAGCTCGAAAACAGCTACCGCATAAAAGCAAACCAACGCTGCGGGTAAAGCGCCGTCCGCCCAGGCAAGAACGCTTTGCCCCCGCCGGACAGAGTACCCAGATGATCGTGGGGGCCGACGACAGCAACGACGCGATCATTCTGCACAACAGCCACCGCCTTTATCGTCAGTTCGGTATGCGTCGCGTCTATTACTCGGCCTTCAGCCCCATCCCCGATGCCAGTAGCGCCCTGCCCCTGCAATCCCCACCGCTGGTGCGGGAGCATCGCCTGTATCAGGCGGATTGGCTGCTGCGCTTCTACCGGTTTGACGTCAACGAACTGGTGGACGATACCCGGCAACCAATGCTGGATCTGGACATCGACCCCAAGCTTGCCTGGGCCTTGCGCCATCGCGACTGGTTCCCGATAGATGTAAACCGCGCAAGCCGGGAGCAACTGCTGCGCGTGCCCGGCCTCGGGCCGCGGAACGTGCAGCGTATTCTGTCTACGCGGCGCTTTCGGCGGCTGCGCCTTGCGGACCTGAAGGCCATGCGCCTGAGTCTCAAAAAGATAAAACCCTTTGTCAGCGCTGCGGACTATCACCCGGGCAGAGAAACCGATAACGCCACGTTGCGCGCGCAACTGACCGAAAACGACACCCCGCAGCTGGCGCTTTTTTGAATGCCTGTCGTCGACCTTGAACCCTGTAGCGACTTCACCGACTGGCAGCCGGTGGCCCGCCATCTGCTGACCGATGGCATACCACCAGAGCAGGTCAGCTGGTGCACAGGTCCCGCACAGGATCTGTTTGCAGTGGACGACGAAGTTCGGAGCCCCGGCTATCTACCGGAGCAACGTAGGGCCACCCCGTTGAAGGTCAGCCGTCGCTTCGTCGACCTCGCCCGCTTTGCCGCCAGCCACAGCGACCCCGCGCGCTTTGATCTGTTGTACCGCCTGCTGTGGCGAATCTCTCATGGGGAACGCGAGCTGCTGGCCAACAGCCTGGACCCCATGGTGCATCGGGCAAATCAGTGGGCGAAGGAAGTCGGCCGGGATCGACACAAGATGCGCGCCTTCGTGCGATTCAGAGAGGTATCTCTTCGCGACGTGTCGACCCCGGCAAATCCGGAACAGACAGCGTTTATCGCCTGGTTCGAGCCCGAGCACTTTATTCTCAACCTCAACGCCGAGTTCTTCTGTCGGCGTTTTCACAACATGGACTGGTCCATCGTCAGTCCCTACCAGAGTCTGCACTGGCAGCAACAACAGCTCTACGTTGGCGCGGGATCCGACCCCTCGCAGGTGCCCCAGCAGGATGCACTCGAAGATTACTGGCGCTGCTACTACGCGCATATCTTCAATCCCGCGCGGCTCAAGGTGCAGGCCATGTGTCGCGAGATGCCCAAAAAATACTGGCACAACTTGCCCGAAGCGCCGCTGATACCGCAGCTCATCAAGACGGCAGATCAACGGACCCGGACCATGCTGGCGGCGCCGACCCATGCCCAGGGCAAGCTGCCTGAAAACACCCGCTTCAGGCGCGAGGCGTGGTTGGCGCGAGAAGACAGTGGTGAGTCCGATAATAGATAGATGCTGAGACGAGGCGTCTGGTCTGGTCGATTTTGATCAAACACAGATTCTCAAATTCCCTCGCTCGAAGGTCACACTGTCGGTAGCGTCAACAGACCTTCGAAGGTGGCAAGTGAAGTTTGCTCAAGCGTTTTTGCAAGCGCTCTCAACCGCACTCAATGCACTCGCGCCTCATCGCTGTCTGTTTTGCGACCAGAGCTCAGATTCGTCGGCAATTTGTTTCTACTGCCATGAGGCCCTGATGCCCAACACGGGTGCCTGCCCTTTCTGCGCACTACCGGACTGCCGTGGAGCCCCCTGCCCCACCTGCCAGCGGCCCCGATCCAGGCTGCTGGACAGCATCACCGCGCCCTACGTCTACGAGCCACACATCGCCTGGCTCATCACCCGCTGGAAGTACGAGAAACAGGAACACCTGGCGGCGACGGCAGCCCGGCTGATGCGCACGGCTTCCGTCGGCCCACCACCATACGACGTTGTGCTCGCCACCCCCATGCACTGGTGGCGCGAGTTCCGCCGCGGATTCAATCAGGCCGAGGCCCTGCGCGCGGCCTTGGGTCTGGCCGGTGCCGGTGCTATTGCAAGAGCGTCCCAGCCTCGCCTCGTACGCACCCGTGCCACGCGCGGCCAGGCCGGCGCGACGCGCAATCAACGTCACACGCAACTGCGCCATGCCTTTGCAGTGCGAGGATGCGTGCGCGACCTGTCGGTTCTGCTTATCGACGACGTCTGCACCACTGGCGCCACCGCCAACGCGATGGTCACAGTATTGCGAGAGGCCGGAGCACGTGAGGTCCACCTGTGGTGCCTGGCACGAACACCCACCCGGTCACCAGCGAGCTGATTTACAATGGCTGGATGCGCCCACGTTCTTCTGACCTGACATGGACCACGCTCGTCAGGATTGTGACGGCGGCGGCACTGCTTTGCGTAACCATCGACGGTGTCGGTGCACAGCAGCCGCTGCGCATCGCAGTGGCTGCCAACTTTCGCGATGCTGCCGGGCATATCGCTGAACGCTTCCAGCGAGAGCAAGGGATTCCCATCACCATCAGCAGCGCATCCACCGGTGTGCTCGCCAGCCAGCTCCAGCGTGGTGCCCCCTTCGATGTTCTGCTCGCTGCAGACCGGCAACGGCCCAACGCGCTTGCCGAAGCTGGCCACGCATTGGTCGAACCCACCTGCTATGCGTTGGGTCGACTGGTTTTGCTGGGGGCGAACAGTGCGGATTGGCGTGCCGAACTGGCCGACAGCGAGCGCAGCCTGGCCATGGCCAATCCCCGCAGCGCGCCCTACGGGCAGGCCGCCCTGGCGGTGCTCGAACGCGCTGACGTGGCCGATGCCGGTAAGCGCCGTGTAGTGATGGGCGCCAACGTTCAGCAGGCTTTTCAGTTCTGGCACAGCGGTGCAGCGGATCTCGCCCTGGTGGCTCGCTCGCTCAGCCCGGAAGCCGGCGTACTGATTCCCGCGGACTGGCACGAGCCCATCGAGCAATACGCGCTGATCAGCGCTGCATCCACGCGTCCGCAGCAGGCAAAGGCGTTTCTGGACTACCTCACCAAACCGGCGCAAGCGCTGCTGCAGGCCCGGGGCTACGAGGCCTGCCCATGAGTCCCACGGAATGGGCGGCGGTAGGTCTGACGCTGCGCCTGGCGTTGGTCAGCACGGTCATATTGATGCTGCTCGGCACGCCCCTCGCCTGGTGGCTGTCGCGCCGCCGCGGGCTGCACATTGCGTTTATCGAGGCGCTGGTGGCGCTCCCGCTGGTGTTACCGCCCACGGTGCTGGGCTTTTACCTGCTCATCGCCCTGGCACCGGATGCTCTGCCCGGCCAGGTCTGGCAGCAACTGACAGGCGATCAACTGGCGTTCAGTTTTTCTGCGCTGGTGATCGGTTCCGTTATCTACTCCCTGCCCTTTGTGGTGCAGCCGCTGCAGCAGGCGTTTCGCGCAGTTCCCGCAAGCTCACTGGCGGCGGCGGCAACGCTTGGCGCGACACCCGCTGACCAGTTCCGCAGTGTTGTGCTACCGCTTTGCCGGCGCAGTCTGCTCGTCGCCGCCGCCCTGGGCTTTGCCCACACCGTGGGCGAATTCGGCGTGGTGCTGATGATCGGCGGCAACATTCCCGGCGAAACCCAGGTGCTGTCAATCGCCCTGTACGATCACGTGGAAGCCATGGATTACGGCAGTGCCCACCGCCTGGCCCTGGGACTGGTACTGTTTTCGCTGACACTACTGGTACTGCTCTACCGAGACCGCGGATGGCGCCTGGGTCGATGAGCGAACTGCAGTTATCAATTCATCACCGCGCCGGGGATTTCACCCTGCAAGCAGCCCAGACGCTGCCTCTGCAGGGCGTCACCGCGCTGTTCGGTCCCAGC
Organism: Gammaproteobacteria bacterium; assembly: GCA_030433415.1. Taxonomy (GTDB): domain Bacteria; phylum Pseudomonadota; class Gammaproteobacteria; order Pseudomonadales; family Halieaceae; genus Congregibacter. Next base: position 5,942 of record JAUIMF010000079.1, on the reverse strand, counting down.
GGCAGTGGTAAAACCACCGTGCTGGATGCCATCGCCGGGCAGCGCGATGACCTGGATTCGGTGGAACTCACAGTCGATGGCCAGTGCTGGCAGAGCGCAACGCATTGCGTGCCGCCGTGGCGGCGTGGCATTGGCTACGTGTTTCAGGATGCGCGTCTGTTCCCCCATCTGGATGTCGCGGGCAATCTTGCCTACGCCGAGCAGCGCGCGTTTGGCACAGCGCCATCGCGCAGCGAGGTCAGCCAATGGCTGGGCATTACGGAGCTGCAGTCACGACCAGTGCAAAGCCTGTCGGCGGGCCAGCAGCAACGCGTGGCCATTGCCCGCGCGCTGCTTCGTGGTCCACGCCTGCTGTTGTTGGATGAACCCCTGGCCAACCTGGATCGCAGCGCCGCCAGCGAGTGCCTGGCCTGCCTGCAGCGCGTCGCCCGCGAGAGCGCTACACCCATGATCTACGTAAGTCACCAGATCGAGGAGGTCTGCGCCATAGCCGACCACTTGGTGATGCTGGATCACGGTCGCGTTACTGCCTGCGGTCCCCTACTGGAGCTGGCCAGCAGCCTGGACACGCAATTGGCCATGGAAGACAACGCCGCCGCGCTACTTGATGTTGAGGTCGGCGAACAGGATGCGCAGTACGGGCTCACGGAGTTGCGCGTGGCGGAGCAATCCTTGTGGGTCAGCGCCACGAGCGTTCGCCAGCGCCTGCGACGCCTGCGTATTCCCGCCCGCGACGTGAGCATCTGCCGGGAGCCACCAGTGAGCAGCAGCATTCTTAACGTCTTGCCGGTAACGATCACCGATATCCGCGATCTCGGACCGGCTCACTGCCTGCTTCGCCTTGGGCTCCAGGAGCAGTTTCTGTTGGCGCGTATCACGCGGCGCTCGCGGGACCAGCTGGCGCTGCGCGAGGGTGACAAGGTTTACGCCCAGATCAAAAGTACCGCCCTGCTGGGAGACGAAGGCCCGTGAACGATCACCCCTACAGCGCACTCACGCCCGAGCGAATTCTCGACGCCGTGGAAGGGCTGGGCTATGCCTGCGACGGACGCCTCACGGCGCTGAATTCCTACGAGAACCGCGTATTCCAGATCGGCATCGATGAGGCGACGCCGCTCATTACCAAGTTCTACCGTCCGGACCGCTGGAGCTACGAACAAATACTGGAGGAGCACCGCTTCTGCGCCGAACTCACCGCGGCGGAATGGCCCGTGGTCGCGCCGCTGGCGCTTGACGACGGCACGAGCGTCCATCGCGACGGCGAGTTCGTGTTTTCGCTGTTTCCACGCTTCGGAGGCCACGCTCCCGAACTGGACAACCTCGACACCACAGAGCTGCTCGGTCGCGCCCTGGGCCGCCTGCATGCCATCGGCGCCGCCGCAGATTTTGACCATCGTCCCGAGATCGACATCAAAAGCTACGGCACCGACAGCCGTGAGTTTCTGCTAAGTAACGACTTCATTCCCCCGACGCTGAACCAGGCCTATGGCACGCTCACGCAGGACCTGCTGGCACTGATCGAAGCGCGTTTTGCGGCCTGCCGATACACGCCCCTTCGCATTCATGCCGACTGCCACCCGGGCAATATTCTCTGGCGCGATGAAACGGCGGTGTTCGTGGATTTCGACGACTGTCGCACCGGCCCGGCGATTCAGGACCTTTGGATGCTGCTCAGCGGGGATCGCGACGACCAGACGAATCAGTTGGAAGCGCTGCTCGAAGGTTACGAGATGTTCTACGACTTCGATGATGCGGAGCTGGTGCTCATCGAGCCGCTACGCACCCTGCGCATGATGCACTACGCGGCATGGATCGCGCGGCGCTGGCACGACCCGGCGTTTCCCGTGGCGTTCCCCTGGTTCAACACCGAACGCTACTGGGCGGAACATGTGCTGGAGCTTCGTGAGCAGTTTGCGCTGCTGCACGAAGAACCGCTGGCCCGCCCGAGCTGGAATACCTGATCCTCGCGGCCTGAAGCCGAAATCCAACCGCTTTAATCCACCAAAACTGCCCACAACATAAACGCGCGGGCTCGCGTGAGTTAGGATTGAGGTTATGCCATATCTGACATACCATCAGTCGTCGTGATCCGGCGAGAGAAGCCGCTTGTATGGCTCGCTGGAGAAATCAAAACTCCACCAATGAGCAGGAGCGCCCGAATACAAACGGGATATCTTCTACGAAGACTGCAGAACGGTGAAAAACTGTCGATGCCGGACAGCCGGCCAATGCCGACAATTGGACACCGCTGCCATGAGATTCGCGTCAGCGATAAGGACTCCTGGTGGCGAGTGATTTATCGCACCGATCAAGATGCAATACTCATCGGTGATGTGTTTCAAAAGAAGCGCAGCAATACACCACAATCAGTAATCGAAAACTGCAGGCGGCGATTCAGGAAGTACGACGATGCGTGCCGATAAACGAAAGAAGCTTGAAGCGGTGGGATTCACCATTGGCACGTCCAGCGAGTTTCTCGGACTGTCCAGCATCGAGGCTGAGCTCATCGATATTCGCCTCAGTTTGGCGAGAGAGCTCCGCGCGTTGCGCGAGGCGCAGAACGTGACGCAAGCTCAGCTGGCTGATCGTATTGGCTCCAGCCAATCTCGTGTGGCAAAAATGGAAGCTGGAGATCCATCTGTCAGCATCGACGCGATGTTCAAGTCTCTGGTGTCACTGGGCGCTTCGAGAAAGCAACTCAGCAAAGCCATTGCCGCATAAGGAAAACCAAAGCTCCGTACGAGCTACCTCACCCCCGCCGCGACCGCGGATACACGACCGACCACACCCACCGCCAGAAGCTGTTCTGACTGAGCACTTCGCGATCCACTTCGTCGAAGAAGCGCTCCAGACCAGCGGGGTCCTTGAAGTAATCCAGACGTGTGATCATCTCGCGATCCGGGTCGAGTTCCTTCACCACCGTGGCAGGGTTGCCCGCGACAATCACATTCGCCGGTACGTCGCGGGCCACCACCGCGCGCGCTGCGACAACGCTGTTCTCGCCGATGGTGACGCCCTTGAGCACCGTGGCATGGTCGCCGAGCCAGACGTTGCGTCCGATACGCACCGGGGTGGCCTCATCTGCCCGTCGCGTGCGGTCGTAAACCGTGTGCCAGTCCGAATCCGTGATGTAGGTGCCGTTGGCCATCATGACACCATCCCCAATGGTGATTTCGTCTGACGCGCTGATCCGGGACCCGGGGCTCATCAGCACGCCGTGTCCAATACGCACAGTGCCGGCGCCGGTCTCGCGTCCCCACACACCGATCTCTACCCGATGCATCGGCTCGGCCACGGCGGTGAAGCAGTCGCCGATATGGATGTTGGGTCCCGAAATAATCGTGTAGCGGGGCTTCATAAAGGTGGCATGATCGCCCAGCGACGCGCACTCGGGTCGCAGAAAATAATCCACGTACCACCGGCGGTAGCGCAGGTAGGCCCGTTTCAGCCAGTAGGGTCGCAAGTCTTCACGCATCGTTGGAGTTTGCTGTCAGAGAAAGCGCCACCGTATCATTCTCACCCCGCCTCGCGCAGCGTGGCCGTGGATTACACCCCGTATTTTGAGGACCACCATGGAGCAGCGCTCGCGTACCGTGACCAGCAGCCAGACCGGCGTTCATCCGCGTCTGGTCGAGCTCGTCGCGCGCCACCGCGCGGCGCCGTGGCGAAAACCATCCCAGGCGGTGGATGAGCCGGCGCTCGCGGAGTTGAACCATCGCCTTGAAGGCCATGAGGGTGCACTGGTGCTGGATTCGTTCTGTGGCACCGGCATGAGCACGGGACTGCTGGCAGCGCGTCATCCCGAGGCCCTGGTGATTGGGGTCGATCAGTCGGCGCACCGCCTGGCCCGCCGCCCAGACCTGCCCGACAACGCGCTGCTATTACAGGCCCACTGCGAGGCGGTGTGGCGCCATCTGGCGGATCAGGAACGGGGTCTAGCCCATCACTACTTGTTGTACCCCAACCCCTGGCCAAAGCCCGGCCATGTGGGGCGGCGGGTTCATGGACACCCGGCATTCCCGCTGCTGGTTGCGCTGGGTGGGCGTCTGGAACTGCGCAGTAACTGGCAGCTTTACGTCGAAGAATTCGGGGTGGCGCTCTTGCAACTGGGGATTCCCCCGCTGGTGCAACTCAGCCCGGGTGACGCCCCGCCGATGACCCGATTTGAGGCCAAATATCGCCAAAGTGGGCACGAACTGTGGCGCCTTCGGGCCCACCTGCCTTCGTCCGGAGGCCCGCACCAGCCGGACTCGTGACACCTTGAAAAATCCTGGCCCGCCCGCAGACAATAAAGAACATGCAAAGGCCTGCGGTACCAGTGTGCAGGTCGATAAGCTACCCTGAAGGGAAGCGAAGAGGAATTTCACTATGATGCCTGGTATCGACGATCCCATCTGGCAGCGCATCTGCGAAGAGACACGCGGTCACGCGGCGGATGAGCCAATCCTGGCGAGCTATCTGCACGCGACGATTCTGAACCACGATCGCCTGGAGCGCTCGCTGAGTTTTCATCTGGCCAATCAGCTGGACAGTCCCGCCGCCTCGTCCCTGTTGCTGCGCGAAGTCATGCTCGAAGCCTTCGAAGCGGACCCGGCCATTCTCGACGCCGTGCGCTCAGATCTGCTGGCGGTGCTGGATCGCGACTCGGCCACGCATGAGCTCTACATCCCGTTCCTTTATTACAAGGGCTTTCACGCGCTGCAGGCGCATCGCGTGGCCCATTGGCTGTGGACCCACGACCGGCAGTCCCTCGCCCTGTTCTTTCAGAATCGGGTGAGCACGAAATTCGGCGTCGACATTCATCCCGCCGCCCGTCTTGGCAGCGGCATCATGCTGGACCACGCTACAGGGCTGGTGATCGGTGAAACCGCGCGGGTAGGCAACAATGTTTCGATTCTGCAGTCCGTGACGCTTGGCGGCACGGGCAAAGAGGATGGCGACCGGCACCCGAAAATTTGCGACGGTGTATTGATCAGCGCTGGCGCCAAGATCCTGGGTAACATCTGCGTCGGTGAAGGCGCCAAGGTCGGCGCGGGCAGCGTGGTCCTCGAACCCGTCGCTCCCCACACCACCGTCGCGGGCGTTCCCGCCAAGGTCGTGGGCAAGCCGGCGACGGATCAACCGGCGCTCGACATGGACCACTGCTGGCCCTGCTGCGACGACTGACGCGTCAGCTGACGTGGTACTGCGGTGACAGCTCGACGACGGCGTCGACAAAGGCGGTGACGTGATCGGGATTCACGCCGGGTGTTACGCCGTGGCCGAGGTTGAACACGTGGCCAGAGCCGTGACCGAAGCCGGCCAGGATTGATGCGACTTCTTCGCGGATTCGCTCGGGCGAAGCAAAGAGCATCATGGGATCCATATTGCCCTGCAGCGCCACGCGATCACCCACGGCGCTGCGTGCTACAGCGATATCCGTGGTCCAGTCGATACCCACGGCCTGGGCACCGCAGTCGGCGATCACCGGTAACCACTGACCACCCCCCTTGGTGAATACGATCACCGGCACTGGCCGACCATCGGCTTCGCGCGGCAGGCGCGCCACGATGCGCTGCATGTACTTGAGCGAGAATTCCTTATAGGCAGCGGCGCTCAGGCTGCCGCCCCAGGTGTCGAAGATCTGCAGCGCCTGGGCGCCGGCTTCGACCTGCGCTGTCAGATAATCCGCAACCGCATCGGCCAGCAATGACAGCAGCTCATGCATGAATTCCGGCTGGTCATAGGCGAGGCCCTTGACCCGCGCAAAGTCCTTGGAGGAGCCGCCCTCGACCATATAGGTCGCCAGGGTCCAGGGTGACCCCGAAAAGCCGATCAGGGGCACGCTGCCGTTCAGTTCACGACGAATCGTGCGCACCGCATCCATCACGTACGACAGATCATCGGCGGCACGAATTTCATTCAGACCTGCCAGGTCCTCGGCGCTGCGCACGGTCTTGCGA
>JAUIMF010000078.1 GCA_030433415.1 Gammaproteobacteria bacterium | reverse complement strand
GCGGCGCGTGGGTGGCGATTGGGGACACCTGTCCAACGACCAGGCCCTCGCTCTGTTGCAGCAGTTGGATCTGCAGCGCCTGCAGACCCTGGTGATCGCGCACATGAGCGAAAAGAACAACCACCGCTCCGTAGTGGAAGGGTTGCTGGAGCAGCACCTGCCTGAGCTGCTGCCGCGCACCCGCTGGGCTGCGCAGGACCAGGCGCTGGACTGGATCGCGGCTCGCCTCCCTGTCAGTGAGCGGTCCGTAGCCGACGCCTTGCTGGTTTCCTGACCGCGGATCGGGGCATACTAGCGCCCTCATTCGAAGGCCCAATATTGTGAGCAGAGACCCGATCAGCATTGTCCAGCGCGGTAACCTGCAGAACCTGGAGAAAACGCTGCGCAAGCAGTGGCGCCTGGGTCAGAACATCGTGCTTTGCTGGTGTTGGGACGAGCGTGGTTTGCTGGTCATTTTTGTGCCGCACTATTTCCTTGGGAACTACTGCGCCCAGCCAGAGCAGCCCGAAGAGTCCAACGAGAGCTACATCCGGGCCTTGATCAGTGGGCGGCGGCGCAAGAGTCGCGATGAACTGTTTGCCATTGCAGTGCGCCTGGGAGTCTCCCCCACGTTTATCAAGCTGGAACACCCCCTGGAAGAAACCCTGGCGGTTATGGGGTCGGTTGAGCAGATCATTCGCCGCTATGGCTTGAGCTTCGTCGATCGCCGGGGCGTGCTGTTGTTTGATATTACGGATTTCTCCCTGTTCAGCTCCTTTGAACAGGCAAGTCAGCTCAACAGCCTGTCGTACTCCATGAACTCCGCTTACAACAAGCTGTCCACCCGGGGCATCGAGATCAACTTTGCCCGCACCACAACCGGCGATGGTTACTACGTGTGGAATCGTGACACCGACCCCCGGGCGGATCTGGAGCTGTTTCTGTTCTTGCTGCTGGTGCTGGCCGATAACTCCCTGGCCCGGAGCGCGTCCAAGGGCAATACCGTTCCCATCATCCGCTCCGCCTTTCACATCGGCAGCCACTATGAGCTGTATCAGGCCGAAGGGGTGAACCCCACGGTATTCAGCTACATCGTCGGTGACGTCACCATTGAGCTGGCGCGGATAATTGAGAAGACCCTGCCCGGGCAGGTCATGCTGGGTGACTTTGGCGCCCGACACGGTGAAGAACATGGCAGTGCCGAATTCGTGCGCGGTTGCTCCGATGCCGCAGCGGCCCTCGAGGGCCTCACGCTCATGGGCACACCACTGCGAAGCCTGCACTGCTGGCTGTCGCGCGACGCCTCGGAGCACGACGGCCTGCTCGATGTGAGCATCACTGACAAGCACGGGCTGGAACATCACGCGTTCAACCTGCAGGCTTCCCTCACGCTCGAGGGCAACGAACTCGAGCTGGGGCTTACGCCCGAGCAGTGGCGTGAAGCGCTGGCTGCATCCACTGCGGAGGGGCTGCCATAGCCGCTCCCGTCGGAGTCTTTGCCGCGACGGATCAGGATGTGGTCATGGCGTCGGCGGTGGCAGAGCAACTGGACTTGCCGCTGCTGGCGCGGGCATCAATACCCCGGCGACTACCTGCGGGGCAGCTGGTCCTGATCGTCGAGCACGAACAGCCATCACTCCAATTTACCGGCACCGGTGTGCCTGGGGCGGTCGCCGCAGATTTTGGCGCCCCGGCGATGCAACATCGCCGCAGGGCTGGCCACAACGAACTCCTGGGCAGGGCCGTAGGCTGGCGCCCGTCGGCAAGTTTGCACGTACTGGACGCCACAGCAGGTCTTGGCCGGGATGCGTTTGTTCTGGCGGACCAGGGCTGTCAGGTCACGCTATGGGAGCGATCAAGGGTACTCGCCCTGTTGCTGGAGTTCGCCCTAACGCGGGCACAGGCCCATGACGATGAGCGAATTCGCTCTGCGGCGCAGCGCATGACCCTGTGTACCGGCGATGTGCGAATGGCGGACAGCATGGACTCGGTGGATGTGATTTACCTGGATCCCATGTTTGTCGAGGCACGCAAGGCGCTGCCGGGCAAAGAGATGCAGGTGCTGCATCATTTGCTCAGTGAAACGACCGATGATCCCTTGGGCGAGAGTCTGCTCGCCTGGGCCTGCGATCAAAGTGTTCGCCGTGTGGTGGTAAAACGGGCGCGGCGGGCGCCGTCATTGCCTGGCCCGGCGCCAGGCCATGTCATCGAGGGCAGGGCGGTGCGCTTCGACGTGTATCCCCTCGGAACCGGGTGAGTCAGGAATTGACAGGAGTGACAGTGATGAAAGAGGGATTACGGGCACTGGTAACAGGGGCCTCGGCGGGTCTGGGTGAAGAATACGTGCGTCAGTTGGCACCCCGGTGCCGTGAGATTGTGGTGGTGGCACGTCGAGAAGATCGCCTACGGTCGCTCGCCCAGGAACTGGCGGAGCACTGCGAGCTGAATATCATCGTGGCTGACCTGGTTTCCCTCGAGGGGCAGGCGCGCGTAGTGGAAGCCATTCGCCAGGGAGATGCGCTGGACCTGCTGATCAATAACGCAGGGTTTTCTACCTTCGGCCCCTTCGCCAGGAGCGACCTCGATCACGAAATCGCCATGTTGCACCTACATCAGGATGCCACGCTGGCGCTGACCCGGGCGGCGCTACCGGCCATGATTGAGGGCGGTAGCGGTGCCGTGATCAACGTGGCATCCATTGGTGGTCTCATGGGCATGCCCGGAGTGGCAGGCTACGGGGCGACGAAATCATTCCTGGTGAGTTTCAGTCGTTCGCTGCGCGCGGAGCTGCGGGCTACGGGTGTCGCCGTGCAGTGCCTGTGCCCGGGCTATACGCGCACCGAAATCCACAGCCGGGACACGTTCGAGGGCTTTGACGTCAACCGTGTGCCTGAAGCGATGTGGATGGAGTCGCAAGACGTTGTCAGCGAAAGCCTGGCGGCGCTCGACGAAGCTGAACGCTGGCTGGTGATCCCAGGTGAGCAAAACCGCGAGCTGGTGCGCCGGGCGATCGATGAGCTCCGCGAGGCCGTGACCTAGGGGAGTGTCAGCTCAGCAGGCGCTCAAGCAGACCGAGGTATATATCTGAGAGACGGGCCAGGTCGTCTACACGCACATGCTCGTTGACGCGGTGGATGCTGGCATTGACGGGGCCTAGCTCCAGAACCTGGGTGCCGTAGGGCGCAATAAAGCGTCCGTCGGACGTGCCTCCACTGGTAGAAAGCTCCGTAGTCAGCCCCGTGACATCGCGGATCGCGCTGACGCTGGCGTCCAGCAGTTCGCCCGTTGCCGTGATGAAGGGCTCGCCGCTGAGCTTCCAGTCGATGTCGAAGTCCAGTTCATGAATCGCCAGCGCCGATTCCACGGCCTGCTGCAAGCCCTCTGCCGTCTGCTCCGTCGAGAAGCGGAAGTTGATCCAGGCCTCGAGGGCGCCGGGAATCACATTGGTGGCACCGCTGCCGGCATGGATATTCGTGATCTGGAACGTCGTCGGTGGAAAATAGTCGTTCCCCGAATCCCAGGTCCTGTGGCTCAGGGCGTCCAGGGCGGGCAACACCCGGTGGACCGGGTTTTCGGCGTGCTGTGGATAGGCGACGTGTCCCTGGCGACCGCGCACCGTCAGCGTGCCATTGAGGGAGCCGCGGCGACCGTTTTTTACCGTGTCACCAAGCGCTTCGCTGCTCGATGGCTCGCCTACCAGGCAGTAGTCGATGTGGATGCCCTCATTGTGTAACCACTCCATGACCCGCACGGTACCGTCCGTGGCCGGACCCTCCTCGTCTGAGGTGATGAGAAAACCGATGCGACCCCGCGTGTTGTCGCGCTCCATCAGGAACGCCTCGCAGGCGGTGATCATGGCCGCCAGTGAGCCCTTCATGTCCGCTGCGCCGCGACCGTAGAGCAGACCGTCGCGGATCGTCGGTTCGAAGGGGTTACTGTCCCAGTCCTCCAGCGGACCGGGGGGAACCACGTCGGTGTGTCCGGCAAAGGCCAAGAGCGGGCCGTCGTCTCCCCACTCCGCCCAGAAGTTCAGCGTGTCACCAAAAGGCAGGGGCGTACAGTGAAAACCCAGCGCCGTCAGGCGCGCCATCATCAGTTGCTGGCAACCATCGTCCAGCGGTGTAACGGACTGGCGGCGGATCAGTTCGCAGGCCAGGTCAAGGGTGGGATCTACGTGCATGGCTCAGTTGTGGGCGTGGAGTTCACTGTTGAGTTCAATCGCTGTGCGATTGGTCAGACACTCCACGGCGCCGTTGAGGCTGTTGCGCCGGAACAGCAGGTCCGACATGCCCGCAAGCTCTCGCGCTGACAGCGTTTCTATGGCATTGCGCTCACCGTCCAGCATGGTCACCTTGGTACCAGCGGTCACATACAGTCCGGCCTCGACGGTGCAGCGGTCACCCAGGGGAATGCCCACGCCGGCGTTGGCGCCGATCAGGCACTGCTTGCCCACCGATATGATGATGTCGCCACCACCCGAGAGTGTGCCCATGGTGGAGCAGCCGCCGCCAAGGTCCGAGTCCGCGCCGATAAGCACTCCGGCAGAGACGCGACCCTCGATCATGCCGGGGCCGACGGTGCCTGCGTTGAAGTTGATAAAGCCCTCGTGCATCACCGTCGTACCTTCGCCCACGTAGGCGCCCAGGCGAACGCGTGCCGTGTGGGCAATGCGTACGCCGGCCGGCACGACGTAGTTGGTCATCTTCGGGAATTTGTCGACGCAGCTGACCTCCAGTACGTCGCCACGCAGACGGGCGTCAAGCTGTCGGGCGGGCAATTCGTCGATGGCGATAGCGCCCAAATTGGTCCAGGCCACGTTCGGCAGCACGCCAAACACGCCCTGCAGGTTGGTCTGTTGCGGTAGCACCAGGCGATGGGACAGCAGGTGAAGCTTGAGATACGCAGCGGGAACGGAATCGGGGCCTGTGTCTTCGGCGAGACCCACCGCCGTGGCGGGTTGTCCGCTGCCGGCGATACGTCGGGCCAGAGAGGCCGTGGCTTGCTCACCGCTGGCCTCGCAGGCGGTGGCGATGGATTCGAGCGCGGCAACATCCAGCGGGTCCGTACCATGACCTGACAGTATTTCAGCCAGGGCGTCACTGGGGGACAGGATCGGCGCGGGGAAAAACACGTCCAGCCAGCGTCCCTGGCTGTCCCGGGTGCCAAGGCCAAGCCCGGCGGCATATGCACTCATAGTCTTTCTCTCTCAGATTCTTTCAGTAACCGTTGGCGGGCGGTGCGCGGTTCAGCCGAGGAGCTCGGCGTAGCGGGCCGCAGTAAAGCCAAACTCTACGGTGTCGCCGGCCACCAGCACGGGGCGTTTAACGAGCGTCGGCGCATCAAGGATTGCAGCGATGGCCGTTCCCGCATCCATGGTCTCCCGTAGCTCCGGGTCCAGGGCTTTCCAGCTGGTGCTGCGCCGGTTGACGACGGTTTCCCAGCCACGGGCATCGATCCAGCCGGCCACCAGGCGTTTGTCTACGCCGTCCACCCTCAGATCGTGGAAAGTGTAGGTGATGCCAGCGTCGTCGAGCCAGCGCCGAGCCTTGCGGACGGTGTCGCAGTTGGGAATGCCGTAGAGCGTAGTCGTCATGGTCTTTGGGTCAGCTTCGCGGGGGCGCGAGCATACCAAACCTTCAGGCCTTGCGGGTGACCTTGGGGTGCTTGCGGTCAGGAAAACAAGTGCGGCAGATCTCGCACACCCGCCCGTCGCAGCCGCGCGCGGTGCAGTACTGGCGACCATAGAAGATAATCTGCAGGTGCAGATCGTTCCAGCGATCTCTTGGAAACAGACGCTTCAGGTCCTTTTCGGTCTGGGCGACGCTCTTGCCAGAACTCAGACCCCAGCGCTGGGCAAGGCGGTGGATGTGGGTATCAACGGGAAACGACGGTTCGCCGAATGCCTGGGCCATGACCACCGATGCGGTCTTGTGTCCGACCGCTGGCAGGGCCTCGAGGGCTTCCATGTCGGCGGGCACCTCGCCGTTGTGTTCATCGAGCAGGATGCGCGACAGACCGGCGATACCCCGGGATTTTTGCGGCGACAGTCCACAGGGGCGGATGATGTCGCGAATCTCGTCCACGCTTAGCTGCACCATCGCCTGGGGGGTGGCGGCGCGAGCGAACAATGCCGGGGTGACCTGATTCACACGCTCGTCGGTGCACTGCGCACTCAGGAGTACCGCGATCAGCAGCGTGTAGGGATCGCTGTGGTCCAAGGGGACGGGTGGGTCAGGGTAAAGCGTCTGCAGGCGATGGAGAATGTACTCGACGCGCTCGGCCTTGAGCATTACAGGCGGTCCACAAACGCGGCGATGCGCTCGGCGGCGGCCACGCAGTCCTGAAGCTCGGCCACCAAAGCCATGCGAACGCGTCCTGCGCCGGGATTGCCAGCCCCGGCATCGCGACCGAGGTAGCTACCCGGCAGTACCAGTACGCCCGCTTCGCTGTAAAGGCGTTGCGTAAAGGTTTCGTCGTCCAGGGGAACCTGTGGCCACAGGTAGAAACCGCCCTCGGGAGCGTTCAGTTCCAGGCGGTCGGCCAGTATCGCGGTGACCGCAGCGAATTTCTCGCGATAACGCTCCCGGTTGCTGCGCACATGCTCCTCATCGTCCCAGGCCACGATGCTTGCCGCCTGGTGATGGGGTGGCATGGCGGAGCCGTGATAGCCCCGGTAGCGAAGAAAGGCCTGCATGATACGCGCATCGCCGGCGGCGAATCCCGAGCGCAGCCCTGGCAGGTTGGAGCGCTTGGACAGGGAATGCATGCTGATACAGTTACGGAAATCGTCGAGTCCCATGCGCTGACAGGCGGCGAGCAGTCCCGTGGGCGGCGCGTTTTCATCGGGATAGATCTCGGAGTAGCACTCGTCCGAGACCAGCACCACATTGTGGCTCTGGGCCCGCTCGATAAAGCGATTCAGCAGCTTCTCGTCCATGACGGCGCCCGCGGGGTTGCCCGGGGAGCACAGATACAGCAGGGCCATGCGGTCCCAGTCCCGATCTTCCAGGGCGTCGGGGTCTGGCAGAAAGCTCTGGGCGGCGGGCGTATCAAACAGCACCGGCTCGGCACCGGCGAGCAGCGTGGCGCCTTCATAAATCTGGTAGAACGGGTTGGGACTGCCCACCAGGGCGCCCTGGCCGTGACCCACGCAGGTCTGGGCAATGGCAAAGAGCGCTTCGCGGGTGCCGTTCACCGGTAACACCTGGGTGTCGGGGTCGAGACTGTTCAGGTTATGGCGCTGCGTCAGCCATGATGCCTGGCTGGCGCGCAGGGCATCGCTTCCACGCGTGGGTGGGTAGGTGGCGAGCAGGTCCAGGTGTTCATTAAATGCCTGAAGCACCGCCCGGGGAGGTGCATGCCGGGGCTCACCGACGGACAGGCGCAGCAGCGGCTGGTCTGCCGGGGGCTGGAGTCCCTCGAGGAGGGCGGCGAGGCGTTCGAACGGGTAGGGTTGCAGCGAGTCCAGATCCGGATTCAAGTCAGGCGGCCTCCTGCGCGTCCAGCTTGTCGCGGATGGATGCCTGGATTCGCTGGGCGAGATCGGGATCCGAGATGGGCTGCTGTTGCGTGTCGGTCAGGTAGAACACATCCTCAACGCGCTCACCCAGGGTCTGAATCTTGGCGGTCTGGCACACAAGGCCGAACTCCTCGAACACCTCGCCGACACGGGCGAGCAGACCCGGACGGTCCAGCGACACCAGTTCCAGTACAGAGACGCCGCGGACCTCGTCCGTGGTCAGCGTGGTTTCCGTATCCATACGGAAGGAACGTACGCGCCGCGGTGTCAGGCGGGGGATGATGTTGCCGTCGCTGCCCTCCGGGGCCAGCGCATCGGTGAGATAGTTACTGATATGGCGCAGACGCTCCGGGTCTTCCACGGGTCTGCCCGTGTAATCCAGCACGAAATAGGTGTCCAGGCTCATGCCGTCCCGGCCGTGGTAGATGCGCGCATCGTGAATACTCAGATTCAGTTGTTCAAGGCGCGAGCACGTACGTGAGAATGCGCCGATGTCGAAGGGGGCGTAAATGAAGATCTGCGTAGTGTTGGCGACGCTGGACTCGACACCATTGCGCACCAGCACAAGCGGGCGATGGGTTTCGATATGGTCGGCGATCGCCTCGGTATGCCAGGCGATGTCTTCGGCCTTTTCGCGCAAGAAATAGTCATCGCCCCGGTCCTGCCAGAGCTCTTCGAGTTCGCCGGGCGTGAAGCCACGAAATTCCAGCAGTTTTTCAGCGCTCTCGCGGGTTTCGCTGATCCACTCGGCCTTGCCGACGGGATTTTCGAGACCTCGTCTCAGAGCGCGCTTGGCACCGGTGTAGAGCTGGCGCAAAAGGCTGCCGCGCCAGGCATTCCATAGCCGCGGATTGGTGCCGTTGATATCGGCCACCGTCAGGGCAAAAAGGTAATCCAGGCGGACCTGATCACCGACGTGGGCGGCAAACTCCTGGACGACGCCAGGATCTGAAATATCCTTGCGCTGCGAGACGGCGGACATCACCAAGTGGTTGCGTACCAGCCATTCCACAAGACTCGTGTCGGCACCGTTGAGGCCGTGCTCCTGGCAGAACTCCCTCGCATCCACGGCACCAAGTTCCGAGTGATCACCGCCACGCCCTTTGCCGATGTCGTGGAACAGGCCGGCGATATACAGCAGTTCAATCTTGGGTAGGCGTCGCGTTACGCGGCTGGACACGGGAAAGCGCTCGTCGTTCTCTGGCTTCAGAAAGCGACGTATGTTCTCGATAACCTGCAGTGTGTGTGCGTCCACGGTGTAGCTGTGGAACAGATCGTGCTGCATCTGCCCGACGATTTGTCCATAGGCCGGCAGATAGAGTCCCAGAATACCGTATCGGGACATGCGCCTGAGCTGCCGCGTCAGGCGATCATTAGACCGCAGGAGCTCCAGAAACAGGCGCCGGTGGTCGGGGTTGGCGCGAAACTCGTCGTCGATCAGGTGCCGGTGCTCGCGGATCAGACGGATCGTCCCGGCACTGATGCCCTGGGCGTCGGGATGGTTACCGGCATGCAGGAACACTTCGAAAAGTGCGCCCGGGTGCTGTGCAAACACCTGATCATTGCACACGTTCACGTAGCCATTGCGCAGCTCAAAGCGCTCATTGATGGGCGTCACCGTGTCGGGTTCACCGGCTTTGAGCACCGCCTGGTCGAACGCAAGCATGAGCATTTCGTTCAGCTGGGACAGCGCCAGGGCCCAGCGGTAGTAGAGCTGCATGAACTGCTCTACAGCGAGCTTGTCGCCATCGACAAAACCCCATAGGCGGGCCAGTTCCCGCTGGTGGTCGAAGAGAAGACGGTCTTCTTCGCGGCCGGTGATCATGTGCAGGGCGTAGCGCACACGCCAGAGAAACTCCTGACCGTGCAACAGCGTGTGGGCCTCTGCTTCCGTGAGAAAGCGGTTGGCCGTAAGTTCCTCGACGGTGCGCCAGCCAAAGTGTCTGCGCGCCAGCCAGCCGATCAGCTGCAGGTCGCGCAACCCACCCGGAGACCCCTTGATGTTGGGTTCCAGGCTGTACTCGGTGTCACCGTATTTGGCGTGGCGGTCTTCCTGTTCCGCTGCCTTGGCCCGGAAAAACGCTTCGGGAGGCCACATACGTGTGGCATCAATACCCTCCTGGACCGCGCTCAGCAGGTCCTGCTGCCCAAGCAGCAGGCGCGCTTCGATCAGATTGGTCAGCACGGTGACGTCCGCCGCCTGCGCTATGCACTCATCGACACTGCGCACGCTGTGCCCTACCTGCAGGCCCAGATCCCACAGCAGGGTAAGAAAACTCTCAAGACCCTCGCTGGTACTTTCGTCATCACCCGCGCGCAGAATCAGCAGGTCAATATCAGACTGGGGGTGAAGCTCACCCCGGCCGTAGCCACCCACGGCTACAAGGGCCAGCCCCGTTTCCTTCAGCTTCAACTTATGCCAGGCGTAGCAAAGCAGGTCGTCCATGAGTGCAGCGCGGTCCATCAGGAGCTCCCGGGCACCGCGCCCGTCACGGAAGCCCTGGTCGAGCGCTTCGCCCGCACTCAGCAGCACTTCACGCAGCGCGGTGACGAGACCCGCCGCGTCAGCCCGGTCATCGATGGGCTTCCGAACAAAGAGTCCATGGGACCCGGGATGGTAGCTCTGCGTAGCCATCAGATCGTATCGTCGCTGCGCCGCGTAAAGATTTCGCAGCCGTCCTCGGTGACGCCTAGCGTATGCTCCCACTGCGCCGACAGACGCCCATCGCGGGTGGTGACGGTCCAGCCGTCCCGGGCATTGAGGCGCGTATGACGTTTGCCGGCATTGATCATCGGCTCGATCGTAAAAGTCATGCCCGGCTGCAGTACCAGCCCCGTATTGGGACGGCCGTAATGGAGAACCTGCGGGTCCTCGTGGAACACTTTGCCAATGCCATGACCGCAGTATTCACGTACCACGGAATAATAGTTGCTCTCGGCGTGCTTCTGGATCGCGGCGCCGATATCACCCAGGCGAGCACCGGGTTTGACCAGCTCGATACCCTTGTAGAGGCATTCCTGTGTAATGCGGATCAGTCGCTCGGCGTGGGGGGGTATGTCACCCACGGCAACCATGATGCTGGTGTCGCCGTGGTATCCGTCTTTGATGACGGTGACATCAATGTTGATGATGTCGCCGCTGCGCAGCTTTTTGGTGTCTGACGGTATGCCATGGCACACGACATCGTTGATCGATGTGCAGATGGAGCGGGGGAAGCCGTTGTAGTTCAGCGGCGCAGGAATCGCATCCAGCTTGTCAGTGATGTACTCGTGGCAGATACGGTCCAACTCACCGGTGGTGATGCCGGGTACGACCTTAGGCCGGATCATCTCCAGTACTTCCGCCGCCATGGCGCCAGCGACGCGCATACGGGCGAACTCTTCCTCGCTTTTGATTGATACGGCCATCGGGTGCTCGTGTTGTCTGGTGGCTCGCCACGTTGTAACGAGCCCGGGATACGCTGAAAGACCGCTATTGTATCGCAACTGATTCCCAACATCAGCGCCGGCATAGTCGGCTGGAGATTAGGTGGTTTTCGTGGTATAACGCGCGCCGCCGTCGGGACTGGCCCGTCGGCATAACGACGCCCGTGCACCGCAACCGTCTGCAGGGTGCCATTTCCAGACCTCGCCCATGGCGTCGCTGGAATGGTTTGTAGATGGGGTGCTCGGAAGACTAACCCGTTGAAAAATAGGTATTTTATGTCACAGGTAAGCATGCGCGACCTGCTCCAGGCCGGTGCGCACTTCGGTCACCAGACCCGTTACTGGAACCCCAAAATGGGCCAGTACATCTTCGGTGCCCGCAACAAGATCCATATCATCAATCTCGAGCATACGGTTCCGGCTTTCAACGAAGCCCTGGACCTGATCAAGCGCCTCTCTGCCTCCAACAACAAGATTCTGTTTGTCGGTACCAAGCGTGCCGCGGGCAAGATCGTCAAGGAACAGGCCGAGCGCGCCGGTATGCCCTACGTCAGCCACCGCTGGCTGGGCGGCATGCTCACGAACTACAAGACCATCCGTGCGTCTATCAAGCGTCTGCGTGAGCTCGAAGGCCAGCAGTCCGACGGCACCTTTGCGGCCCTGACCAAGAAGGAAGCCCTCATGCGTGCGCGCCAGATGGAGAAGCTGGAGCGCAGCATCGGCGGTATCAAGGACATGGGCGGTCTGCCCGATGCCCTGTTCGTCGTCGATGTGGATCACGAGCGCATCGCCATCACCGAAGCGAACAAGCTCGGTATTCCTGTCATCGGCGTGGTGGACACCAACAGCAACCCCGACGGCGTTGATTATGTGATTCCCGGCAACGACGACGCGATTCGCGCCATCAAGCTCTACGTGAGCGCAGTTGCCGATGCCTGCGTGGCCGGTAAGGTCGAAGCCGGTGGCGGTGTCGCAGCGACGGATGAGTTTGTAGAAGAAGGTCAGGCAGAAGAAGCAGCGGAAACCAGCGAAGCCTGATCCCTCGCCTGCCACCCTCATAGCCAATTGTTAACAGCGGGTCGCGGTCGCGCGACCTGCGGGAGAAATAGTGATGTCAGCTTCTTTAGTGAAGGAACTTCGCGAGCGCACGGGCCTGGGCCTGCTGGAGTGCAAAAAAGCACTGGCGGCGGCAAATGGCGACGTGGACGCCGCGATCGAAGAACTGCGCAAGTCCAGTGGCATGAAGGCCGCCAAAAAAGCGGGACGCACCGCTGCGGACGGCGTTGTTGCCACCCGTATTGCCGACGACGGCAGCTACGGTGTGCTGGTAGAGGTCAACTCCGAGACGGATTTTGTTGCCCGCGACGAGGGTTTCCTGGCCTTCGTACGCAAGGTTGTGGACGCCGCTTTTGACGGGCGCCAAACCGATGTGGCGGCCCTGATGGACGGTGAACTCGAAAGCGATCGCCAGGCCCTGGTGCAGAAGATCGGTGAGAACATTGGTGTTCGCCGTGTCGCCCTGACCAGCGCCGCTGATGGCGTTGTGGGTGCCTACGTGCATGGCAATAACCGCATCGGCGTTCTGGTGGAGCTGCAGGGCGGCGACCAGGATCTGGCCCGCGATGTCGCGATGCACGTGGCCGCGGTCAACCCCCAGGTCGTCAAGCCTGAAGATATGCCCCAGGAAGTGGTCGAGAAAGAGAAAGAAATCTACACGGCCCAGGCCCTGGATTCCGGCAAGCCTGCCGAAATCGTCGAGAAGATGATCGGTGGCCGTATCAAGAAGTTCCTCGCCGAGAACAGCCTGGTCGACCAGGCCTTCGTCAAGGATCCCGATACGACCGTCGGCAAACTGGTTTCTGGCGCTGGCGCCAGCGTTGCCTCTTTCGCCCGTTTCGAAGTGGGTGAGGGCATCGAAGTCGAAAGTGTGGACTTCGCCGCCGAGGTCGCTGCGCAGCTCAAGGGCTGATGGGTAGCGACGACGCAGAAAACGGGGCCCAGGCCCCGTTTTTTGTATGCGTCCGACGCGTCGACGGCATCCCTTTCTAGTAGACTTGCGGGCCGGGGAGGAACAAGCATGAACAGCAGTGTAGAAAAAAAGTACAAACGCATTCTGCTCAAACTGAGCGGTGAAGCCCTGACGGGGCAGGAGCGCTTTGGTATCGATCCCAAGATCCTCGACCAGATGGCGCTGGAGATCGGTCAGCTGGTGGGTATCGGCGTGCAGGTCGGGCTGGTTGTCGGTGGTGGCAACCTGTTCCGCGGCGCTGCGTTGCAGGCAGCAGGACTGGACCGGGTGACCGGTGATCACATGGGTATGCTGGCCACGGTGATGAACGCCCTGGCGCTTCGCGATGCCCTGGAGCGTTCCAATATCGCGACGCAGGTGATGTCATCGATCCCCATGAGCGGTGTGGTTGATCATTACGACCGGCGCAAGGCGATCCGCGCGCTCTCGGGGGGCGATGTGGTGATCTTCTGCGCGGGTACCGGCAACCCCCTGTTCACGACGGATTCCTCCGCCTGCCTTCGCGGTATCGAGATTCAGGCGGATCTCGTGCTCAAGGCCACCAAGGTGGACGGCGTGTACTCCGCCGATCCCATGAAGGACCCCAACGCGGTGAAGTATGACCAGCTGAGCTACGACGAAGTACTCGATCGCAAGCTCGAAGTGATGGACCTGACCGCGATCTGCCTGGTGCGGGACCACGACATGCCGGTGCGGGTGTTCGAGATGGAAAAAGCCGGCGCGCTGCTGAACATCGTGCGCGGCGGTGATGACGGTACGCTGATAAGATAGATCGTTTTAATGCGGGAGGAGCACCTGTGCTCGAAGATATTCGCAAGGACACCGAGGGGCGCATGCAGAACAGCCTCGACGCCCTGAGTGTCAATTTCAATAAGATCCGTACCGGGCGCGCTCACCCGAGCCTGCTGGACGGCTTAAAGGTGGAGTATTACGGCGCCGACACGCCCCTGAACCAGGTGGCCAACGTCAACGTCGAAGATGCGCGAACCCTGTCCCTGACGGCCTGGGACAAATCCATGATCCCGGAAATTGAACGGGCCATCATGAAGTCAGACCTCGGCCTCAACCCGGCGACGGCGGGCGAAGTCATTCGTATCCCCATGCCGCCCCTGACGGAAGAAACCCGCAAAGGCTATATCAAGCAGGCGCGCAGCGAGGCCGAGTCTGCTCGCGTGTCTGTGCGCAATGCTCGTCGCGATGCCATGGCCATGCTCAAGGAGCTGGTCAAGGACAAGGAAATCGGCGAGGACGAAGAGCGCCGCGGTCAGGAGCAGGTTCAGAAGCTCACGGACAGCTTTGTGGCGCGTATTGAGGAAATGCTCGCGACGAAGGAAGCGGACCTCCTAGAGATCTGACCCGGTCCATGGCGGAGCACGTGACAGACGAAACGGGATCCGATAACGGCGCGTCGCCCGTGCCTCGTCACGTCGCCATTATCATGGACGGTAATAACCGTTGGGCTCGGCAGCGCAAACTGCCCGGGCCCGCGGGACATCGCGCTGGTGTTGAGGCCGTACGTGGCGTCATGCGGTCCTGTCGCGAGCACGGAGTGGAGGTTCTGACGCTCTTTGCCTTCAGTTCCGAAAACTGGGGGCGTCCGCTCCCCGAGGTGCGCGCACTGCTGGCCCTGCTGTCCCGCTATCTGCGCACCGAAGTCAAGCAATTGCATGACGACGGTGTCCGTTTGCGCTTTATCGGGGCCCGGGACCGCTTCAGTCCCCGGCTGCAGCGCCTGATGCAGCACGCTGAGCAGCTGACCGCTGCCAATACTGCCGCTACCGTCGTCATTGCTGTTGACTACGGTGGTCGCTGGGACATCGCCAGGGCGGCTCAGCAGATCGCCCAGCGCTGCGTAGACGGAACGATGGACCCCGCCGACGTTACGCCCGACGCGCTTGGCCAGCACATGAGCCTCGCGGAGTTTCCACCACCGGACCTGTGCATTCGCACCGGCGGCGATGCCCGTGTCAGCAATTTCCTGCTCTGGGACTTTGCCTATACCGAACTCTATTTCACCTCGATTCTCTGGCCGGATTTCGGCGAGCTGGAATTTGCTCGCGCGCTGGCCGACTACGGTCGCCGCGAGCGCCGCTTCGGCGGACGGGGTGAGCCCGATGGCATTGTGATCGGCGGCAAGTTGGATGCTTAGGCAGCGGGTGATTACGGCCCTGCTTATGGCCGGGGCATTTCTGGCGGCGGTCTACTGGTTGCCTCCCCGGGTGCTGGGCGCCGTGTTTGCCTTTATCGTCGCTCTGGGGGCATGGGAGTGGGCGCCCATGGCCGGGTTAGCATTGTCCCGCAGTCGCGTGCTGTACATGATCCTGCTGGTTGCCGGCGTGGCCATTGCCTTTACTTACACTGATTTTGGTCTCGCGCTGGAGCGTGAGCGGTTGCAACCCCTGTTGGGGCTGACCTGTTTGTGGTGGTGCTTTGCGCTGCTCTGGGTGAAGTCGTTTCCCGGTAGCGCCCGTCTGTGGGGCAATCGATTGACCCGCTGTGTGATGGGTTTTCTGATCCTGGTGCCCGCCTGGCTGGCCGCGTTCTACCTGCTGCACATGGAGCGTCACGGCGCGGTAATGGTCGTGCTTGTGCTTATTGTGGCAGCGGCAGATATCGGTGCCTACTTTACCGGCAAGGCCTTTGGACGCCACGCATTGTCTCCTGCGGTGAGCCCGGGTAAGACCTGGGAGGGTTTCTGGGGCGGTGTGGCCTGTGTTGCACTGCTCGCAACGGTT
>JAUIMF010000077.1 GCA_030433415.1 Gammaproteobacteria bacterium | reverse complement strand
CTCTGATCGCATTTGATGTTCCACTCCGGCGGGCACTCGTAAACAATTAGATAAGCGTTTATCTGCGAGCACTTAACAGCTAAGTAGCCGGCACAGGTAAATATCTGTCGGGCACGATAATTTGTTAACCATGCTCACCATCCAATCTTTTATCCCTTAAGAATCAGCTTATTGCCGACCCACCCAGTTAGCAACCTAAGATAGTGTGCATACGGTTCTTTCGTAACCCATCAAATTCGACCACACGCGGGAGAACTAAACCCAATAAAAACAACGCATTACGAAGAACCACTTAGCAATGCACGGTGAAAACCCCCTTCCCAACCTCTTCGCACAAGCTATACTGTATATATGTACAGTATTAATCCCTCCATCCCCGAAGACGTTCGTCCTGCGATTCCTCCAGGCTCTACACGCCTCCTCGACCAACTCCGTCGTCACATGCGTGATGGTGGCTACGCCTGGAAGACCGAAAAGACCTATGTGCAATGGATTCGCCGCTTTATCGTCTTCCACCGTAAGCGCCATCCATCTGAGTTGGGAGTGCCAGAAGTAGAGGCTTATCTGAGCTATCTGGCCAACGAGCGTCAGTGCTCCCCGGCCACCCAACGCATCGCTCTCAATGCGTTGATTTACCTGTACACAAAATTCCTGAACAAGCCGCTGGAGAATCTCGAATTTCGCCACGCTAAACCCAAGCAGCACTTGCCCGTGGTACTCACCCATGCCGAGGTACAGCGGATTCTAGAGCATCTGAGTGGCCATCATCGCCTGATGGTAGAGCTGCTGTACGGCTCGGGTCTGCGCCTGAATGAACTTCTCAGCCTGCGCGTAAAGGATCTCGATTTCGAGCTGAATACGATCACCGTGCGCTCGGGCAAGGGCGACAAGGATCGCACCACGCTACTCCCGGCGTCTCTCGTAGAGAGACTACAAAATCAGATCAGCTTTGTAGCAAAGCTGCATCGTCGTGATCTTGAGGACGGCTATGGCGAGGTTTATATGCCGTACGCCCTTGCCCGCAAGTACCCCCGGGCCGCCAAAGAGATCGCCTGGCAGTTTCTGTTTCCATCAACGCGCATCGGTGCTGATCCACGCTCGGGCGTGCTTCGCCGCCACCATCTGCACGACTCCTGCCTGCGCAAGATGGTGGGCAGGGCCCGGCGCGCCGCTGAAGTACAAAAACCCGTGCGCTGCCACACCTTTCGCCACAGCTTTGCCACACGGCTGCTGCAGCAGGGATACGACCTGCGTACTATTCAAAAGCTGCTGGGTCACTCCGACGTAAAGACCACCGAGATTTACACCCATGTGCTGGGGCGTGGCGCCATGGGTGTGATCAGCCCGCTGGACAGCTGATGGGCTCCACCACTCATGACGTCTACACCGCCCTACACCGAACTGCACTGTCTATCCTGCTTCAGTTTTCTGCGCGGGGCATCGCACCCGCAGGAGCTGGTGGCTCAGGCTGCAGCTAACGGATACGCGGGCCTTGCTGTCACCGACGAATGCTCCCTGGCCGGCGTGGTCAAAGCCCATGTGGCGGCAAAAGAGTTCGATCTGCACCTGATCATCGGTAGTGAATTCCAACTGGCCGAAGGAATTCGACTGGTGGCGCTGGCACCCAACCGCACAGCCTATGGAGAATTATCGGGACTGATCAGCCTGGGACGACGGCGCAGTCCCAAGGGCGAGTACCACGTGGCATTGCGCGATGTGATTTTTCATCTCAAGCGCTGCCTGTTGATCTGGCTGCCCCGCGACGACACCGAGAGCACCCGCGGTTACGGCCGCCAGCTTGCGCGCCTTTGCCGCGAGCGCGTGTGGATCGGTGTGCACTACCTGCTGGGCAACGACGAATTGCACCGCTATCGCGCTTTGCAGGTTCTGGGCAACCACCTGCAACTTCCCTTGGTGGCCTGTGGCAATGTGCAGATGCATTGCGCGACCCGCAAACCCCTGCATGATGTGATGAATGCCCTGCGCCATAACTGCAGCGTGGCAGAGCTGGGTAGTCGACGCCTGCCCAATGCCCAGCAGCATCTTCGCAGTCGGTCGCAGTTGCAGCGCTTTTATCCCGAGGCACTGCTCTACGAAACCCAGCGTATTGCCCGCCAATGCCACTTCAGCCTGGACGAACTGCGCTACGAGTACCCCAAAGAGGTCGTGCCCGATGGTCATAACGCCCGGGACTATCTGCGCGAGCTGACCTGGCAGGGCGCGAGTCAGCGCTGGCCCGACGGTCTGCCCCATGCGGTGCGCGAGCGCATCGAGGCGGAGCTGGCGCTGATCGCCGAGTTGGACTACGAGTACTATTTTTTAACGGTGTACGACGTGGTGCGCTTTGCCCGCGAGCGTCGCATTCTGTGTCAGGGCCGCGGCTCAGCGGCCAACTCGGTGGTCTGCTATTGCCTGCACATCACCGAGGTGTCGCCCGAAAATGTCTCATTGCTGTTCGAGCGTTTTATCTCTCGTGAGCGCGACGAGCCCCCCGACATCGATGTGGACTTTGAGCACGAACGCCGCGAAGAGGTCATTCAGTACATCTACAACAAATACACGCGCCGCCGCGCCGCCCTTGCCGCCACGGTCATTACCTATCGGGCGCGCAGCGCAGTACGCGATGTGGGCAAGGCTTTGGGTCTGGACCCGATCTTTGTGGACGACCTGGCCAAATCCCTGGCCTGGTGGGACAAGCAACGCGACCTCGAAAAACGCTTTGACGAACACGGCCTCGCCACCGGTGGCACCCGCAATGACCATGGCCAAGACCAGGGCAGTGGCGGCAACGGCAACGGCAACGGCAACAGCAACGGCAACGATGATCGCGCCAACACAGCGCAGCTGTTCTACGACCTGGTACAGCAAATCCTCGGCTTTCCCCGCCACCTGTCGCAGCACGTCGGGGGTTTTGTTATCTCCCGAGGCCCCATCTCGCAGCTGGTGCCCGTCGAGAACGCCAGCATGGCCGACCGCACAGTGATCCAGTGGGACAAAGAAGACATCGAAGCCCTGGGTCTGCTCAAGGTGGATGTGCTGGCCCTGGGCATGTTGTCGGCGATCCGCAAATCCCTGGAACTGGTGCAGCGCTACGACCCCCGCATCACCCGCATTCAGGACATTCCCGCCGAAGACAGTGCCACCTATCACATGCTGCAGCAGGCGGACTCCATCGGCGTATTCCAGATCGAGTCCCGCGCCCAGATGACGATGCTGCCGCGCCTCAAACCCGCCAGTTTTTACGATCTGGTGATCGAGATCGCCATTGTGCGTCCGGGACCGATTCAGGGCGATATGGTGCACCCCTACCTGCGTCGCCGCCAGGGACTGGAGCCCGTGACCTACCCCGACGAGGCGGTAAAAAGCGTGTTGCAGAGCACCCTGGGCGTACCGATTTTTCAGGAGCAGGTGATCCGCCTGGCGATGGTCGCCGCAGGCTTTACCGGCGGCGAGGCGGACCAGTTGCGCCGCGCCATCACCAACTGGGGGCGCAACAGCAAGCTGCTGACTTTTGAGCAAAAGCTCACTCAGGGCATGCTGCGCCGGGGCTACAGTCAGGACTACGCAAAGCGCCTGTTCGATCAGATCAAGGGCTTTGGGGGCTATGGATTTCCCGAGTCCCACTCTGCCAGCTTCGCGCTTCTGGCCTACGTATCGGCCTGGCTCAAGCGCCACCATCCGTCGGCGTTTTACGTGGGCCTGCTCAACAGTCAGCCCATGGGCTTTTACACACCCTCGCAGCTGATCCAGGACGCACGCCGGCACGGCGTGCCGATACTGCCGGCAGATGTGAATCACAGCGACTGGGATCACCAGTTGCTGGACGAGGGCCGCCAGGGTGCCAAGGCGCCGATCCGCCTGGGCCTACGGCTGATCAAGGGCTTGTCTCGCGACGCGGTCCTGCGCCTGCAGGATGCCCGCCGAGCAGCGCCTTTCCGACAGATCTCGGACCTGCGCAAACGCGCCGCACTGGACAAGGGCAGTCTCGAGGCGCTGGTCGACGCCGATGCCCTGGCCAGTCTCAGCGGTAACCGCCATCAGGCGCGGTGGCAGGCCATGGCTCTGGAGCAACCTCGACCGCTGCTTGAGCACGAAGCCCAAAGCCCCGGCGATGCACTGAATGACGCGGTGCACTTACCCGCGCCCTCCGTGGCCGAGTCGGTACTGACGGACTACCAGAGCACGGGGCTGACGCTGCGTGCCCACCCCCTGGCGCTGCTGCGGGACCGACCGCCTTTCACCCGCTGCAAGCGTCAGCGGGATCTCGAAGACCTGGGGGACGGACGCTTTGTACGCATCGCCGGTCTGGTCACCTGCCGCCAACGGCCGGGCACAGCCTCAGGCGTGGTGTTTCTCACCCTCGAAGACGAAACGGGTAACAACAATGTGGTGGTCTGGCCGACGATCCAGCAGCACTTTCGCCAGGCGCTGCTCAAGGGCCGGTTGCTGGTGGTAAAAGGCACACTGCAAAAAAAGGATGGCGTGACCCACGTGGTCGCAGGCGCACTCTACGATCACAGTGACGCTCTGGGAGAGCTGCGCCTCCAACCACGCAGCTTTCGCTGACCTGCACGCGAAATCTGAGCACGTAGTGTTAGGTGTCGAGAATAGCTTAGTGCCTACGATTCTCAGACAAGGTCCGTATCGTTTCTTCTGGTATAGCCATGAGCCTGGAGAACCGCCACACGTCCACGTTGATCGGGATGGGTGCTCTGCAAAGTACTGGCTCAACCCAGTTAGCCTAGCTCGGAATATTGGCTATCCTGCTCACGAGTTGAAGCGAATTCGCGGTATTATCGACTCAAATCAATCATCTTTGTTGGAGGCATGGCATGGGTACTTTGGCCCTTAACGCTGACGAGCGCGTTGATTCTGTGCTGTTCTCAAACGACTCGCTGGTCGTCGTCCTTAAAGATGGCCGCACCATATCTGTCCCACTAGAGTGGTTCCCCCGTTTGGCGTCTGCGTCTGACGACGCGCTTAGCAACTGGAAAGTCTGTGGTGGTGGATATGGCATTCATTGGCCAGACCTAGATGAAGACCTGAGCACTGAAGGCTTGCTGCGTGGTGCGCCGGCACCTAACCAGACAGGGTTTGGGACGTCGTAACCGCTGCGCGGTTCCGTCGCCCCAACCTGCGGCGTGAACGCGCCGCTTCCCCGGACATCAGCCTGCCAATTCAAAACACGGCCGATACGTCGCCGGATCGATCTTCATGCGTCCATCACGTACAAAGGCCTCGAGCAGCCCGGATAACGCCTGCACCACATCACCTTCGCCATGGAGCTGATAAGGACCATGCTCCTCTACGGCCCGCACTCCAAAGTCCTTCACGTTGCCCGCCACGATGCCCGAAAAGGCCCGACGCAGTTCGGCGATCAGTACGTGCCGCGGTTGATCCCGGTGTAGCGCGAGCGCCGCCATCGCCGCGTGCGTGGGTATAAACGGCTGCTGCAGTTCTTCGGGTATATGTAGGTTCCACGCGTAGCTGAATGATTCGCTGTGTTCGATGCGTTCCCGGCGTACCGCTTTGATACCGCACTTCATGGACCGCGCCACCGCCGGCGCATCGCCGTTGATAATTTCGTAGTGCTGCGCCACTTCGTCGCCCAGGCACAGACGCAAAAAAGCGTCGATCTGCGCAAAATAGCCCGCACTCTCAGTCGGACCCGAAAAAATCAGGGGCATCTCGACCCCTTCGTTCGCCGGGTGCAGTTTGATACCCAACAAAAACAGGATTTCTTCCGCCGTTCCCACGCCTCCGGGGAACACCAGAATGCCGTGCGCGATGCGTACAAAAGCCTCCAGGCGTTTCTCGATGTCCGGCAGAATCACCAGTTCGTTCACGATCGCGTTGGGTGACTCCGCGGCGATGATTCCCGGTTCGGACACGCCGACATAACGACTGCTTTTAATCAGTTGCTTGGCGTGGGCAATGGCCGCGCCCTTCATGGGACCTTTCATGGCACCGGGGCCACAGCCGGTGCAGATGTCGTAGCCCCTCAGACCCAGGGCGTAGCCCACACTCTTGGAATAATCGTACTCGTGGCGGGGAATCGAATGCCCGCCCCAGCACACCACCAACTGCGGTTTGACGTTGCTGCGCACCACATCGGCGTTGCGAAGAATGCGAAACACGGCGTCGGTGATTCCCGTCGATGACTGCAAATCAAAGTTCTGCTGATCGGCGAGCTTGTGTTCCGTGAACACGATGTCACGCAGCGCCGAGAACAGGTGCCGCCGAATGCCTTCGATCATGCGCCCATCCACAAAGGCCTCGGCTGGCGCATTCTCCAGTTCCAGCTTGAGCCCCCGGGATTCGGGTACCACCCGAATATCGAAATCCGCGTAGGCGGCATAGACCTCCCGCGCATCATCGATGTAGCCATCGGTATTGAGGATCGCCAGGGCACAACGGCGGAACAGTTCGTGGATCGCCGCATCGGCGCTGGCAAGGCTTGCCATTTCACGCTGAGACAATAAGTCCAGGCTCTGCAGGGGCCGCACTGTGGCAAAGGGCATGACGGAACCAGGGTCCTGGGGGGCGCCGGTGGTCTCACCGGCAAATGCTGAGGGTTTATTCATGGGTCGAGTATACCCAAGGCGTATGACAGTTATCGTCGCTGGCGCCCGGATTCGATGTGGCGAAAGGTCAAATTGATGCGCGGTCCGCATTTTGCGGACTCCCTCGGCACTTCGTGCTTCCAGTTCTTCTGGGTCTCTCCCGCCATGACCAGCAGCGTTCCCGATGTCAGGGGAATCGTCACCGGCGCCAGATCTTTGCGGTGGCGGTGCTTAAGCCGGAATCGCCGCTCCTCACCGAGGCTGAGCGACGCGATCACAGGCTGCGGTCCGAGTTCACGCTCGTCGTCGGCATGCAGCCCCATGCGATCCTGCTCATTGCGGTACAGGTTGGCGAGCACGCTGTTAAACGAGGCCCCGGTCAGCGCGGCTACGCGATCGCGCAGCGCCAGAAGCGTCCTGGTCCAGGGCCGCGGTACATGGTCGCGCCCCGAGTAGCGATAGTGGGCGCCGGCATCGCCATACCAGGCGAGCAGGCGCGGCTGCAGGTAGGTTTTGCCATACAGCGTGATGGGCTCCTCGCGCCAGTCGAGCTCCTGTTGCAAACACGCGAACAACGTCGCCGGGGCAGCGCCAAGATCGGGTCGGCGGTACAACGTGATATGGGCGTCTGGCAGCGCAAGCGTGTCCAGATCATCGTCGGCAAACAAATCCATGGGGAACGACATGTCAGGAGAAGACAAGTCAGGAGCCGGCGGGGCGGATCACCGCACAATCCCCGCGAGCATAGCGTCGAGCTGGGTTTTCACGCCGGGCCATTCGCTGTCGAGGATAGAATACACACAGGTATCGCGCAGCACGCCGTTGCTGTGCAGGCGGTGGCTGCGCAGTATGCCGTCCAGCTTGCCGCCGATGCGCTCAATGGCGCGGCGGCTCGCGCGGTTGTAACTCGACGTGCGAAATTCCACGGCAATACAACCCAGGTGATCGAAGGCATGAGCAAGCAGCAGCCGCTTGCACTGGGTATTGAGCGCCGTACGCTGGGCGCGACGGGCATACCAGGTGTAGCCAATCTCTGCGCGCGGCGTCACCGCATCGATGTTCGCAAAGGTGGTCATGCCCACGGGCTCTCCGGTGGCGTCCAGCACCGTAAACGGCAGCATCTCGCCCTGTTCCTGGCGGGCCAGGCGCATGCGGATATTCTCGACCATGGTCTCTGGTGAGGGAATATCGGTGTACCAGAGCTTGTGCAGGTCGCCTTCTGCCGCTGCCACACCCAGCGCATCGCCATGCTCCAGGCTCAGGGGCACCAGGCTGCCATGGTCGCCCTGCAACGTTATCGGCTCAAATGTCGCCATGGTCTACTCCAGAAGATACGAAAGTGCTGAGCATGCCACGGCCATGGGACAAATGCCGCCATTACGCGACTATTGTCCGACTAGAGTCCGATTAGTGTCCGGCTACTGTATAGCTGTCACCCGGCTATTCCCGCCAATCTCCCAGACAATGGATCAAAAAAAACCCGCCCTGGTCAGGGCGGGTTCTCGGTGCGGCTCAGTCAGCGACCGAGCCACGAACCGGCATCAGCCAACAAAGGCTTTGCGCGGCTCTGATACACCGCCGGACTCCGTACCCTTGAGGTAGGCGAGCATCGTGTCGGCGTCAGACACTTCGAAGGGGTCCGTGGGACAGTTGTCGCCAAAATCAGGCTCAACGAACATCTTCTCGATGGTGCCGTCGTTCACGAGCATGGAGTAACGCCAGGAGCGCATGCCAAAGCCCAGGTTGGACTTGTCGACCAGCATGCCCATCTTGCGCGTGAATTCGCCGTTGCCGTCGGGCAGCAGGTAGATGTTCTGGTTGCCCTGCTCTTTGCCCCACTTGAACATGACGAAGGCATCGTTAACCGATACGCAGATGATCGCGTCAACGCCCTGAGCCTGGAATTCGCTGTACAGCTCATCGTACCGGGGCAGATGGTTTGACGAACACGTCGGCGTGAACGCGCCGGGCAGCGAGAAAACAACCACTTTTTTGCCGGCAAACAGGTCGTCGGTGCTGGTGTCCTGCCAGCGGTAGGGGTTCTCGCCACCGACGGACTCGTCACGGACGCGAGTTTTGAAGACAACCTGAGGTACCTTATCGATCATGATTTCTGACTCCTTGGTAACAATGATCAAGCTAAACGCTGACTGCCATGCGACAATCCGGTGAGAACTGAACTGCAATCACTTGGCACCCAGTTTAGCGCCTCACCTATGATCGATAAAATGAATTTATCTATTTTTTATGTTCGTATTTTTCGATTATCGGTCTTGCCGGTCATCGCCCTGATCATGGGCCTGGTCATCGCGTCAACCAGCCTCGGGTCCGGCGCCGCTGAGCACCAACCCACGGTTGAACTGCCGCAACTGCAAATCCGGCTGGCACCCCACCAGCTCCGCCTGGTCGAAGATCCCTTGGGCACACTCACCGTCGTCGATGCCGCGGCCCGCTTTGAGTCTGGACAGGGTCAGACAACGGAACGCCTCAATCTCGGGCTGCGCGACGGTGCCATCTGGGTATCGCTGCACCTGCGCAACGCGTCGCGTCAGGCGCGGGACGTCATCGTCAGTCACGAATACGCCCCCATCGACGAGCTGTACCTTTTCGATGGCGACCTTGCCCAGCGCGCCGGCGACAGCCTTATCAATGCCGACTCGCCCTTTCTGCGGCGCCTTGCGCATTTCAGCGTACGCCTCGACGCCAACGAGACTCGCGCGCTGTTGCTGCGCCTTCGCTCAAGCTCCAACCTGAACCTGTCCCTGAGCGTCTACAGCCCGGAGTATTTCGTCGCCAGTGAAACGCTGCTCGTCGGCGCCTACAGCGTGTTTCTCGGCGCTGTGCTGGCTGCAGCCGTGTTCCTTATATTGAGCTTTTTCTTCTACCGCGAACCCACACCCCTCGCGCTGGCGGGTTACCTGCTCAGCTTCGCGGCCTACGTGGCGTTCCTCAATGGTCTGTTTACGCCCTGGCTGAGCCCACTGGTCGGTGAGCGGACCAACGACCTGCACCTGGTCGCCATCGGCATGCTCTATGGTAGCGGTGCGCTGTTCTACCGCCACGCCCTGCGCCTGCCGGACCGCCACCCCCGCCTCGACCGCTGGATGCTGAGCTTGCAGTGGCTTGGCTTCGCCCTACCCCTGGTATTGTCTGTACCGGCGCTGCGTGTACCCGCAGGTCTCGTCTACCTGTTCGTTACCGGCGTCGCTCCGCTGATCAACAGCGCCCTGGCCGTGTGGCTGTGGCGGCGCGGTGACAGCTTTGCCGGTGTCTTTGCCGTGGGTTGGCTGGTGGCGCATCTGGGCGCGTTGCTCAACACGCTGCGCATTGGTGGCACCCTGGACCTGCCACCCATCGCGTTGCACCTGCCAGCAATCGGTGGTGCCATCGCGATCCCCTGCTTCGCCTGGGGCATTGCCCGCCTGCTGTCTCGCGAACGCACTATGGCCTACACCGATGCGCTCACGGGCCTGGCCAACCGCCACCGTTTTGAGATTGTTGCCGCCGAAGAGATGAACCGGGCGCGGCGCTACGACCGACGCCTGTCGCTGGTGGTGCTGGATGCGGACCACTTCAAACGCGTCAACGATGATTACGGTCATGCTGCGGGTGATAGGGCACTGCGGACCGTCGCCAGCGTCATGCAAACTGTGGGAAGGGAAGCCGATCTGCCGGCCCGCGTGGGTGGCGAGGAGTTTGCCATGCTGCTCCTCGAAACCGATGCTCGCCAGGCAGCCAAGGTCGCCCAGCGCCTGCGCGAACATCTGGCGACGGTGCAGGTGATGGAACCGCGCATCACCATAAGCGCGGGTGTGGCGGAGTTGAGCCCCGATGACAACACACCGGCGGCGTTGCTCGCCCGTGCCGATGAAGCGCTTTACGCGGCGAAGGACGCCGGTCGCGACTGCGTGAAAATCGCCGGCGAGGAGTGACTCAGGCTGCCTGGCCCACGTCCTCGCTCTTGACCCTGGCTTGGTAGCGCAGCGCGCCCTCGTCCATATCCATGGCCGCAAACTCCCGTCGCTCGCGCAGGTAGTTCTGGGAGTTGATCCACGGCTCACGGTCACCCTGGCGCGGAAACTCATCGAGTTTGCGTTGCATGTAGCCGGCCGAAAAATCGTCGATCCAGGGCTGGGGCTCCATCGCTGGCAGACCCTCCTCCAGCTCGGGAGTCACAACGGCGGCATCGCGATCGCGCATGTGATTAAGCAGGCGGCAGAACCACTGCGACACAATGTCTGAGCGCAGGGTCCACGAGGCATTGATGTAGCCAAAGATCGAGACCAGGTTTGGCAGGCCACTGCACATCACGCCACGGTACGACCAGCTCGCCGGAAAATCGAAGGGCTTGCCGTCGACGCGCAGATCCGCGCCCCCCATGACCTGCAGCTCCAGGCCCGTCGCCGATACGATGATGTCGGCGGGCAGTTCCTCACCACTCATCAGGCGTATGCCGGTCTCGGTCAGCGTATCGATTTCGGCGGTAATGACGCGCGCTTTGCCACTGCGCATCGCCTGGAACAAATCGCTGTCGGGCACCAGGCACAGACGCTGGTCCCAGGGGTTATAGGTCGGCGTAAAGTCCGCGAGGTCGGCGCTGTCACCGAGCTCTTTTTTGGTCTGGTCCAACAGCATCTGGCGCATTTTTTCGGGCTTGGTGCGCGTGCGTCGATACAGCCAGTCCTGCAGCCGCGTATTGCGCCAGCGCGTAATTCCGTAGGCCCAACGTGCGGGCAGCAGGGCCCTGAGCGTATTCGCCAGCCAGTCCGTCGAGGGACGGATGATGAACCAGGTCGGTGAGCGCTGCAGCATCACGACCTCGGCTGCCTCCTTCGCCATCGATGGCACCAGGGTGACCGCCGTCGCACCAGAGCCGATGATCACCACGCGCTTGCCGGTGTAGTCCAGATCCTCAGGCCAGAACTGGGGGTGCACGAACGTGCCCCGAAAATCCTCGCGCCCCTTGAACTGCGGCTGATACCCCGTGTCGTAGCGGTAGTAACCGGCGCACATGTGAATAAAGCGTGCTCGCAGCGTGCGTGTGGTTCCCGTGTTTCCGTCGTCGATCGTCAGCTCCCAGCACTGCAGGTCCGAACGCCAGTTGGCACCCGCCACGCGCTGGCGATACTCAATGCGATCTTCGATGTGATGCTCAGCGGCGGTTTCGCGCAGGTAGCTCAGGATCGACGGGCCGTCGGCGATGGCCTTGTCGCTGCGCCAGGGCTTAAAGCTGTAACCGAGCGTGTGCATGTCGCTGTCAGAGCGAATACCCGGGTAGCGGAACAGGTCCCAGGTGCCACCGCTGGCCTCGCGCGCCTCAAGGATCGTGAAGCTGCGGTCCGGGCA
Organism: Gammaproteobacteria bacterium; assembly: GCA_030433415.1. Classification (GTDB taxonomy): domain Bacteria; phylum Pseudomonadota; class Gammaproteobacteria; order Pseudomonadales; family Halieaceae; genus Congregibacter. The sequence goes on along the minus strand of JAUIMF010000077.1, from coordinate 3,813 downwards.
TTCGCGGGTCAGGTGACAGGCTGCACCGATGCCGGACAGGCCGGCACCGATTATGGCTACGTCAAGCAACTCATCCATCATGTCGTCTCTTATGTGGTTATGACTCAAGACAGACGGTAGCAGAAGGCGGTGCAAAACACCGCCCCGAAAGCCTGCCGCTTACCGGGGACTGCGCCCCCGACCGGCGGCGATGCGCAGGCGCAGCGCGTTGAGCTTGATAAAGCCCTCGGCGTCGCCCTGGTGATAGGCACCCGAGTCATCCTCAAAGGTGGCAATGCTCTCGTCGAACAGGCTGTCATCCGAACGACGGCCGAGCACCGATACGCTGCCCTTGTAAAGTTTCAGACGCACACTGCCGTTGACCACGGCCTGGGACTGGTCGATGGCGGCCTGCAGCATCAGGCGCTCTGGTGACCACCAGTACCCGTTGTAGATGAGCGTGGCGTAGCGCGGCATGAGCTCATCTTTGAGGTGAGCCACTTCGCGGTCCAGGGTCAGGGACTCCATGGCCCGGTGCGCCTTGAGCATGATTGTGCCGCCGGGCGTTTCGTAGCAGCCCCGGGACTTCATGCCCACATAGCGGTTTTCCACAATATCGTCGCGACCGATACCGTTGGCACCGCCCAGGCGATTCAGTTCGGTGAGGACCTCTGCAGGACTCATGGCCTGACCATTGATGGCCACGATGTCACCGGCGCGAAAATCCAGTTCAATCACCGTGGGCTCGTCCGGCGCGGCCTCGGGGCTGACGCTCCAGCGCCACATGGACTCTTCGCTGTCGGCCCAGGGGTCTTCCAGCACACCACCTTCGTAGGAGATGTGCAGCAGGTTCGCGTCCATGGAGTACGGCGATTTTTTACCTGCGGCGGCAAAGTCCACGGGAATGTCCCGCTCCTCGCAATAGGCCATGAGCGTTTCGCGGGACGTCAGGTCCCACTCGCGCCACGGCGCGATCACGTGAATACCGGGCTTGAGGGCATAGGCGCCCAGTTCAAAGCGCACCTGATCGTTACCCTTGCCGGTTGCACCGTGCGAGATGGCGTCGGCGCCGGTCTCGGTAGCGATGTCTACCAGGCGCTTGGCAATCAGCGGTCGTGCAATCGAGGTACCCAGCAGGTACTCACCTTCGTACACCGTATTGGCGCGGAACATGGGGTACACGTAGTCGCGTACAAATTCCTCACGCAGGTCTTCGATGTAGATTTCCTTCACGCCCAGCGCCTCGGCCTTGGCCCGCGCCGGTTCCACTTCTTCGCCCTGCCCGATGTCGGCGGTAAAGGTCACGACCTCACAATCGTAGTGATCCTGCAGCCAGCGCACGATCACCGAGGTGTCCAACCCCCCGGAATAGGCCAGCACGACTTTGTTGATATCTGCCATGGAGAATCCCCCCAAGAAAAAAGGCGCCAAGTTTACCGTCGTGGCGCGCGCGGTGCACCACAACAAGGCCATGATTTTGAGCGCCGCGACCTTTGGGGTAGCATCGTGATCCTTTCTCTGCGGCCCTGACACCTTGGACACGATCACCCTCGCACGCCCTGACGACTGGCATACGCACCTGCGCGACGGCGCGGCCCTGACCCACACCTGCGCCGACATGGCGCGCTATATGGGTCGCGCCATTGTCATGCCCAACCTGGTGCCGCCGGTGACCAATGCCCGTCTGGCCGCGGAGTATCGGCAGCGCATACTGCGCGCCATGATGGACCGGCCCAGGCAGTTCGACCCGCTGATGACCCTGTATCTCACCGACGGCACCAGCGCCGAAGACATTCGCGAAGCCGCCGCCATCGACTGGCTCGCCGCCGTAAAACTCTATCCGGCCGGGGCCACCACCAACTCCGCTGCGGGCGTCAATTCCCTTGAGGCGCTGTACCCCGTGTTACAGGTCATGGAAGAGGTGGACCTGCCACTGCTGGTGCACGGCGAGGTCACCGATGCCCAGGTGGACATCTTCGACCGCGAGGCTGCGTTTATCGATGCCCACCTCGCCCCCATCGTGGAGCGCTTTCCAGGACTTCGCATCGTCCTCGAGCACATCACCACCGCGGATGCCGTGGAGTTTGTGCGCAGCGCCGGCGACCGCGTTGGTGCCACCGTGACCGCCCACCACCTGCTGCTCAACCGCAACGACATGCTGGTGGGCGGCATCAAACCCCACTACTACTGCCTGCCGATACTTAAGCGCCGCCGCCATCAGGAAGCCCTGCGTGCGGCGGTGACCAGCGACGACGCCAGCTTTTTTCTGGGCACGGATTCGGCTCCCCACACCCACGACGCCAAAGAAAGCGCCTGTGGCTGCGCCGGTGTGTATACCGCCCATGCCGCCATCGAACTGTACGCTGAGGTCTTTGAAGAGATGCAGGCCCTGGATCGCCTCGAGGCCTTCGCATCGCACCGGGGTCCGGATTTCTATGCCCTGCCACGCAGCGACGAGCAGATCACGCTGCGCCGTGTGGCCTGGGACGCCCCGCCCACGCTGCCCCTAGGCGAAGGTCATCTGGTGCCCCTGCGCGCAGGCGAGAGCCTGCGCTGGCAGGTTGTGGACACCGCCTGAGCCCATGGCCATACGCGAACGCTTTCGCGGCTTTCTGCCCGTGATTGTCGACATCGAGACCGGTGGCTTCTCTGCGCCCACCGATGCGATCCTCGAAATCGCCGCCACCCTGGTACGCATGGACGAGCGCGGTACGCTCGCGGTCCACGAGACCCACAGCTTTAACGTGAAGCCCTTCGAGGGCGCGAACATCGAACAGTCCGCGCTGGACTTTACCGGCATCGACCCCTACCACCCCTTTCGCGAAGCGGAATCCGAGAAAGACGTTTTTGCCGAGCTGTTTCGCATCGTGCGCAAAGAAATCAAGGACCAGGGCTGCAACCGGGCAATCCTCGTTGGCCACAATGCCCACTTCGACGCGGGTTTTGTCAACGCCGCGGTCGAGCGCTGCGAGATCAAGCGCAATCCGTTCCACCCATTCTCGCACTTTGACACAGCGACGCTGGCGGGCCTGGCCTATGGCCAGACGGTGCTCGCCAAGGGCTGCCAGGAAGCGGGCATTCCCTTCAGCAATGATGAAGCGCACTCCGCCGCCTATGATGCGGAACGCACCGCGGAGCTCTTTTGCGCGATCGTCAACCGCTGGCAGGCGTTGGGAGGCTGGGAACCTCGGCTGTCGATGGTGGAAGACGAAGACGATTGAGGTAACGCTGCCCGGATCGGACCCGGCAGCGCCGCGGGGTCAGGTACTACGACGGCGCCAACTCACGTCACCCGCTACTCCCCGGACAGGGCGTTGAGAATCAGGTCCAGCTCACGCATCAGCTCATCGGCACTGTCCAGGCACAGCAGTTCGGCTTTCAGCGGTTCTTCAAGCGGCAGCAGCTGCACCAGGGTAAAACCCACCTGCCAGGCATCGTCAAAGTCCAGGCTCAATCCCAGACGCTGTACGTGGGGATGGGCTTCCAGGCCACGCAATACTCGCTCCATCGGCTCCCAGGCGTCGATCATCGGAGCCGGTTCCAGGGCTGGCAGCAGCTCCACCGTGGCCCGCACCAGACCGTCGTTCTCGCGCCAGGTTTCAATAGGACGAAAACGCTCGCCGCCCGCGACTGTGATGCCCAGCAGGCCGTTGTCGAGCTGATCCCAGTCCACGATGGTGGCCACGGTGCCCATGGGCGCCAGCTCCGGCGGCGATGTAGGCGCCACCTCGGCACCGCGTTCAATGCGAATGATGCCGAAGCCCTCACCCTGGCGCATGGAGGTCTTCACCAGGTCCAGATAGCGCCGTTCAAATATCTGCAGCGGCATGCGCC
>JAUIMF010000076.1 GCA_030433415.1 Gammaproteobacteria bacterium | reverse complement strand
CGCCTCAGCATTCACCTCAGCGTCGGCCACCATCTTGTCGATTTCTTCATCCGACAGACCACCCGAGGCGGTGATGCGAATCGACTGCTCCTTGCCCGTGGCCTTATCTTTGGCGGACACGTTCAGGATACCGTTGGCATCCAGGTCAAAGGTCACTTCGATCTGCGGCATACCGCGGGGTGCCGGCGGAATATCCGCCAAGTCAAAGCGTCCCAGGGACTTGTTACCCGCCGCCTGCTTGCGCTCACCCTGCACCACGTGAATCGTCACCGCGGTCTGGTTGTCGTCAGCCGTCGAGAAAATCTGCGACTTCTTCGTGGGAATCGTCGTGTTCTTCTCGATCAGCGGCGTTGCCACACCACCCATGGTTTCGATACCCAGGGTCAGGGGCGTTACGTCCAGCAGCAGCACGTCTTTCACGTCACCAGCCAGCACCGCACCCTGAATCGACGCACCCATCGCGACCGCCTCATCGGGGTTCACGTCCTTGCGCGGCTCCTTACCGAAGTAATCCGCTACCGCCTGCTGTACCAGCGGCATGCGCGTCTGGCCACCGACCAGAATCACATCGTCGATCTCGCTGGGCGACAGATCCGCGTCCTTCAGGGCGATCTTCACGGGCTCCAGCGAGCGCTTCACCAGGTCTTCGACCAGCGATTCGAGCTTGGAGCGGCTGAGCTTGACCACCAGGTGCTTGGGACCGGTGGCGTCGGCCGTGATGTACGGCAGGTTTACTTCGGTCTGCTGTGAGCTGGACAGCTCGATCTTGGCCTTTTCTGCCGCCTCTTTCAGACGCTGCAGGGCCAGGGGATCGTTGTGCAGATCAATGCCGCTTTCTTTCTTGAACTCGTCCGCCAGATATTCGATCAGGCGCAGGTCAAAGTCCTCACCACCCAGGAACGTATCACCGTTCGTGGACAGCACCTCGAACTGATGCTCGCCGTCGACTTCAGCAATCTCGATGATCGAGATGTCGAAGGTACCGCCACCGAGGTCGTAGACCGCGATCGTGTGGTCACCCTTGGCCTTGTCCATGCCATAGGCCAGCGCCGCTGCGGTGGGCTCGTTGATGATGCGCTTGACTTCAAGACCGGCAATCTTGCCAGCGTCCTTGGTCGCCTGACGCTGGGAATCGTTGAAGTAGGCCGGAACCGTGATCACGGCCTCGGTCACGGGCTCGCCCAGGAATTCCTCGGCGGTCTTTTTCATCTTGCGCAGAACTTCTGCAGACACCTGGGGAGGCGCCATTTTCTCGCCCTTGGCCTCTACCCACGCGTCGCCATTGTCGGCGGCCACGATCTTGTAGGGGACCATGGAAATGTCTTTCTGAACCACGTCGTCCTTGAACTTGCGGCCGATAAGGCGCTTCACGGCGAACAGCGTGTTCTGGGGGTTGGTCACAGCCTGGCGCTTCGCGCTCTGGCCGACCAGAATTTCACCGTCGTCGGTGTAACCCACGATTGACGGGGTTGTGCGATCACCTTCGGCATTCTCGATAACCCGCGGCTTGCCTCCATCGAGGACAGAGACGCAGGAATTCGTCGTTCCAAGGTCAATACCAATAATCTTGCCCATGTGTTTTCTCCTGGCTGGGCCGGAAAGTTGTTGTCACCGGCCGCTATTGCTGTATTCGTGTCTTATTTGGGGTGGGTTACCGCGTTTTTCAAGGGTCTATCTGGCGCTTTGAGCGACTGCCGCGGTGCACCACCGAAATTCATGCCTCTCCTGCGGGCGCCTTGCTGACAAGCACCATGGCAGGGCGCACCAGACGGCCATGCAGGGTGTAGCCCTTCTGCATCACCGCCATCACCGTATTGGGCTCGGCATCGGGGTTCTCGACCATACTCATGGCCTGGTGAAGCTGGGGATCGAAGGGTTCACCCACCGGGTCCACGGCTTCAATCTGAAACTTGCGCAGCGCTTCAAGCAAGGACTTGAGGGTCAGATCCACTCCCTCGGCGATGGGCTTGAGCGCGTCGTCGTCACCTGCGGTGGATTCCAGGGCCCGCTCGAGGTTGTCCACCACGGGCAACAGCTCACCGCAAAAGCGCTCAAGGGCGTATTTGCGGGCTTTTTCTACATCCTGTTCGGCGCGCCGTTTGACGTTCTGAGCCTCGGCCTGGGCGCGCAGGGCCTGGTCCCGGGCCTGCTCCAACTCTGCCTGCAGCGCAGCCAGATCATCACTGGTGTCACCGGTCTCTACAGAGACTTCGATACTCTCTTCCGCCCCGTCAGGGCTCATGCCCGGGTCTTCGGTGACGTCGGCACCGCTCTGCTCGGTCACCGGCTCCTGATTGTGTTTGTCATCTGCCACAGGGGTCTCCTGGCGCTGTGTATTCAATGGTCTGTTTGGGTATGTCAGTAGCGCGTGCAGTAAATCGCCGCCGCAGCGTCCCACATGGGGGCGGCACGGAAGATTTCAAGGCTTGGCAGGTCGAAAGCGCCCAAAAGGCGCAGAATCGCCGACGATCAGACCGATAGCGCGGCGCTGAGCATGCGCGAGGTGACATCGACAATGGGGATGACCCGGTCGTAGGCCATGCGGGTGGGGCCGATGACCCCCACCACACCCAGGGTACGGGCACCGTCGCTGTACGGGGCGGTGATCACCGAGTAGTCGCCAAACTCCTCGGCACCCGCTTCTTCGCCGATGAATATCTTGACGCCATCGGCCGCAGAACACTGTTCCAGCAGGTGCAGCATGTCCTGTTTGCGCTCGAAGGCGGCGAACAGTTCCCGCAGGCGCTCCAGTTCCTGCGGGCTCGCACCTTCAAGCAGCCGCGACTCGCCCACAATCAGGTAGTCCCGGGTACCAGGCTCGTCTGACAGGGCCTGTTGAGCCATGTCGAGGGTGGCAGACAGGTAGTCGTCCAACTGGCTGCGGGCTGCGGCCAGCTCCTGCGCCAGTGTGCTCTGCACGTCGGCCAGTTCACGCCCGGCAAAGCGCGCGTTGACCAGCGCCGCCGCGTCGCGCAGCTCTTCTTCAGAAAACACCCGGCGGGTATGAATGATGCGGTTCTGCACTTCGCGCTGATTAATGACCAGAATCACCAGCACGCGGTCACCCGACAAGGGCAGAAACTCCACCTGGCGCAACGGCTGGCGCGCCGGACGGGGTACGGTGACCAGGCCCGCCTGGGACGTGATGGTAGACAACAGCGTCGATGCCGTCTGCACGAGTTCCGTGGCATTGCGATCGGGGTGCAGTTCACTGCGCAGCACCTCCATTGCCCGCTGGTCGAGGTCCTCTTTGACCTGTAACAGGCTGTCGACAAAAAATCGGTAACCCTGGGCCGTGGGTACGCGCCCCGCCGAGGTGTGCGGGGAATGAAGAAACCCGCGCTCCTCCAGATCCGACATCGCACTGCGCACCGTGGCGGCGCTCACCGGCAGGCCCGACTCCTGACGAAGGGTCTGGGACCCCACGGGCAGGCCGTCGCGAATATGCAGAGCCACCAGGGTCTGGAGCAGCTTGCCGGCGCGGCTGGAAAGATCGTCGTTCACACTGTTACCGAAGGCTCACCATGGGGCGGTTTTAGCACAGACCGAAGGGCACGCAAAGTTACCCCCGGCGAGCAGGATCAACACTGCTGTTTATGCCCCGCATGCTTTGGGTTATAAATCCCGCTTCTGTCTGCGGGGTCGCCATGCTCACCCAGCTCACTATCAATCAGTTCACCGTTGTCGAAACGCTTGAAGCGGAGTTCAGCGGCGGTCTCACCGTGATCACCGGTGAGACCGGTGCCGGCAAATCCATCATGATCGACGCTCTGGGCCTGTGTCTGGGCGACCGCGCCGACGCCAGTGCGATTCGACCGGGACAGGACCGCGCCGACATCACGGCCACCTTCGACATCAGTGCGTTGAAGGCCGCGCAAACGTGGTTGGGCGACCACGATCTGAATCACGCCAACGACGGGGAATGCCTGCTGCGTCGGGTGCTGACCCGCGAGGGACGCTCCCGGGCCTACATCAACGGTCGTCCGGTCACGCTACAGGACCTGGCGGCGCTCGGCGCGCTGCTGGTGGACATTCACGGACAGCACGCCCACCAGGCACTGCTGCGCCGCGCCCATCAGCGCCAGTTGCTCGACAGCTACGGCGGTCACCAGGATGCCGTGGCAAAGGTCGCCGACCTGGCTCGCCAGTGGCAGACGCTGCACCAGACCCTGACCGATCTTCGCAACGCGCAGCAGGAGCGTACGGACCGCGAGCAGCTACTGCGCTATCAGGTGCGTGAACTTGATGAGCTGAGCCTGGGTGCAGCGGAACTGCCCGGCCTGGAGGATGAACAACGCAGTCTGGCCAATGCCGAAACCATGCAGGCCCAGGCGGGTCGGGCCCTGGAGCTGTGTGAAGAGAATGCCTCGAGCGTTCGCGCCGCCCTGAAGGAGCTGGATCCGGAGCTGCATCGGGGAAAAACCCTCGACGGAGTTCGCGAAATGCTCCAGAGCGCGGCAATTCAGCTCGATGAAGCCAGGGGCGAACTGCAGCAGCATTTTGCCAACTGCGAGAGCAATCCCGAACGCCTCGATGAGGTCCAGGAACGCCTGGATACCGTGTATGCCCTGGCGCGCAAGCACCGCGTGGACCCCGATGCCCTCGGAGACCTGCACAAGGAATTGCAGGACGAACTGAGCCAACTCGACAGCAGTGACGAACGGCTGGCGGAACTGGACACCCAACTCGAAGCACTGAATCAGCAATATCAGCGCGCTGCCGCCACCCTAAGCAAGGGGCGCAGCAAAACCGCGACACGGCTCGAAAAAGCCGTGGCGGCCCTGCTCAAGCGCCTGTCGATGAGCAACTGCCGTTTTCGCGTTGCCCTTGTTCCCCGGGAATCCTCTCAGCCTCATGTGCGCGGTGCAGAAGATCCCGAGATGCTGATCAGCACCAACCCGGCGGCCGATCCCCAACCCCTGGGCCGCATCGCCTCGGGCGGCGAGTTGTCGCGCATCAGCCTGGCCATACAGGTAGCTACCGCCGGCAAGGCCACCGTGCCCTGCATGATTTTTGACGAAGTGGATGTGGGCATCGGCGGCGCTGTAGCTGAAGTCGTGGGCCGCCTGCTGGCCGATATGGCGACCAATACCCAGGTACTCTGTGTGACGCACCTGCCCCAGGTGGCCTCTCAGGGCCAACAGCACCTACGCGTAGCCAAAAGCGGCAACGGCAAGACCGTGTCATCGCGGCTGGAGGTGCTGGATGAAGAAAACCGGGTAGAAGAAGTGGCGCGCATGCTCGGCGGCCTGAAGCTCACCGACAATACCCTCGCCCACGCTCGTGAAATGCTGCTTGATGGGGGTATGGCGTCCTAGCCAGCTCCGGACAGCTCCGGGCAGCTCCGGCCAACTCTGGGTCGGAGCCTGAAGACGCAGCGCGATTTATTTCTCGGCCTTTTATTTCTCGGCTTTGCGTACGTAGAGCACGAGGGAGTGATCCACCAGTTCAAAGCCGCGTTCCTCGGCGATCTTTTTCTGGCGCTCTTCGATCACGTCATCGTGAAACTCAAGGACCTGCCCTGAATCCAGACAAACCATGTGATCGTGATGCTCACCATGGTCAAGCTCAAATACGGAATGGCCGGCTTCAAAATTGTGTCGCGTTACCAGGCCAGCGCTCTCGAACTGGGTCAATACCCGATACACCGTCGCTAGACCCACATCTTCACCGGCGTCGCGCAATGCCTGATACACATCCTCTGCGCTCAGATGCCTGCTCTCTTCGTCGGAGTCCTGCAGTATCTGCAAAATCTTCACCCGCGGCAGGGTGACCTTGAGGCCGGCATTTCGCAGATGATGGTTACTATGGGGCATGGGCGATGGACTTCTCTGGGCGGTAACTCACGGGTATCATGCCACCCCTCGTCATTCAGTGGAAGTTGGCCGTTGAAACGTACCACCACCAACGTCTTGTTCGCCGTAGCGTTTACCGGGCTGACCGCGGGGCTCAGCGCCTGTGGGTTCGTCGGGTTTCCCGGTGTCTACAAAATCGATATCGAGCAGGGCAACCTCGTGGAGCAGGACATGATCGAGCAGCTCCAGCTCGGCATGAGTCGTCGCCAGGTGCGCTTCATCATGGGTTCACCGCTGGTGGAGGACACGTTCAATCCCAATCGCTGGGATTACCCCTATGTGATTCGCAACGGCCAGACCATCATCCGCGAGGCTCAGGTGAGCATCTATTTCGAAGACGATGTACTGACCAGGATCACCGGTGATTATCTTCCGGAATGGGCCACAGAGGGTGCGGGCACATCAGACAGTTCCTCTGGCGGTTCCTCTGACAGTACCTCGGATGAAGCAGCTGAGCAGGACGCCGCTACCGACGATCAGTCCTCCTGAGCGGCGTCTTCGGTCCGGGTTGCTTCCCGACGTTCCTTCGCGCGAGCAGCGCGGGCCTTGCGTACCTCTTTGGGGTCCGCCTTGAGGGGTCGGTAGATTTCGACCCGGTCGCCCTCCTTCAGCACCTGGCTCGCCGACACCACATGGCCAAAGATGCCCATGCGGGAGCCCTCGTCAAGACTTAAGCCCTCAAACTGCGCCTCAACTCCGGATAAGCGAGCCGCTTCCAGTGCCGTACTGCCTTCGGGCACCGTCACCTGCAACAGCACCTGCCGCTCGGGCAATGCGTAGGCCACTTCAACCTGTATTTGCACTGTCATCCGGTGTAAACCTCCTGGGCCCGCCGCACCACCGCATCCACAAGATTACCTGTTACCCGTTCCAACAGTCCCGCCGCGGCGGCGCTCAGCAGGCCACTGCGCAACGAAAACTCCAGGTCCAGAGACACTTTGCAGGCTTCGGCAGCCAGAGCCTTGAAGTGCCAGGCTCCTGCGAAGGTTTCGAAGGGTCCGTCCTTGAGGTTCAGGCGAATACGTTCGAAGGGCGTGAGTTCATTCAGGGTAGTGAAACTTTGCGAAATGCCGCCCCGCGACAGTTCCAGGCGAGCTTCCATATGCGTGGCATCGGTATGGATCACCTGCGCACCGACACAGCCCTCCATAAACTGGGGGTAGGACGCGACATCGTTGACCAGAAGAAACAGCTGCTCGTCACTGAACGGCAGCAGCGCGCTGCGGTGAATGGAGGTCATGGCTCTCGCTTTAAAGCTGGGGCAACACCTGCAGCCATATCCACGCGAACGCGGCAACAGGTGCGGCGACAAAACGCAGCAGAAAGTACCACAGCTCGAAGAGGATGTCGGGCTCCCGCTCCAGCTCACGCCGCAGTAGCGAGCGAGGGATGCGCCAACCCACAAATATCGCCAGTAGCAGCACGGTCATGGGAATGAACCAGCCTGTGCTCGCATCGTTGATGCTACGTAGCAGGCCACCGTCGCCGGAATCACCCAGGCGATAGGTCACAAGTAACGACACGGCGGTTGCGGCCCCCGCCACCATCGCCGCCGCCCACAACCGGCGCAGGCGAAACTGCTGCACGAGCACTGCCACGACCGGCTCCATCAACGCCACGGCAGAGCCCAGCAGCGCGATAAACAGCGTGACGAAGAACAACGCGCCGTAGAAATCGCCAAACGGCAGATTGCCATAGCTGAATGGCGCGGCGATGAACAACAGTGCAAAACCATCGCTGGGCAGCAGATTGCTCACGGGCAACAGTGGAAACAGCACTACCGCCGCGGCCACGGCCATGCTCACGTCAAAGATCGTCACAGCCAGCACGGAGCGCGCGATAGGCAACTTCGGCGGCGCGTAGGCACCGTAGGTCATCGCTGCCCCGACGCCGATCGACAGGGTGAAGGTGGCGTGGACCAACGCGGCCATGAACGACCCGCTGTGAAAATCCAGTGTCTGCCAGGCAAAGAGGCGCTCCCCCGCCGCGGCGAGATCGCCATAATCCAGCGCGTAATCCATCAGCACGGCGAACAGCACCAGCAGCAGGGGGACCGCCAACCAGGCCAGCAATCCAATACCCCGCCTTACGCCGGCCGCCACGACAAGCGCGGGTACAAGCCCCGCCACCAGTTGCCAGCCCAGAAACTCACCCGACGATGACAGCCGGCCGGCAAAAAAACTCGCTGTATCTTCAAGCGTGATCGCCGAAAACTCGCCAAGCTGCAGATGGTAGGCGTAAGCGAGCAGCCACCCGCCAAGCACAATGGCCAGCACGAGCAGAAGAAAACCGCCGAAGCACGCGAACAGAGCAACAATGCCCCACAGACGGCTACGTCCTGCCGTCGACGTGGCCCAGGTCATGGTGAGAAAAGGTGATCCGCGCCCGTGGCTGCCCAGCAGCACCTCGGCGATCAGTAGGGGTACGCCCACCAACACCAGGCAAAGCAGATAGCTGAGAAAGAAGGGACCACCGCCGTTGTCGCCCATCAGCGTGGCAAAGCGCCAGACATTGCCCAGACCCAGCACTGCCAGCGCCAGGGCCATGACAAAGGTCGTGCGCGATTGCCAGTGCTCGGCGGGGGGTGTGGCTTGCATGGGAACTCATCCGCTGGGGGATGCTCAGCTTGCCCCAGGATTGCATCTGAGAAAAGCCCGGGAGTTCACCAGGCTTCAGCGGGTACAATAGCGCCCATGAGCAAAAAGAAGGGCAAGACGCCCGACAACACCATCGTCCAGAACAAGCGCGCGCGCTTTGACTTTCAGCTTCTCGAGACCTTTGAGGCCGGGGTGGCCCTGGCGGGCTGGGAGGTCAAGGCCCTGCGCGCGGGCAAGGCTCAGCTGACGGATTCCTACGTGTTGATGAAGGATGGCGAAGCCTGGCTGCTCGGCGCCCAGATCACGCCGCTGGAGACCGCTTCGACTCACTTCGTCACCGACCCCACGCGTACGCGCAAACTGCTACTGAACAAGAAAGAACTGGCGAAAATCCTCGCCGCCACCAGTGCCAAGGGTCAGACCTGCGTCTGCACACGACTGTACTGGAAGGGCCATCTGGTGAAAGCGTCGATTGCCCTGGCTCAGGGCAAGCAGACCCACGACAAGCGTGAAACCGAGCGCGAGCGCGACTGGAATCGTCAGAAGCAAAGGGTCATGCGAGACCATAACCGCTGATACCCTTGTACAGCGTGCTCAGGCCTATACCGTAAAGCACTACAAGGGCAACGCGCCGATACAGCGCGTTGCCATGGCGGCGAAACAGCCAGAACCCCAGCTTGTCGGCCAGAAGAATCACCGGCAGCGACAACACGAACAGGCCCAGACTGCGTCCTCCCACGTAGCCGGCGACGGCAAAAACGGAGAACGCGGCGAGCGCAGAGGCCATGAAGAACGTGATCAGCATGGCACGAGCGCGCAGCGGATCGGGCTGCGTTGCCATCGCATAGATCACAACCGGTGGCCCGGGTATGGCAAAAGCCCCGTTCATCAAACCCGACAGAATGCCCACCAGTTCCCGCACGCCGGGCCAGAGTGTAGCGCCGCTCGGTCGATAAACACTGAGCGCCAGGCTGGCCGCCAGCACGCCCCCACCGATCCAGAGTTGGAACTGCGCCGGCGAGAGGCCGCCGAGCAGCCAGGCACCGACGGCGGTACCGGGTACCGAAAACAGCAGGATCGTACGCAGGTCCGCTTTGGGTGCATCGGACCAGAACGTGCGCACCGTCAGCAAGGTCACGGTGAGCGTAAGCATCGCCGTCAGCACCACCGCCTCGGTGGGTGCGACGAAAAGCGACAGCGCTGGCACCGCTGCCAGTGCGAAACCAAAACCCGTGAATGCGCGAATCAGCGACGCAAAGGCCAGCGCCGACCAGATCGCCAGCAATTCGCCGGCACTGATATCAAGGCTGGCAAAAAACCCGGCGATCGCGGCCAATATCAGGCCGCCGACTCGAGGGCCTGCTGTCCACTGCGATACAGGCGCCCGGGATTTGCTCCCGTGAGCTCATCATTGGCCAGCACCACCTCGCCATTCACGATCACGGCCCGATAGCCGCGAGCCGCCTGCAGCAGGCGTTGCCCACCGGCCGGCAGGTCCTGCACCATGCGCGGCGCGAAGAGTCGCAACCCGTCGTAGTTGATCACATTGATGTTGGCCTTGAGTCCCACTCGAATGCGGCCGCGATCCGCCATGCCGCAGTAATCGGCGATATCCGACGTCAGACGCCGCACCGCTTCGGCCAGCGCAAGCTTGCCACCGCGCTGGCGGTCGCGAGTCCAGTAACTGAGCAGGTAGGTGGGAAAACTCGAATCGCAGATCGTGCCCACGTGAGCACCACCGTCTGACAACCCCATGATTGCCTGGGGGTGCGTCATCATGGTGTACACATTGTCGAAGTTCATCTCGGTGTAGTTGTAGATCGGGAAGTACAGCAAGGCTCGCCCACCATCCTCCAGCAGCAGGTCGTAGATCTGCTCCAGCGACGAGACTCCCCGTTCTTGAGCCATGTGTAGTACCGACGTTTCTGCGGTTTGCTCATACTCGGGGATGTCGCCCAGCAGAAAGGTTTTACTGGCGACGTAGTCGATGGCGGCCATGAGCGCATCTACGATGGGCGGCACAGGTGTGCCATCCCCGGCGAGCTTCTCGGATTCCTCAGACAGGAGCTGCTTTTTGAACTCAGGGTCCTGCATGCGCGCCACGCGCTCTGCCAGCGGCAGATCGCAGATCGCCTTGTAGCTTGGAAAACCGATGAATGGATGAAAGGTGCATTGCAGACCCGTGATCACTCCAATGCCTCGGGGCGCGGTTTGCAGGCGCATGGTGATGCCTTTGGCGTCGGCTTTTTCGGCGCGCTCAATGATGCGTCGCCACTGATCCGGCGCAAAGTCGCGTTGCATGAGCGACAGGGAAAACGGACGCCCGTCGCCACCGGCGGCCATGGCCTCGAGAATATCGAACTCTTTGTCGAAGGCGTCACCCTCGCGCTCGAGGTCAAAGTCATTTACCGCCTGTAACACGCCATGGGACAGACCCTCAAAAGCGTTGGCGATGCCTGAGAGTTCCTCTGCGGTGGCTTCAGAGGACGGCGTCCACTCCCCGTCCGCGCTGCGGTGAATGTCGGAGCGGCCGGTCGAGAAGCCGATAGCGCCGGCCTCCAGGGCCTCGCGCGTGAGTTTGCGCATGGCGGCAATGTCGGTTTCGGTCGCCTGTTCGTTGCACACGGCCCGGTCTCCCATCACGTAAACCCGCAGTGGGTCATGGGTGACCTGCACGGCGAAGTCGATGCTGTGGGGCTTTGCATCCAGCGCATCCATGTACTCGGGCAGCGTTTCCCAATCCCAGGTGATGCCCTCGGACAGGGCGATGCCGGGAATATCTTCAACGCCCTCCATCAGGCGGATGAGTTTTTCGCGGTCCGCCGGTCGCACGGGAGCGAAGCCCACGCCACAGCTGCCCATAACGACGGTGCTCACGCCGTGATTGACGCTCGGCTGCATGCCCGCATCCCAGGACACCTGGCCGTCGTAGTGGGTATGCAGATCGATAAAGCCCGGGGTGACGATATGTCCGGATGCATCGATAGTCTCGCGAGCGTCGCCCGCGCAGTCACCGACGGCGACAATCACACCGTTGCGCACGGCCACATCAGCTTCACGCGCTTCGCCACCTTCGCCGTCATACACCAGCCCGTTGACGATTTTCAGGTCGTATTCCATTGTTATCATTCCTTAGCGAACCTGCGCAGCAGTCTAGGAATCCGCTTCGGGCCTGTCCAGCGACGATCGGCGGCCCCGACGTCAAATGCGGCATACAACAATAAGGAATGTCCATGGATAAGGAACTGATCAAAGCCCTCGCTGCAGCCCTGGGCGACGGCGGTCTGCTCAGTCGCGAAGAGGCGGCAGAGCGGGCCGCAGGCGTCTGGGACCCCTCACCGATCCAGGCCATGGCGCTGGCGCGTCCGCGCAGTACCGATGAGGTGGCTCAGGTACTGCGCCTGTGCAGTGCCGCGGGCGTGAGCGTGGTGACCCACGGTGGCCTCACGGGCCTGGTACATGGTGCAGAATCCCGGGAGGATCAGATCGTACTGTCCCTCGAACGAATGCGCAGCATCGAGCACATCGACCCCGTGCAACGCACCGCTACGGTCCAGGCTGGTGTCACGCTGCAAAGTCTGCAGGAGGCCCTGGAGGATCATCACCTGGCCTTCCCCCTCGACCTCGGCGCCCGCGGTACCGCTACCCTCGGCGGCAATGCCTCGACCAACGCCGGCGGCAATCGCGTGCTGCGCTACGGCATGATGCGCGACATGGTGCTTGGCCTGGAGGTGGTGCTGGCCGACGGCACCATCATGTCGTCCATGAATACGCTGATCAAAAACAACAGCGGCTACGACCTGAAACACCTGTTTATCGGTTCCGAGGGCACGCTCGGAGTGATCACACGCCTGGTGCTGCGACTACGTGAAGCCCCGGCGAGCACCAGCATGGCGCTGGTGGCCATGGAGCGCTTTGAGCAGGTCACGGGGCTGCTCAAGCACATGGACCAGTCCCTCAGCGGCAGCCTATCGGCCTTTGAAGTCTTATGGCGTGACTTTTATCGACTGGTGACCACACTGCCGGCCAACAACCGCCCGCCCCTGGGTCAGGATGCACCCTACTACGCTCTCATCGAAGCCCAGGGAGCCAATGCCGACATCGATGGCCCGCGTTTTCAGGCAGCACTTGAGAGCGCCTTTGAGGCCGGCTTGATCGACGATGCTGCCGTGGCTCTGTCTACGTCGGAGTGCAATGCAATGTGGGCGATTCGCGACGACGTGGAGCAGACCTTCCGCCACGGCGTGCCGGTGGTTTTTGATGTCTCGCTGCCGATCAGCGCGATGGAAGCCTACGTCGCGACGGTACGGGACGACCTGAACAGGCAGTTCCCCGACTGCTACCTGTGGGTGTTCGGGCATCTGGGTGACGGCAACCTGCATGTGCTGGTGCAGACCGCTCAGGGCGACGCCACGGCCCACCGTCAAACCATCGAAAACGCCGTGTACAACCCGTTGCAACCCATCGGCGGCGCAGTCTCGGCGGAACACGGTATTGGACTGGAGAAAAAACCCTATCTGCATCTGTCCCGCAACAGCGAGGAACTGGCCCTTATGCGGCGCCTTAAAGCGGCGATGGACCCGGGCAATACTCTCAACCCCGGCAAGGTGTTTTAGCGGGATTTTCTACGGCATCCCCGACCGCACCGGTCACGCTCAGGGGCAACCACTTCACGCGGCCTGCGGCACATGATGCGTCGCAGGTAATAACCTTAGTAAAAACAATTCTTTAGCAATTCGCCGATCTGCTTGCATCGACTCGCGCAGCCCATCAGAATCTGTCTCCCTGTCGCTTTATACGAATGAGAAGGATTTGCAATGGCTGCCGTCGCGCCCGCCAAGGTCACCGAAGTCACTCACTGGAATGACCGCCTGTTCAGCTTCAAGACTGAGCGTTCACCGGAGTTCCGCTTTGAGAACGGCCACTTCACCATGATCGGCCTTGAAGTCGAGGGCAAGCCCCTGCTGCGCGCCTACAGCATCGCCAGCGCCAACTACGAAGACCAACTCGAGTTTTTGAGCATCAAGGTACCCGATGGCCCCCTCACTTCGCGCCTGCAGAAGATTCGCGTCGGCGACGAGGTGCTGCTGGGTAAAAAGCCGGTGGGGTCCCTGGTACTCACCGACCTGCGCCCGGGCAGGAACCTGTATCTGTTTGCCACGGGTACCGGCCTTGCCCCCTTCATGGCAATCATTCGCGACCCCGACGCCTACGCCAAGTTCGACAAAGTGGTACTGGTCCATGGCGTGCGACACATCTCGGACCTGGCCTACCAGGACTACCTTAGCCAGGGCATCTATCAGGATGAGTACCTGGGCGAAGAAATCCGCGAGAAGTTTCTGTACTACCCCACGGTGACACGCGAGCCCTATCGCCACACGGGCCGGATTACCGAACACCTGAAGAACGGCACAATACAGTCGGACCTGGGCCTGCCCGTGCTGGATCCCGCCCAGGATCGGGGCATGATCTGCGGCAGCATCGCAATGCTTGATGACATCTCGGCAAAGCTCGATGAATTCGGCTTTGAGATTTCGCCCAATCAGGGGACCCAGGGCGATTACGTGATTGAGCGAGCTTTTGTTGGTTAGATTTTGGCGCTCACGAGCACCGACCGCCGTGTGCGATGCCCTCGGGACCCGCTAGACTGCCACCATGGTACATGCTGACGACATCCTGGCTTTCTGGTTCGACGAGGCGGGTCCCAAGCATTGGTTCAAACAGTCCGATAGTTTCGATGCACACTGTCGCGATCGCTATCTGCCAACCATCGAAGCCGCTGCCCGCGGCGAATGTTGGCCTTGGCGCACCACGCCCCGAGGCCGCTGCGCCGAGATCATCGTGCTGGATCAGCTGTCACGCAACGTGTTTCGCCACTCCGCACGAGCCTTCGCCCAGGACCCAATGGCGCTGACCCTTGCACAGGAAGCTGTCGCCAGCGGCGATGACCAGCGCATGAGCGATGATGAGCGCTACTTCAGCTACATGCCCTACATGCACTCGGAGTCCGACGTGGTCCACCGTGAAGCCCAGCGCCTGTTTGAAACCCTGGGCAACGCCGAAGCGCTGCGTTACGAAATTGCCCATCGCGACGTCATCCGGCGCTTTGGCCGCTACCCCGGACGCAACGCAGCCCTTGGGCGTGACAGTAGCGCCGAAGAACTAGCCTACCTTGAGAAGCACGGCAGCTTCTGATCCCCTTGCGCGGCGGTCCTGACGCGGTGGATCAGGCCCTCAGTTCCAGCCGCCGAGAATCGCACCCATCAGCGTCATGGTGACCACCCAGTATCCGCCGTTGATCAGCATGTAGGCCCAGGAACGCAGCTCAAAAAGCCCCACCACCACAAAGGCGAAAAAAATCCAGCCAAAGCCTGTCAAAAAGCCATAGAACGCACCCATGCCCCAGGCGTTGGCCGCCGAGGCGGTGCTGGGGCCGATAAACATCTCCAGACAATAGCTCATGATCAGCAGTGCAATAAGGCTGATGCCGAAGATCTTGGCTTTGTTACCTGCGTTGATTTGCTCTTCGGTCACGCCCGCTGCCTTCATCCACGCGTTGCCGAGCAGCATCGGTGAATACCACAGACCGCCAACGACAAAACCGACGAGCGCCGCAATCACCACCGCCAACAGATTCGGTTCAAACGCTTCCATACATCCCCCGCTTGCATTGTTGTTATGTGAACCCCATATCTAGCCGTGGATGAGCGGTCAGTCAAATACGGCCGACCCAGGACGGATACGGCCCTGTGGTATCATCCGCAGTTCACCTTGGGGGCGTTATGGATTCGACGACGGTAACGAAACCTGCGGTGCATGCCGTGAGGACAGCCAATCACGTAAATCCAAAGCTGTTAACTTATAGTTGCCAACGACGACAACTACGAGGTAGCGCTGGCTGCGTAAGCAGTCATCCAATTCCTCATCTAGTGGCTTCGGCCCTAGCGGTCTTTAGCAAGGTTCCAGCCCCGCGCTACTGACTGTCATATAGAACTGGATCGCAGCAAGGCTTGTCTCGGACCACGCTGCTAAACATTGACGGGGCTCGCTGGTGGCGTCCTGACCGTTGGGCTGTCGCCGGTTAAATTAATTAACGGAAGCTAAGCATGTAGAGCCAATGGCAGAGTGCTGGCGGACGCGGGTTCAACTCCCGCCGCCTCCACCAAATATAAAAAGGGTCGCCCGCAAGGGTGGCCCTTTTTATATTTGGGGGAACGGGCAGAAGGTTGAAGTCGCGCCCGGAGGGCGCGGGTGGCCGAGCGCAGCGAGGTCTGTCGAGACGGGCCGCAGGCCCGGCGAAGACGCAACTCCCGCCGCCTCCACCAACAAATGTGGGTGTCCCTTTTTTTGTTGTTGCTTGAAAGGCGCTGCCCACCTGTCAAAATTCTTTACACCCACCGGTGCCTGGCGACTAAAAACCATTAAATAACAATAGGTTGAATCGATG
>JAUIMF010000004.1 GCA_030433415.1 Gammaproteobacteria bacterium | reverse complement strand
ACGATTGTCAGCGCCCGCGCGGGAGATCTGCTCACGGAGTTTGTGCTGGCCATGAAGCACGGCCTGGGCCTGAACAAGATTCTCGGCACGATCCACATCTACCCCACCATGAGTGAGGCGAACCGTTTTCTGGCCAGTGAGTGGCGCAAGGCGCGCAAACCCGAGAAGGTGCTGCGCTGGTTGGAGCGGTATCACCGCTGGCGCCGGGGCTGATTGCCGGTGACGGAGGGCAGTGACGAACACGAGCCACCCTGGCAGGTATACCTGCTGCGCTGCGCCGACGACACGCTGTACACCGGTGTGACGCGGGATCTGCAGCGGCGTTTGCGGCAGCACAACGGTGAACTGGTGGGGGGCGCGAGCTACACGCGGGCGCGGCGACCGGTCGAGGTGGTGGCGGCGTTTGCCTGCGATGACCGTTCCACCGCCCAGCGTCACGAGGCGGCGATCAAAAAGCTGCCGCGTCAGGCCAAGCTCAGTCTGGCGACGTCAGGGCTTCCAGCGCTTCCTGCTGACTGAGCCAGTCCTGTTCGAGTTCCTCAAGCGTCTGGCGCAGGTCGCCCTGTTCTCTTAACAGTTTGGTGAGTTCGTCCTTGCGCGCCTCGTCGTAGAGCGTGGCGTCACCGAGTTGTTCTTCGATGCCGTCGAGCTGCCCCTGGGTTTTTTCCATCTGGCTTTCGATGCGCTGAATCGCTTTTTCGAGGGGACGACGGCGGTCGCGCTCGGCCGCGGCGGCGCGGCGCTGTTCCCGGCGATCTTCGCGGGAGCTGCTCTCGGCGGCAGTGGGCGCATCCCGCGGCGTGCTGTCACCGCGCAGAATCTGCGCTTCGTAGGCTTCCAGGCTGTCGTCAAAGCGATGCAGGGCGCCGCTGTGTAACTGAAACAGCTGCTCGGCGGAGCTGCGTAGCAGGTGGCGGTCGTGGCTCACGATCACCACCGCACCGGCAAAATCCAGCAGCGCCAGTTCCAGGGCGCGGCGCATTTCCAGATCCAGGTGGTTCGTCGGCTCGTCCAGAATCAGAACGTTGGGGCGCTGCCAGGCGAGCATGGCCAGGGCCAGGCGGGCTTTTTCGCCGCCCGAGAAGGGCGCGAGCGGCGCATCCGCCCGGTCGCCGCGAAAATCAAAGCCGCCGAGAAAATCGCGGATTTCCTGCTCCCGGGCATCGGGGCTCAGGCGCTGCAGGTGCAGTAGGGCGCTGGCCTGCAGGTCCAGGGTGTCGATCTGCTGCTGGTCAAAGTAGGCGATGCGGCAACCTTCGCTGTGCTGACGCTCG
Source organism: Gammaproteobacteria bacterium (assembly GCA_030433415.1). Classification (GTDB taxonomy): domain Bacteria; phylum Pseudomonadota; class Gammaproteobacteria; order Pseudomonadales; family Halieaceae; genus Congregibacter. Next base: position 99,784 of record JAUIMF010000004.1, on the reverse strand, counting down.
CCAGCGAGCAGGGGTAGTTCGCCGCAGAGCGTGCGCAGCAGGGTGGTCTTGCCTGACCCGTTGCGCCCGAGCAGGGCGATGCGATCACCATTGCGCAGGGCCAGGTTCACGCCCCGGGCCAGCGCCGCGTCTGCGTCGTAGCCGATGCTCGCCTCGCGCAGTTCCAGCAGCGGGTCTTTGCCGCGGGGTGGCTCGGGGAATCTGAAATCAAAGGGTGTGTCGGCATGGGCGATGGTCATCTCGCCCATGCGCTCCAGTTCTTTCAGGCGACTCTGGGCCTGGCGCGCCTTGGTGGCCTTGGCGCGAAAGCGGCGCACAAAATCTTCGATCTCGGCGCGGCGTTTGGCGTGGCGTGCTGCGGCGGCCTGCTCCTGCGCCAGGCGCTGGGCGCGCTGCTGTTCAAAGTCACTGTAGCCGCCGCGGTAGCTGCGCAGTTGCTGGTGCTCGATGTGCAGCACGGCGGTGCAGCAGCGGTCGATAAAATCCCGGTCGTGCGAGATCAGCAGCAGCGTGCCCTCGTAGGCGCTCAGAAACTGCTGCAGCCACAGGGTGGTATCCAGGTCCAGGTGGTTCGTGGGTTCGTCCAGCAGCAACAGGTCCGACGGCATCATCAGCGCCCGCGCCAGACCCAGGCGTACGCGCCAGCCACCCGAAAAATCGCTGACGGGGCGCTCGCCGTCGCCGGGCGCAAAACCCAGGCCGTCCAGCAGCAGGGCGGCGCGGCGAGGGGCGTCGTAGCCCCGGCAGGCTTCCAGGGCCTGGTGGCAACGGGCGGCGGCTTCAAAGTCGCCGCTGGCCTCGTGCTGTTCCAGTTCTTCGAGCAGATCGGCTACTTCGCCGTCACCCTGCAGCACAAAGCGCTGCGCGGGCGTGTCGCTGGCGGGAACGTCCTGGTCCATGTGGGCAATACGCTGCCCCGCCAGACCCTCGATCTCGCCGTGGTCCGCCGTCAGTTCGCCGCGCAGCAGGGCAAACAGGCTGGATTTTCCGCAGCCGTTGGCGCCGGTCAGGGCGCTCTTCTGACCGGGCAGCAGGCGCGCCTCGGCGCCCTCAAACAGCAACTGGCTGCCGCGGCGCAGGCTGATGTCACGTAAGATAATCACGGGCCGGGAGTGTAATGGGCATGGGTGACATAAAACAGCAAAACCATGGTGGGGGGCGCGATGAGGGCTCCAACATCGAAGGCGCAAATCCGGTGCTGGCGGAATTTGCCGTCGCGCTCTACGCCCATGATGACGTGAAACGTGTCTGCCTCGATGCCCAGGACACCTTTGGTGCGGACGTGAATCTGCTGCTGTGGGCCGCGTGGCAGGCGCATCGGGGTCATACCCTGTCGCCATCGCAGGTGGCCCGCGCCGACGCTCTGTGCGAGGACTGGCGCGCGGGGGTGGTGCAGCCCCTGCGCGAGCAGCGGCGCATTTGGGCCGGTCAGGCGTCGCAAGCGCATCTTTACGACGCGGTGAAAGCCCTGGAATTGCAGGCGGAGTTCACGCAGCTCGCGATGCTGGCTGAGGTGGATGTTGACGGCGTTGATGTCGCGAAGCCCGGTCCGGAAGACGCCGCGGCACTGCTGTCACAAAACCTTTCCGCACTCGCCACCCACTGGACGCTTGCCGGGCAGGCGTTGGCACCCGTTGCGAACGCATTGGTCGCCACGGGTCAGTTTGTCGACACCTAGGCTGATGCCGGTCGGGGTTTTGCTGCAGACCTGCTACGCTGTCGCTGATCCCACCTCGAGGTTCAGGCCAATGCCAATCGTCCCCCGCATCGCGTCCTTTATCTGTCTGCTGTGTTCTCTGGCGGTGTGCGCCGATGGCCATGCGAGTTGCAAGGCAGAGCACATTGCGGGGGACTATGCATCGCAGTTTGGCCCCATGGCCTGCAAGGGCCAGGGGCAGTCCCTGACCTGTTGCTACGAGAACGTGAAGCGCTGCAACAAGCGCCTGGAACTGACGCTGCAGAGCGATGGCCGCAATCTGCTCGGTCAGTGGCACGACGGCGGTAGCAGCGGTGCGGCCAAGTTCGCCATCGATAACAAGTGTAATCTGGTCCTTGGACGCTGGGGCATGGGTGCCAATGCGTCGCAGCGCTGGACGATGAACGGTCGCACGAGTCCCGCAAAGCTGCCTCCGCCAGCCCCCCTGCCCAAGCACTACCTGAATTCCCGCGGCGAATCCCTTTACGCCGGCAACGGCTTCGAGGTCTTCAAGTTTGTTCAGAACCCCCGCCGGCCCGACCAGTGGTGCACCGCGCTGAGTTTTTCGGTGTCGGTGGAGTTTGCGCAGAGCGAGGAATTCGTTTTTACACCCGAGTATCTCTACGACACGCTGTACGCAGACCTGTTGCCGCGACTGCGAACGCAGCACTGCCCCGGGGCGTCGAGTGACATCATGGCCCGTATTTATCTGCGGGATGTTTTTTTCAATCTGCGGGGACAGGCGACGACCCGCGATGAGGCCCTGGAGCAGGGACGCGTCGCCAACGCAAACCTGGTGACCGCGACGTTTTACGCCGCCTTTGCCGACGATCCGCATATGCGTCCCAAGGATGCGTCGCAGCTGAACCTTCTTTACAACGACAGTGGTGTTCACCGCGCGCATCTGTCGCCAACCCAGGTGGCCCAGGTGGTGGGAAGCGTCGAGCGCCTGCGCGGGTACTACGAGCGCGGTGGCAAGACCCTTGAGGAATACGCCGAGGCACAGCGGGTGCGCCAGGAGCGGCAGGCGGCGATTGACGCGGTGTACCAGCAGGCCGAGCAGCGCTTTGGCACAACGGTAGAGAACTTTGAAATGGCCCAGTTGCTGGCCGGTCGGGGCGCGCAGATCGACTGGAGTGGGAGTGACCAGTGGTATTTTCTACGCAGCTATATTCAGACCACAACGCAACTTTGCGGCGAGAAGACCGTGGGCAAACCGTATCGCAGCCAGAGCAACTATGTCGACGATTCGGGGAACGCGGTGCGCGAGTCAGACGTGGTGCTCTGGTATTCCGAAGCCCTGCGGCCGCGAGTAAAGGGTAAGCAGATCGGCTCCCTGTATTTTGGTACCTACAAACCCGATGAAGTGATCGCGCGGGATGTGGCTAAGCTCGTCAAGGACCACGGCTGTGCGTCACCGCCGCTGGCGGCGATCGAGGACTACTTTATCGATTAGTGACGGGGACTGGGTATCGTTCCCGGCGATTGCACTAAACAGAGCTTAGCGGTCGTCCTGCGCAATAATGATCCAGGCCAGACCGTTCAGCATGGCGTACTGAAACGCGCCCTGCAGTGCGTTCGCTCCCGCTTCGGTCTGCCACATCTGAAAATAGGCGCCGCCAATGGCACCGAAGATGCCAAACCACAGGAAGACCGCGACCCCCGTGCCCGCGAGGGCGTAGGTTTTAGCGTTGTTGAAGGATTCCGCCGGGGCCGTTCGCGCTCGCAGCAGGTCCCACGCGCCGCGCAACGACAGGGCGCCGGCGATAAATTCGAGCGCGACGATAACCGCGAGCATCACGCCCGCCAGCATCGGTGAGCTTATGGCTGGCCCAATGTGCTGCGGGTAGACCGCGTGATCCGCCATGCCGGTGACGTAGCTGACGAATCCGGTGGCGGCGTCCAGGTTCGCCAGGTTTTGGAGCGCATAAAAAATACACATGCAGGCGGACGACAGGGTGATCAGGATTTTGATGCTTCGGTTCATCGCAATGGCCACCAGACAGTAGGGTTCTCACGTTAATACCAAGATCAGTCCGAGCGCGGCAAGCATTAATTCGGCGTAGGGTGGTGCGTTGCGCGTCTCAATCCGCCGCCAGAAACCCACCCGACTGATAGTCCCACAGGCGTTTGTAAATCCCACCCTTCGCCAGCAGCTCGTTGTGGCTGCCCTGTTCCACGATGCGTCCTTCGTCCAGCACCACCAGGCGATCGAGGGCGGCGATGGTCGACAGGCGGTGGGCGATGGCGATGACCGTTTTGCCCTCCATCAGTGCGTACAGGCTGTCCTGAATCGCCACCTCGACTTCGGAGTCCAGCGCTGAGGTGGCTTCGTCCAGCACCAGGATCGGGGCGTCCTTGAGCATGACGCGGGCGATGGCGATGCGTTGGCGCTGACCGCCGCTGAGTTTTACACCGCGCTCGCCCACGCGGGCATCCAGACCGCGAGCACCGTCCTGGTCCTGCAGGGCCATGATGAAGTCCGAGGCCCGGGCCTGTTCCAGGGCGCGGTGCAGTTCGGCTTCCGTCGCCGATTCGCGGCCATAGAGAATGTTCTCACGCACGGTGCGGTGCAGCAGCGAAGTGTCCTGGGTCACCATGCCGATATTGGCGCGCAGGCTGTCCTGGGTAACGTCGCGAATGTTCTGGCCATCAATGCAGATGCTGCCGCCCTGCGCGTCGTAAAAGCGCAGCAGCAGATTTACCAGCGTCGACTTGCCCGCGCCGGAGCGGCCGATAAGGCCCACTTTTTCGCCGGGGCGAATCTGCAGGTCCAGCTTGTCGAAGACCGGTCGGTCATTGGTGTAAGCGAAGTCGACCTGCGAAAAGTCCACGGCGCCATGTGTTACTTGCAGGGGCTGGGCATCGGGGTGATCCCTGACCGCGACGGCGGTCGAGAGCGTTCCGATACCGTCGCGGACCGTGCCGATGTTTTCGAACAGGTCCGACACTTCCCACATGATCCACTCGCTGATGCCGTTGATGCGCAGGCAGAGCGCGAAGGCGGCGGCGATGGCGCCGGGGGTGATGGCCTGGTCGAACCACAGGTACAGCGACGTAGCGGCCACGGTAAAGAGCATGAGCGTGTTATTTGCGGCGACCGATGACTCCATCCATGTCACCAGGCGCATCTGGGGGTGCACGGTATCGAGAAAACCGGCCATACCCTCGCGGGCATAGCCCGCCTCGCGCTGCGCATGCGAGAAGAGTTTGACGGTGCTGATGTTGGTGTAGCTGTCAGAAACGCGTCCCGTCATGAGTGCACGGGCGTCGGCCTGGCGCTCCGATACGCGCTGCAGCCGGGGCAGCACCAACGCCAGAATACTGCCGTAGATCAGCAGCCACACGGCCAGGGGTATGGCCAGGCGCCAGTCGATGGACCCCAGCAGTATGAGCACCGACAAAAAATACACGGCCACATAGACCAGGATATCCAGCAGTATCAGCACCACCGATCGCACCGCCAGTGCGGTCTGCATTACCCGGGTGGCGACGCGTCCGGCGAATTCATCCTGAAAAAAACCCAGGCTCTGGCGCAGCAGGTACCGGTGCGCCATCCAGCGCACGATCATGGGAAAGTTCCCCATCAGCGTCTGGTGCAGCAGCAGCGACTGCAGCGCCACAAGCAGGGGATAGGCGGCGATCAGCCCCAGACCCAGGTACATAAGCTGCCGCCCGCCATCGGCTACGACGGTCTCGGGTGTGCTGGTCGACAACAGATCCACACCACGGCCCAGCACTTCGAACAGCATGACCTCGACGATGGCGATGGCCATGCTCAGTACGGCCAGGCCCACCAGCCAGTGCTCCAGTCCGCGGGCGTGGTGGCGGCAGAACTGGAATACCGAGGCGGGTGCCCGCTCGGGCTGGCGGTCGGGAAACGCGTCGACCAGTTGTTCAAAGAAGCGAAAAGCCATGGAATCGGTTCGGCGCCGGGTGCGCAAGCGAGCAGAGCGGGCAGTTTAGCGTGATGCCGTCGGGCCTGGCAGGTTGCAGGCATCTCGAGCGCAGGACGAGCAGGGTAGCACCGGCCGGATACAGCGATTACACTTGCGCAGCTTGCGTCCCCCACTGGGCGCCAATGCTCCGCGCCACCGGCTGCCGGAGCCCGTTCATAACTGCAGGAAATCTCCATGAAATCATTGTTCAAACCCGCCGCGGCAGTCAGCGCTGCGCTTCTTCTTTCTGCGTGTCAGCAGCAGGCCGGCGACAGCGCCGACGCTGAAGTGGCGCTCGAAACCTCAAAACAGCGCCTGAGCTACGGCGTGGCCCTGGGCCTGGGCCGCAACATGGCCAACGATGGCATGACCGTTGACGTGGATGCTTTCGCCGCTGGTCTGCACGATGCGATGACCGACGCTCCCCAGCGTCTGACCGACGAAGAAATCCAGGCCGAGATGATCGCCTTTCAGGAACGTCTGACTCAGGAGCAGCAGGCGAACACGCAGGCGCTGGCCGAAGCCAATGCGGCCGCCGGCGCAGCCTTTCTGCTTGAAAACGGCACTCGTGAAGGTGTGATGACCACGGAATCGGGCCTTCAGTACGAAGTGGTTGAAGCAGGCGATGGCGCCACGCCCGGCGCTGACGACAGTGTCGAAGTGCACTATCGCGGTACGCTGATCGACGGTACGGAGTTCGATTCTTCCTACGCCCGCGGTGAGACGGTCACCTTTGGCGTCACGCAGGTGATCCCCGGCTGGACCGAAGCCTTGCAACTGATGCAGGTGGGTTCCAAGTACAAGCTGTACATTCCCTCGGACCTGGCCTACGGCCCCGGCGGTGCGGGTGCGCGTATTGGACCCAACGCCACACTGATCTTCGACGTGGAGCTGGTGGCTATTCCCAGCCAGGAAGCTGCTGAAGGTTGATTCCGCATTGCTCCGGTAATTCGGAGCCAGGCACAAAGGGTCGCTGTTTCAGCGGCCCTTTTTTGTGCCGTTCGTTCGGCCTTTTTTGCTCGCTCTTGTTCGGTTGCTCTGGCGATGGGTGGGCTACAGCTCAGACGGCCCCGTGAGGGCGCAGGGCTTGCCGCAGGGCCGTCGGGTCATCGGCCAGGTGTGACAGCGACGCCAGCGTGCTGATGCGTTCGCGCAGCACCGCCAGACACGCACCGAATGCCTCGTCTGCCTCTGGGCCTGCTGCGACCCGCGACGGGTCTTCAATCCCCCAGTGCAACCGCAGGGCATTGCCCAGCCAAAGAGGGCAGGCCTCTCCCGCCGCCGAATCACACAGCGTCAGTACCAGGTGTGGATCAAAGGTGCGCACGTCATCCATGCCTTTGCTGTGCAGCGATGCCGTGGCGACGCCTGCCTGCTGCAGGTAATGCAGGGTCAGGGGATGGACTTCTCCCGCAGGAGCACTGCCCGCACTAGCGGCACGCAGGCGGGGATCATTCAGGTCAGCCACCAGCGCTTCGGCGATGATGCTGCGACAGCGGTTGTGGGTGCACAGAAAAAGAACGTTCAGTGCTCGGCGCTCCGAAACAGTTGAAACAGTGAGATGCCTGCCAGTACCACAAACAGGATCAGGGTCTGGGCGGGAATACTAAGCCCCAAAAATGTCCACATTGTGTCAGCGCAGTTACCGTCGCCCATCATCACCATCTTGAAGGTCTCAGACAGCGGAAAGGTGTCGAGCATGTATTCCAGGCTCGGTCCGCAGGCGGGCACCAGGTCTTCGGGCAGGGACTGCAGCCACACGTGCCGGGCCGCCACCGCGCCACCGCCGAGTGCGGCCAGGGTACAGAGCAGCGCGTACACCCGCCGTCCCCAGCCGACAGGATTGTGCAGAGCCGCCAGCAGGGCAAAGAGGCCCACCAGCACCACAAAGCCGCGCTGGGTCATGCACAGCGGGCAGGGCGCCAGATGCAGCGTATGCTCCAGAAACACCATGGCAAAGGCCATGGAGATCACGGTCAGCAGGAATAGTTCAAAAAAGAGTGGGCGTATGCGCAGCAGCGTGTTCATCAGTCTCCCGTGCGAATCGCTTTGTATTGATCGTAGTAAGCCGCCAGGTACTGCTCAAAACTGACGGAGTCGGCTTCTTCGATGGCACGCTGGCGCGCCATCGACGCTTGGGTCTCGTCCAGCAGATCGTTCCTGACCTGGCCTTGCAGGGGCCGGGCGCGAAAATGCTCAGCCCATTGATTGCTGTAGTTCAGAGCAAAGCGGTAGTACGGCAGACCCTGTTCCCGCATCTCACGTAGTACGCGCGCCGAGGGCAGTTCATCGTCACCGCGTACCTTGCGGCGCTGGGCCTCGACCGCATCGGCGTAGGCGCTGCCGCCGTGGGCACCGTCGAGGAGCGCCGCGCTTACCGCGATCGCATCCAGCAGTTCCTCGCCCCAGTCCCCGAGGTCGCGTTCACCGCTTGTGTCCTGCAGTTGCAGGCCGGGCTCCCGGCCGCGGTTGACCACGTCACTCAGGTTAGCTGCCTGACGCCGCTGCTGGTCTTCGTCACAGGCGGGGCTGTCCTGGGTGAGGCAGTACACAAGGAATGCGTCGATAAAGCGGATCTGCGAGGCACTGATACCCAGGGGTTCGAAGGGGCTCACATCCACGCAGCGCACCTCAATGTATTCCACGCCCCGGTCATGCAGGGCCGTCAGGGCCGTTTCACCGGCCTGTCCAGGACGCTTGGGACGGATCGTGCTGTAGAACTCGTTCTCGATCTGCAGCAGGCTGTCGTTGAGCTGCATGTACTCGCCGTTCTCCTGGCCTTGATACGCGGCGTACTCTGGGTGCGGTGTGAGAATCGCCTCGGTCAGCGTTGCCAGGTAATTGTCCAGCGAGTTGTAGCACACGCGTAGCGACTTCTGCGCGCTGCTGTTGTAGCCCAGGTCGCCCATGCGCAGGGCGGTGGCATACGGCAGGTGCAGGGAGTTGCCCTCGGCATCGAAGGGCTGCAGGTGGTGTTCGCCTCGGCCACGCATAAAGCTGGCGCAGACCGCCGGTGAGGCGCCAAACAGGTAGATGAGCAGCCAGCTCCAGCGATGAAAATTGCGGATCAGGCCCAGGTAGCGCCCGGTGACATAGTCCTGCAGGGATTCACTGGCAGCGTCCGCTTCATAGGCCGCTGCCCAGTAATCATCGGGCATCGAAAAGTTGTAATGCACGCCGGCAATGGCCTGCATCATGCGTCCGTAGCGATGCCCAAGGCCATAGCGATACACGGTTTTCATGCGACCGCTGTTGGAGCTGCCGTAGCGTGCTACGGGAATACCCGCATCGCCGGCGACGATACAGGGCATGCTCGCGCTCCAAAGTCGTTCAGCGCCCAGGTGCTCGTAGACAAAGCTGTGGATGTCTTCCAGCGTGTTGAGTGTGTCTTCGATACCCGTCGATACCGGCGTGATGAACTCCATCAGGGCTTCGGAGTAATCCGTGGTGATGGAGTGGTGGGTCAGCGCAGAGCCGAGCTCCGCCGGATGCGGTGTGCTGGCCAGCAGGCCATCGCCGCCTACGCGCAGGCTCTCTTTTTCGATGCCCCGGGCGATGTGCCGAAGGAGCGCCGGATCCGACGCGGCGATGCGGGTCAGCTGCTCGTGCCAGTGTGAGTTCAAGACCTGGTCTCCAGTAAAAACTGTCTGCGCGGTTAGCTACCGCAGGGAATGGGGCCGGATGATACACCCAGGCCCCGCCTCGACGTTAGGTGGCGATCGCAATCCACCTGCAGGCGTTATACGTAAGGCAACACGAATGGGTGAGGGTTCCCGCGCTTTGCGGGATGTTAGAATGCCTGACTATTTTTCTTTGGTATTACCGTGAGATTTGTAATTGCGTTTTTGGTGCTCGCCGCAGGCGGGTTCTTTTACTGGCAACAACTCAATGGCGATGCAGCGCCGCAGGCGCAGGCACAGCGTTCGGCAGTGCCGGTGACCGTTGCGACCGTGGGTCGGCAACCCTTCCGGGACCGCATTCCTGCCCTGGGTACGCTCCAGGCCTGGGAATCTATCGATATTACGTCACCGGTTTCGCAGATCATTGAGTCACTTAACTTTGATGACGGTGAGCGCGTTGAGAAGGGCCGGGTACTGGCCACGCTGCGACAGGACGCGGAGCGCGCGGCCCTGCAGGTATTGCGGGCGCGCCTTGCGGACGCCCGCCGCGAAGTCACGCGCCTGGACAACCTGGCAAAAAAGAACCAGGTGGCACAGACAGAGCTCGACACGGCCCGTACCGAGGTGCAGGTGCTGCGGCACCAGATAGCCGAGGTCGAGGCGCGCATTGCCGATCGTGTGATCGTGGCGCCGTTTGACGGTGTGCTGGGACTGCGTGAAGTCAGTGAGGGCGCCCTGGTGTCGACGGGGCAGCGTCTGACCACGCTCGATGATGTCAGTCGCATGCGTCTGCAGTTCACGGTTCCCGCCCGTTACCTGGGCGTGCTCAGGCCGGGCATGACCATCATTGCCCGATCCACCGCATTTGCCGACGACTTCACCGGCGAACTCACCGCCGTTGGCAGTCGCGTCGATCCCATCGCGCGCGCGATCACGGCGCGCGCAGTTCTGCCGAACGACGATGGCCGCTTGCGGCCTGGTCTGCTCATGGAGCTGGAATTGGCCGGCGAAGCCCGCGACGCGATCATGGTGCCCGAAGAGAGTCTGCAAAGTCGTGCTGCGCGGCACTTTGTGTGGGTTGTCGAGGGTGATGAGGCGCGCCGCACCGAAGTCACGATCGGCGATCGCATACCAGGCTGGGTCGTGCTTCGCGATGGTGTAGAAGAGGGGCAGGTGATTGTGCGCGATGGCACTGTGCGCCTGTCTGGCAACGTCATGCCGGTTCGCGTGGTGCCAAGCTGATGCTGTTGTCAGACCTGGCGGTACGCCGGCCGGTAATGGCCCTGGTTGGCAGCGCCCTGATCGTCGCCTTTGGCCTGTTGGCGTTTGAGCGACTGCCCCTGCGCGAATATCCCGATATCGATCCCCCCATCGTCTCGGTCGAGACCGAGTACCCCGGTGCGTCTGCCGTCGTGGTCGAGAACAAGATTACGGAACTGATCGAAAACCGCCTGTCAGGCATCGAAGGCGTCAAGACCATGAGCTCGTCGAGCATGGACGGTCAGTCGCGCATCACCCTGGAGTTTGACCTCGACCGCGACATTGATGCGGCGGCCAACGATGTGCGTGATCGCGTCTCGGGGGTGCTGGACAATCTGCCCGAAGAGGCTCGCGCGCCCGAAACCCGCAAGAGCAACAGTGACGAACAGGTGGTGTTCTGGGTGCATCTTGTGGGTGAGCATATGTCGGCCCTGGAGCTGACAGACTACGTGCGGCGATACCTCGAGGACCGTTTTGCCGTGCTGGACGGGGTCGCGCGGATTCGCATCTCAGGACAACAGGTGTACTCCATGCGCATCTGGCTGGATCGCAATGCCCTCGTCGCCCGCGGCCTCACCGTGTCTGATGTCGAGGCAGCGCTGCGCAGCCAGAATGTGGAACTGCCCGCGGGCACGATCAAGTCCACTGAGCGGGACTTTGTGGTGCGCGTGGACCGCGGCTACCAGGAGGCCGAGGACTTTCGGGAGCTGGTGTTGGCCCAGGGAGATGACGGCTACCTGGTACGGCTGAGTGATGTGGCTCGCGTTGAGTTATCCAGTGCCGAGCCTCGCAGTCTCTTTCGCGGCAACAAGGAGTCCATGGTCGGCATTGGCGTCGTCAAACAGAGCAAAGCCAATGCGTTGTCGGTGGGGCGTCTCGTTCAGGAAGAAATTCGTCGCGTGAACGAGCAACTGCCGTCGGGCATGCATCTCATCGCCAGCTTTGACCGGTCGGTTTTCGTCGATGCGGCGATCGACGAGGTCTTCGCCACGCTGTTCATCGCCGGTGTGCTGGTCGTGTTAGTGATCTTTCTGTTTCTGGGGGATCCCCGCAGCGTGCTGGTGCCAGCGCTCACGGTGCCAATCTCGCTGGTGGGTAGCTTCAGTATGCTCTGGGCCCTGGGGTACAGCATCAATCTGCTCACGCTGCTGGCACTGGTGCTGGCGATTGGTCTGGTGGTGGATGACAGCATTGTGGTGCTCGAAAATATTCACCGCCGGCTCGTGCGCGGCGAAACGCCCCTGGTTGCGTCGTATCGCGGCGCGCGGCAGGTGGGCTTTGCGGTGATCGCCACCACCCTGGTGCTGGTCGCTGTGTTCATACCCATCACGTTTCTTGAGGGCAATATCGGGCGCCTGTTTGCGGAGTTTGCGGTGGCCATGGCCATTGCTGTGGTCTTCTCCAGCTTCGTTGCCCTGACTCTGGCTCCGGTGATCTGTTCCAAACTGCTTGATCGAGACAAGGTATCGAACCGGTTGGCACGCTTTGTCGACACGCTCAGTACCACAATGGAAGGACAGTACCGGCGAATCCTCAAGCCTTGTCTGCGCCACTCCTGGCTGTTTCTGCCGGTACTGGCGGTTTGCCTGGCGCTGGCCTGGCAAGTGGGGCGCAACCTGCCCCAAGAGTATTCCCCTGCGGAAGATCGCGGCGTGTTGTTCATGGTGGCGATGGCGCCCGAGGGTGCTTCCTTTGAATACACCGTAGAGCAGGTGCTGAAGATCGAGGAGCGCCTGATGCCCCTGGTAGACAGTGGCGAAGTCAAACGTTTGTTGATACGCGCTCCGGGCTGGGGAGCAGGCGAGGCGTTCAATCAGGCATTCACCATCATGGTGCTCAATCCCTGGAGTGAGCGTGAACGTACCGCCGAGCAGATTCGTTTGGATGCCAATGCGCGCATCGCGGATGTGGCCGGGGTTCGCTCGTTTATTCGCGCGCCGCGTTCCTTCGGTGGCGGCAACGTGGATCCGCTGGAGTTCGTCATCGGTGGCGACAGCTACGAGGAGTTGGCCGAGTGGCAGGACCTGATTCTGGCGAAAGCGGCCGAGAACCCTGGGCTGATTGGCGTCGACACGGACCTCAAGCCCACCAAGCCGCAGCTCCGTGTGGCGATTGATCGCAATCGTGCGGGAGACCTGGGCGTGAGTATTGCCGAGATTGGCGCGACGCTCGAGACCCTGCTGGGATCTCGTCGCGTAACGACCTTCATCATGGGGGGCCGCGAGTACGACGTGATCTTAGAGGGTGAACGCAACGAGGCGCGTACGCTGTCGGACCTGGACAACATCTACGTGCGCTCCAGTACGTCGGGCAGGCTGATACCCCTGGCCAACCTGGTCACGCTTCGCGAAGAAGCGGGCGCAGGGACCCTGAATCGCTACAACCGCGTGCGCGCGTTCACGGTGTCAGCCGGTCTGGCCGATGATTACAAACTCGGTGAAGCGCTCGCATTTTTCGAGAACCTGGTGCGCACGGAGTTGCCCGAGACCGCCTCGTACGACTACAAGGGTGAGTCCCTGGAGTACAAGCGCTCCAGTGGCAGCGTGTACGTCACCTTCTTACTCGCTCTGCTGGTGGTCTATCTGGTGATGGCGGCGCAGTTTGAGTCCTTCGTTCACCCGATGATCATTCTGTTCACAGTGCCCGTGGCCTTACTCGGGGGGCTGGGAGCCTTGGCACTGACGGGGTTCACGCTCAATATCTACAGCCAGGTGGGCTTGATCATGCTGGTGGGCCTGGCGGCGAAGAACGGCATTCTGATCGTTGAATTCAGCAACCAGATGCGCGATGCCGGCTACGCCTTTGACGACGCCGTGCTCGATGGCGCGAGCAAACGTTTACGCCCCATTGTCATGACGGCATTCACTACCGTAGTGGGAGCGCTGCCACTGGTGTTGTCCACGGGCCCTGGGCACGAGGTGCGCAGCGTGATCGGTGCCGTGGTAATGGGCGGTGTTGCCCTGGCGACACTGGTTACGCTGTTTCTGGTACCCATGGCCTATAGTCTTCTGGCTCGGGGCACGGGCTCGCCCGATCTGGTGTCACGGCAGCTCGAGGCAGAGATCGACGCGGTCGGCAGTTCCGCGGCCCCGACCAGCAAAGCTGAATCGGAGTCCGCTACGGCCTGAGGTGAAACCGTTGGCCGGGCTTCAGGCGGGGGGCACGTGCTCGTCCATGACCTGTAGCGCGGCGGTCCACTGCTCCACGTCGGATCCCAGGGCATTGAGAATCTCGAAGCCCGCCACCCAGGCTCCGGCTACGTCTTTGTCGCGCATTCGCCAGCGAACCTGACCCACGAGGTAGAAGGGCTCATCCTTGCCGGGAAGCTCCACGCCGATCTGCAGGATCGCGCCCACCGTTACCGCTTCGGCCAGGCGCACGCGCAGACCGTTCTGGGACACTTCGAGCGTGTCGCAGCGCGCCACGCGTCCTGGCCCCAGGCTGCCGGGAGCAGGGGACTCCAGTTCGATGAATACCCGCGACTCGATGGGCAGGCGGAAGAAGCGACGCTGCTCTTTACCCCTCATGGCGTCTCCCCCCGGGCGCGCTCTACTTCATCGCGGAAGTAGCAGCGGGTTTCGAGTATGTCCACGAGTCCCCGGTCCATCAGCGACAGCAGTTCGGCGCGATTGAGTTCGCGCATGGCAATGCCCTTGCGATTGACGAAGATGTAGTTGTCGCGTCGAGGATCAAAGACCGCGAGCTTGGCCATGATGGGCGTCTCGCCATCGTGAAAACCGAGCCAGGCGCCCATGGGTACTTCTACCTCGCGCGTGTCTGCCGCTGGCGGTGCTTCGGGCGTCGGCGGCGGAGCAGGTGGTGGCGGTGTCGCTGGTGGAGGCGGAGGCGGGGCCGCTTCTGGCGATACGTAGGCCGGTGGTGCCTGCGGTGGTGTTTGCGGTGGCGGCGCCGCGGATGGTGCATAGGTCGGTGGCGCCTGCGGTGGCGCTACCGGTGGCGGACTGGGAGCGGGCTGCGGCGTCGGTTGGTAGGCCGGTGTCGGGCTGGGAGCAGGCTGCGGGTTCGATGGCGGAGCCGGCGGATCGAAGGCCGCATTGCCCGGTGGCGCAAACGTGGATGATGCTGGCGGTGGTGGGTTCTCAGGCTGCGGTTGGGGTGCAGCGTAGCCACCGTCATAGGTCGGTTCCTGGGGTGGGGCCGTACCGATCGGCGGTGACGGCTCCACAGGTGTCGGTGCCTGGGGTGCGGCTGGCTCGGGCGCTGATCCGGGCGCTGATCCGGGCATAGGTGGTACAGGTGCCGGGTTCGACAAATCCGGGTAGGACGCCGGTGGCGGTGGAGACGGCGCTGACGCATCGCCGCTGCCAGCACGGTCAAAATCCATCGCGACCTCGGTCTCGGCACCTTCCGGTGGTGCGAGCACGGGGTCGTCTTCGGGACTGACTCCCAGGCTGGGAAGTTCGTCATCCCAGGTTATCGCTTCGCCGCTGTCCACGGTGTCCCGTGGGTGATCGTCCTGATCATCACCGGAAGCTACCGCGACACCGTCGCCGGCATCGTCGGAGTCCAGATCGAGGTCCAGGTCCAGATCCAGTTCCTCGAGCTCGCTGTCTGCGTCAATCGAGCCTGTCGGCTCTGTCTCTGTCTCTGACTCTGGTTCCGGGTCCGGCGTCGAACCGAGGTCGGCATCGGCAGCGACGGGGGGTTCGTAGTTGGGGTCAAGCAGTCGCGCGAGATCATCGTCGTTGTTCAGACCCGCCGTCGCCGCCAGGCTCAGACTGAAGCTGTCACGGCAGGGCAGGTGCACGGCAAAGCCGTCGTGAACCCGCAGCGAGAAGGCGCGGCGCGACAGGTCCAGGGCCTTGAGCCCAACGAAGTTGGTAAACAGCAGGTGCTGTCCTTTCTCCAGCTGCAGCACCAGTTGGGCGCGCAGTTCGCCCTCGTTGTCTTCAAAGCGGTACCAGTCGCCGTTGTGGTACTCGCTGTCGTCATTGTCCTGCTCACCGCCAGCGTCGTCCTCTACGGCCAGGGGCGCAATCTGCACAAGCTGCAGCTTCTGGCCATGCTGTATGCGCAGATGGGCATACTCCACCAGGCCGATGGCGCTGTCGGTGGCGTCGCTGTCGTGTTCCAGGCTGATGAGCCAGCGCCGCAGGTCACCCGGCAGGTGGCGCAGTATCTGCTCGTGCCGGTCGCGCTCGGCCTCACCGTGTTCTTCCTGCTGTACCGACTCCATCAGGTGTCGGGTGGCACGCTCTATCTGCTCCCACTCTCGCGAGCGCTCCCCAAATTTTACGAGCGCCATCTGGGCACTGTCGTACCAGGGCCCCTTGAGGAATTCGCCGATGGCCGCCGGCAGCTCGTAGGTATCCAGGCCCCGGTTGATCATGTGCGCCGCGTCGCGCTTGGCGTTGAGGGTTTTGAGTCGGGCTTCTTCGGTCTCGGCAAGGCGCTGCACCATGCGCTGGGCGCGTGCGGCGTCGCGGTCCGTTGCGGATTCGAACTCGCGGGAGATGGCGGCGATATCCGTGTTCTGGGCCGTAAACCATTCCAGGGCCTTGGCAACGGCCCGTTCCACGCGCTGCTCCAGCATTTGCCCGGCGCGGTCCAGTCGCACCTGCCAGCCGACGGCGCCGCTTTGAATCACATCCAGCAGGCGGTGCAGGGGATGTTTGCCGGGGGTGAAAAAGCTGTCGTCAGAAAACGCCATCGCCGCCGCCAGGGGCAGCAGCCGGTGTACATGGTCTCTCAGCGGTGCCTCCAGCGGATACTGCTCCTCCCAGTCGGCAAATGCTTCGCACACCCAGCTCAGCGTGGCGTGATCTTCGGGACGCAGCTCGGCGCTGCGGTTCTGTTTGGCTGCGCGGCGGCGAATGGTGGCCAGGGGCGAGTTGTCGGTGTCTTTGCTCTTGCCAAGGAACGCCACCAGGTCACTTGTGGACAGGGTATCGGCGCTGAGCGACGGGTTCTCGGGAGCGAATTCCTCGCTTACGCGCTCGCGCAGGGAACAGGGCAGCGGAATATGTTGGGTACTGAGTGCCATGATGCGCCGTACAACCGCGGCCTCAGCGCAGGCTCTTGAGCAGTTGGTCCACAACCCGCTCAAGCTGTTCGAGATTGCCGCAGGGAGCCGCGTAGTGGCAGGTGCTCTGGTAGCGAAGCATCTCTGAATCACCGGTACCCCAGGCCTGGCGCGACTCTGGATTCAGCCAGATCACCTGCTTACTGCGCTGGTAAATGCTCCGCATGATGTCCAGCTCGGGGTTCCCTCGATTATTTCTCGCATCGCCGAGAATGATAACCGATGTGTTGCGGTTGATGTCATCGAGGGCCAGCTGCGCAAAGTCCCGCAGGCTGCTGCCGTAATCCGTGGCACCGCCAAAGCGCCAGTTGGCCAGTTCGATGGCCCGCTCCAGCGATTCGTCCCGAAAGAGATCGCTGATCTCACCGAGGTGGCTCGAAAAGGCAAAACTGCGGGTTCGCGGCAGCACGTCCTGCAGACTGTAAAGAAACATCAGCAGAAAGCCCGCATAAGCGGCGACGGAGCCGCTGACATCGCAGAGCGCGAGCAGCTGGGCCTTGTCGCGTTTTCGGGACCGCCAATGGGTGCGAAACAGAATGCCGTCGTGGGCCATGCCGCTGCGCAGCGTGCGGCCCATATGTAGCTGCCCCCGTTTTACGGGGCGTCGGCGCGCGCTGTGGCGACTGGCGAGGCGCCGCGCCATACGGCGAACCTGTTCCTGCACGCGGTCCCGGTGACGCCGGTCGATATTACTCAGTCGCGTCTTGCTCAGCAGCTCATCCATGAAAGCGCTGTTGTGGCCTTCGGCGTTGAGCAGATACTGCTGATCCACGAAATCCCGCACCTGCTCGCGCAGAACGTCGCGGTAGCGTCGCAGCGTGTCCTGGGCGTCGGAATCGAGGCGTTCGAGCTCGATAACGGCGTCCCGGATGGCGGCCTCGCCGAGGGCGTCCAGAATGCGGCGGGTGTACTGGCCTTTCTGGGTGAACAGGCGAATGTTCTGCAGGCCCGCCTCCTGGCCCGCACGTCGCATTGCCGCACTGAGCGTGCCGCGTTCGTTTTCGAGCAGCGCCGGCAACAGTTCCCCGTCGAGCAGGTCCGCCAGCGCCGGTGATTCCTGCGCGGCACCGGCGAGCTCCAGCGCGTCGGCACCCGACGCGCCACCGCCGCCGCCCATGCTGCCATTGCCTTCGCCGGCAGCGCCCTCGGGCTGGGCTGTGTCTGTCGGTGGTTGTCCCTGGGCTTCGCCCTCACCGGATTCGTCAGGGTCCGTGTGAAAGTCTGAGAGTTGCTGGTCGAAAAAGCGGTCGAAGCAGTAATAGAAGGTATGCACTTCCCGCTCGGACTTGGCCAGGGTCAGGGCCAGGGCTTCACGCAGCATGCTGCGGTCGCCGTAGCCCACGCAGTCCAGCGCGGCGGCGGCGTCCAGGGTCTCGGCCGGCGAGATGGGCAGCGCATGACTGCGCAGGATTTCAATGAATCGCAGCAGGCTGGATTGCATTCAGTCCCGACCTGCGGCTGCCTTGGCGCTTTCGCGCAGCAGGCCTGGCAATTCCGCACCGGCAGCCTCGATGTCCTGCTCGAACTTGAGCAGCACATTGAGCGTGCTGCGCAGCAGTTCCTCGTCGAGCTCCGACGCGTGCAGCAACAGCAGGCTGCGGGCCCAGTCGATGGTCTCGGAGATCGCGGGCTGCTTTTTCAGGTCCAGCTCGCGCACGCCGTGCACGAAGGCCACGAGCTGGTGACGCAGATTGGCCTGCAGGTCCGGTACGCGGCTCTGGAGGATGCGCTCTTCCAGATCAACGCTCGGAAACGGAATGTGCAGGTGCAGGCAGCGGCGCTTGAGGGCGTCCGATACATCCCGCGTATTGTTACTCGTGAGGAACACCAGGGGTGTGGACTGGGCCTGCACGGTGCCGATTTCGGGGATCGATACCTGGTAGTCCGAAAGAATCTCGAGCAGCAGGGATTCAAATTCATGGTCTGACTTGTCGATCTCGTCGATGAGTAGAACGGCCCCGGCGGGTTGCTCCATGGCCTGCAGCAGGGGGCGGGGCTCAAGGAACTCCTGGGAATAGAACACATCGCCAAAGCCATGCAGACGCTCGACGGACTCCGCGAGTCCTTCGGCGCCCTGCAGCAGGTCGCCGAGCTTCTCTTTGAGAACCTGGGTGTAGAGCAACTGCTTGCCGTACTTCCACTCATACAGGGCCTTGGCTTCGTCGAGGCCTTCGTAGCACTGCAGGCGAACCAGAGGCAGGTCCAGCAATGTGGCGGCGGTTTTGGCGAGTTCCGTTTTGCCGACACCGGGCGGCCCCTCAACGAGCACGGGCTTGCGCAGGCGCGCGGCCAGAAATACCGCGGTGGCGATGCGCGGACTGCAGATATAGCCGAGTTCGGCAAAGCCTTGCTCGATCACATCGACATTGGCAAGTTCGGTACGGTCTTCCAAGGGGGGAACTCCCGGTCGAGGGCGAGGGCGTCAGCCACCCGTCGCGTTCATAAAGCGGAGGATCTGGGGTTCGTCGTTCACGTTGAATTCGTGACGCTCGGGTTTGAGGTCCATGGCATCCACCAGGGCCTGGCGCAGCGTGGCGGCATCGGCGCCGCTGCGCAGTATGTCGCGCAGGTCTACGGAATGTTCGTTGCCCAGGCACAGCAACAGGCGCCCCTCTACCGTCACGCGCACGCGGTTACACAGATGGCAGAAGTTATTGCTGTGCGGAGAGATAAAACCGATGCGACTGTCACTGCCGGCCATGCGATACAGGCGTGCCGGCCCTGCGGTGCCGTCCGGGTCCCCCAGGGGGGTGAGCGCATAGCACTCGGTGATGCGCTCACGAATCCAGTCGCTGGTGGCCAGGGTCAGGGCGCGGTCGTGTTCGTCGATCAGGCCCAGGGGCATCTCTTCGATAAACGCCAGATCGACCTCGCGGGAGCGGGCGAAGTCCACAAGATCCAGCACTTCGTCATCGTTGCGTCCGCGCATGATCACCGCATTCAGGCGCAGGCGTTCAAAACCTGCATCGCAGGCGGCGTCGATGCCGGCGACTACCTGTTCGAGATGACCGATGCGTGTGAGTTGCCGAAACCGCCGGGGGTTGAGGCTGTCCAGGCTGATGTTCAGGCGCTGCACCCCGGCATCGCGAAGGGGACTGGCAAGCCGCTGCAGCTGCGAGCCGTTGGTCGTCAGCACCAGTTCATCCAGCGCCTCAAGGCTGCCCAGGCGCTCTATGAGGCTCATGATGTTATGGCGGATCAGGGGTTCGCCGCCCGTGAGGCGGATTTTGCGTACGCCCAGCTCCACAAATGCCTCGGCGATCGTGGCCAGCTCCTCGAGGCTCAGAATCTCGGCCTTGGGCGCAAAGCGCATGTCTTCGGCCATGCAGTACACACAGCGAAAATCACAGCGATCCGTGACGGACAGCCGCAGATAATCCACGCGGCGTCCGAAGCGGTCCACCAGCGCTTTGGGTTCAATCTTGTGCATGGCCGCAGTGTACTCGGCGTGCGAGTTCGCACCAAGGGATAGCTTTACAGTCGTGCGGGGCTGCGACAGGATGAGCGGCCTATGACAAGCCCCCTTTCATCTTCGTCACTGTCGGCGGCCGCCATCTGATGGTGCGTTCCGTGATGCTGTTTGTCGGGCCGGCATTGGCTCTGGCCCTGGCGGGAACCACGATTGCGCTGGGGCAGTCCACCGATATGGCCGTGGTGATCGGCGTCGCCGTGACCTGCATTGTGTGGTGGATTTTCGAGCCCGTTCCGATCCCCGCGACCTCGCTGCTGCCCCTGGCGATTCTTCCCCTGACGGGCGTACTGACGCCGGCGCAGGTTGGCCAGGCCTACGGTTCGCCATTGATCCTTTTATTGCTCGGAGGCTTTTTGCTGTCGCAGGCGATGGAGGGTAGCGGTGCGCACCGGCGCATCGCCCTCGGCATGATTCACCTGTTCGGCGCGACGGACCCACGGCGGCTCGTGCTGGGTTTCATGGTGGCGGCAGCGGTGCTGAGCATGTGGATATCCAATACCGCGACCACGCTCATGCTGCTGCCTGTGGCGCTCGCGGTGCTGGAGGGCGCCCCGGACCGCGAACGCCTCGCGGTGCCACTGCTGCTGGGTCTGGCCTACGCGGCTAGTGTGGGTGGCGTCGGCACGCCCATCGGCACGCCGCCCAACCTCATATTCATGCAGGTGTTTGAGGAGTTCACCGGTGAAGCGGTCAGCTTTTCGCGGTGGATGAGCTGGGGCGTGCCGGTGGTGGTGCTGCTCGTACCGGCGATGGCCTGGTCCCTCACTCGGGGGATGGACCGCAAGCTCAGCCTGGCGTTGCCAAAGGTCGGTCCCTGGCAGGTCGAGGAGCGCCGCGTGCTGGTGATTTTTGGCCTCACGGCCCTGGCCTGGGTTACCCGCAGTGAACCCTTTGGCGGCTGGAAAACCTGGCTGGACCTGCCCCAGGCAAACGACGCATCGGTGGCGCTGCTTGCGGTTGTCGTGATGTGCATCGTCCCCAATGGCCGGGGTGGACGTCTGCTGGACTGGGAGCGCGCGAATCGCATTCCCTGGGGGGTGCTGCTGCTGTTTGCCGGGGGTATCTGCCTCGCGCGGGGATTCATCGCCTCGGGTCTGAGCGATCTGATCGGCCAGGCTCTGACGTCATTCATTGCCATGCCCGCCCTATTGCTCATGCTGGTCATCTGTCTGGTGGTGACCTTTATGACCGAGGCCACCAGCAACACGGCGAGTGCAACCCTGCTCATGCCGATTCTTGCCGCGGCGGCGCTGGCGGCTTCGCTGCCGCCAGAGATGTTGATGGTGCCCGCCGCCATGAGCGCCAGTTGTGCCTTCATGTTGCCCGTGGCGACGGCACCGAATACCGTGGTGTTCGGCTCGGGTCTGGTGACCACCGCGCGTATGGCACGCGAGGGGCTGGCCCTGAATTTTATTGCGGCGACTCTGGTGGCCGTCATCTGCTATCTGGTGATTCTGTGAAACCAACCGTACTCAGGCTGACGGGCCTGCTGTGTATCGCCGTATCCCTTGCGCTGCTATGGCCCGGTATCAGTAAGCCCGTGCTGACACTCAGTGGTGAGCTCGAGAAGGCCGCCCTGGCGGAGTTCGGCATCGAACTGCTCGCCGGCGAAAATCCCAACAGCCAGACCTATGAAATGCTGTCGATGATGTCGCGCTTTCTGGGCCTCGATCAGATAGAGGGCAGGGTCGAGGCCTATCGCAGCACGCGTTCCATTCTGGGGATGTCCCGGGAACTGGCAGACAATGGCAATCTGCCCGTGGCGGTGCTGATAGTGACGTTCAGCATAGTGATTCCGATCATTAAACTCGCCATGCAGGCGCTCGCCTTACTGTTGGCACACCGGCCCTTTGGCGCGACGCTGTTGCGCGTGAACGCCGCGCTGGGCAAGTGGTCCATGGCAGATGTTTTTGTGATGGCGATGATCATTGCGTTTATGGCCGGGCGTGCCTCCGGCCACATGGGTGAGCTGCTGATCATGGATGCACAGCTCGAGGTGGGCTTCTGGTACTTCACGGCCTATTGCCTGTTCGCCATTGCGGCGGGGGCGGTGCTGATGGGCCTGGCTCGACAGCCGACTCAGCCCATGGATACCGTGTAGCCCTCTTGCGGCAGGGCTTCGCCGTGGAGTACGGCGAGAAAAGCTTCGCGCGCCGCGTATTCACCATCGAAGCGACGAATCTGTAACCAGCCGTCCGAGAACTGTCTGAAGCGGGCGAAGGCCGAGCCGATGCGCTGCTCCAGCACGCCCGCGCCCCATTCCGCGCTGCGCTTGCCGGCCTGGTGGGGCGCGAAAAACATTTCGGGTGTGGGTCCCGGCAGTTCCTCGGGCACCTCGGGCAGTGCGTCGCGATGCGTCACGCCGATGCGACAGTCGTAGCGCAGCTGATTGCCATAGTGGTGATGGATGGCGCTGTTGACCGCCGTGTTGCCCGCCATATCGACAAGCAGGGCGCCGTGGTCGGTGGGCAGCCTGCTGATCTCGTCGTAGCTGAACACCTTGTCGTAGCAGCCCACCTGTTCGCAGAAGGCACGATTGCGTTCTGACGTCAGGGCGATGGCCTGCAGGCTGCCGCGTTCGCGCAGGGTAAACGCCAGGGCGATAGAGGTCTTGCTGGAGGCGCTGGTCACCAGACAGTCGCCGGCGCCGTAAAAATCGTGATCGTAGACCGCGTCTTCGCACAGCCACGACGTGAGAAACAGCCCCCGCAGCAGGCTGTCCTGCTCTTCGCGGGCAGGGTCGTAGAGTGGGTTGGCGGCGGCGCGCTGAAAGTGCGCATAGATCGGCGCCAGGCCCTCCCGGTGCGGCGACACATCGGAAAACCCATGCGGATTGACCCCGCCGGCATTGATCAACAGGTGCGTGCCCATGGGGTAGAAGCCCCACACGCGCTCACCCACGTCGATCTCGTCATGAGCACTCGCGGCGACCGTGGCGTAGCCCATGGCCGGTACCCGGCCCCAGTTGTCGTCGGCAGTGGGAAAGAACCGCCAGTAGCCAAAGGACTCGCCTACCTGGCAGTAGGTGATGTTATTGGCGGTGACCGCAAATCGGTCAACGCGCAGCAGCACCTGCCCCGGCTCCAGCGATGCCGGTAACGGATCGCTGGTAATGCGTAGCTGGGCGGGATCGTCGCGACGAACTTCGAGGGTCCGGGATTCCATGAACTGGCCTCAGAGCGCGTCGAGAATAACTTCTGCCGCTGAGACTTCGACACCGGGGCCTTCTTCGACGTTGAGCACCGTAACCGTGCCGTCATCAACGACCATGGCGTAGCGCTGCGAGCGCTGCCCCAGACCGAAGCCACGGCCATCGAGTTCGAGGCCCAGCGCCGCGGTAAAATCACCATTGCCATCGGCGAGCATCTGAATGTGATCGGCATTCTGGCTCTTGCCCCAGGCATCCATCACAAACGCATCGTTCACCGACAGGCAGGCGATGGTATCGACACCCTTGGCCAGGATCTTGTCGGCATTGACCACATAGCCGGGCAGGTGGGTAATGGAGCAGCCCGGCGTAAACGCACCGGGAACGGCGAACAGCACGACTTTTTTGCCGCTGAAGATGTCATCGGTGCTCAGGGGAACAGGGCCATTTTCGCCCATGGTCTGGAGCTTGGCTTGGGGAATCTTGTCGCCAACGGAAATACTCATGTCACAAATCCTTAGGGGTATCAGCTTGCCGGTTATAGTTCGTCGATGGCGCACCGCTGGTGGGCCTGCGACTGAATGTCCGTCGATAGTAGCAGAAGACCATGACTGATCACTGTCCGCTGTGTATGGGGGATCGTGCCCCGCCATTTCACGAGGATGCGCGCCGCAACTACCTGCGCTGTGAGCAGTGCGCGCTGGTGTTCGTGCCAGCGCGTTTTCGTCTGTCGCGCGACGAGGAGCGCGCGGAGTACCTGCGACACGAGAATGATGTGGATGATCCGGGTTACCGGAGGTTTCTGTCACGTCTGGCGGACCCCTTGGTCCAGCGCCTGCCGCCGGCCAGCCAGGGGCTCGATTTTGGCTGCGGGCCCGCTCCGGCGCTGGCGGCCATGCTCGAGGAACAAGGTCACAAGGTCGCGTTGTACGACAGCTTTTTCGCGCCAGAGATGACCGCATTGCAACAGCGTTATGACTTTGTCACCGCCACTGAAGTGGTGGAGCACCTGCACGACCCCGCCACAGAGTTGCAGCGGTTGTGGTCCCTGATCAACGAGGGTGGCTGGTTGGGCGTAATGACCAAGCTGGTGCGCGACCGCGACGCCTTCGCCCACTGGCACTACATTCGCGACCCCACACACGTGTGCTTTTTCAGCCGCGAAACCTGGCACTGGTGGGCCGGGCAGCAGGGAGGGACGCTGGAGTTTGTCGCCGACGATGTGATGCTGCTGCAGAAGCGAGCGGCGCCGCCTACTTCTTGGCCTTGAGCATGCCCTCGAAGATCGCTTCGCACTGGCGATAGAAGTCAATCTGATCTTCGCCCAGATACGGCGCAACCATCGTCAACAGCTGCAGCACGCCCTGGTGGATCGACATTTCCGCATCCTGCTCGTCATGCAGCAGGCGATCGTAGTTGAGCCAGTAGGTCAGTTGCAGGGTCATGTTTTCGATCAGCGCCGAGAGCTGCACCTGTGTCGGTGGGCGCGAGGCGTCTTCCAGTACGCTTTCGATGATGGCGGTCAGGGCCTCGCGCTTACCGTCGATCAGGCGCCGAAAACTGCGTTTGAGTTTGGGATAGCGCCTGAGCAGGTCATCGAGGTTGTGGTAAAGAAACCGGTATTGGTAGAGCTCTTCGAGCACTACATACAGGTAGTACCAGTTGTCCTCGACGCTATCGAATACCTGGTGCAGGGGCTGTTCCACCGGTGCCTTGAGCGTCTGGCCCAGCGCGAGCTGAAACTGCTCGAACAGTTCCGCAATGATCTGGTCCTTACCCTTGAAGTGGTAATACAGGTTGCCGGGGCTGATATCGAGCTCGTTGGCGATATCGATGGTGGTGGTATGCGCCTCGCCCTCTTCATTGAACAGGCGCAGGCTCACATCGAGAATGCGGTCCCGGGTTTTCACCGCGGTTCAGGGGGTGCTCAGGCGCCCTTGCGCTTTGCTGCGGTGGTTTTTCGCGCGGGGGCCTTGGCTGCTGTGCTTTTACGGGCGGGTTTCTTTGCCGGGGCCTTTTTCTTGCGCGCCGGTGCCTTGCGTACGGGCTTGATTGCACCGCTGGCATTCAGGGCGTCGGTCAGGGCATCGAGGCGGTTGGTCAGTCGGTCGATTTTTTCGTGCAATGCCAACAGGTCTTCACCCCTTGCCGGGCGCTGCAGATTGAAATTGTCCCGCACACGCTGAATGCGGTCTTCGACGGAGCTTCGGGCCGCCTGCCCGGCTTCGATGGCATCGCGAGCCTCTTCTTCCAGCGCCGCACCGGCCTTCACGAGATCCCGGAACAGCTTGGGTGGCTCCACCCCCGCTTTTTCCAAACGGCCCTGGGCTTCATCCACGGCGCGGCCATAGGCGCCGACACCCGCCAGCCAGATATTCTTGGCAATCTCGCCGGCTTTATCTGCTACTTTGGTTTTATCTTCGGCCATTTTGCTGCTATCTCCGGTTATCGGCGGCGAAAAGGTGGTTTGCGATGGCGTACGAATGCCATCAGGCCGCCCTGTTCGCGGAGCCCGGAGTCTAGCAGACAACGTTGAAACAAAAAAAAGGGGGTCACAATGTGACCCCCAAACAATCCCCAGGTTGGGGACAGTGAACCCGATGGGTTAATCAGGCAGCGGCTTTGAAGCCGACAGATTCCTTGAGCTCTTCAAAGCGCGCTTTGGCTTTGTTCAGCTGAGCTTCCAGCTTGGGCAGCTCCAGCTTGGGCAGATCGATGTCGTCCAGAGCGGTCTTGGCCTTCTTTTCGACCTTCTCGCCACGCTTGACCATATCGGCGTACAGCTTGTCGGCCTGCTTGCGGCGTGAAGTCAGTTCCTTCTCAACCTTCTTGCGGCGCGCAACGACTTCTTTCTCAACGTTTTTCACCTGGTCCTGGACCTGGTCAAACGCCATGCCGTAAAAGCCGAGGCTGGCCAGGAACGCACTGCGACCGGCTTCGGTGACGCGGTTCTGCATCGTTGCTGCTTTGCTGGGGGCAGCTTTCTTTGCGGTGGTCTTCTTCGCGGCTACTTTGCGCTTGGCGGGAGCCTTGCGTGCGGTCGTCTTGCGCTTGGGTGCTGCTTTCTTTGCTGCTTCGGCCATGATCACACTCCTTTTTCGGTGTCTGGGTCGATGGATTCACGCTGTGGATCAGCGTCAATCCGGTATCTTGATTCGACGGTTACCGGGGAGCTTTTTACCGAGGCTCTCCGGGTTTGAGACAACTCTAGGGAGAAAATCTAGAATAAACATACTAAAAACCCGATTTTTTTCAGGGCATCTGGCACCCGCCCGGCGACGTAGAAAACGCAGGTAGAATCAGCGCACGCGACCGGTCTATCGCCGCGGACCGTAGAAGGCGGTTCGTATCGCTCGCGCGTACCCATCCAAGGAGACTCCATGAACAAACGCGGTCTGGGAACCTGGGCTCTGGCTCTGGTGGTGACCATCGGCGGACTTGCGGCAGGCTGGGCGCTGCTGGTGGGCAAGCCGCGACCCGAGCCGGCACCAGTGCCACAGCCGGTGCCGCCCCTCGTGCGGTTTGTCACGGCAGACCCGCAGCCCCTGGCGCTGAGCGTGAGCACCCAGGGTACCGTGCAGGCGGAGCGCCAGATTAATCTGACCGCGCAGGTTTCAGGTCGGGTGGTGGCGGTGCACGAAAACTTTGCCGCGGGAAGCTTTTTTCGCGCGGGGGAGCGCCTGCTGCAGATCGAGACGGCAGACTATGAAGTTGCCATTGCCCGGGCGGAATCCCAGTTGGCGGCGGCGCAGCAGCGCCTGGCTGAAGAAGAGGGCCTTGCCCGTCAGGCCAAGCGCGAGTGGCGGGAGTTGGGCACCAGTAAGGCCAATGCGCTGTTTCTGCGAGAGCCCCAGTTGGTGTCGGCCCGTGCAGCGCTGAAGGCGGCGGAAGCCGATCTGCGCGCAGCAAAGCTCAATCTTGCGCGCACCTCGCTGAGTCTGCCCTTCGACGGTCGCCTTGTATCCAAGGCCGTGGATGTGGGCCAGTTTGTTGCCGCCGGTACCGCGGTGGCCGCCGCCTATGGCACCGAGCGTATGCAGATCCGCCTGCCGGTCACGGATCGCCAGCTGGCGCTGCTGGATCTTCCGCTGTCCTGGGATGATCGTGAGCGTCCCGGCCCGGCGGTCGTTTTGCGTGCTGTGGTGGCGGGAGAGCCGCGACAGTGGCAAGGCCGTATTGCCCGCACGGACGCCTCCATCGATGTGGACAGCCGCGTGCTGTACGCCGTGGCGGTGGTGGATCAGCCCTTTGCGCAAGGTGCGTCACAGGACGTGCCGTTGACACCGGGACTGTTCGTAGAAGCCGAGATTGAGGGTGTGCCCTTGTCTGGGCTGACCCGGTTACCGCGCTCTGCGTTGCAGAATGACGGAACCGTACTGTTGGTCGGGGCAGAAAGCCGCCTGGCGTCGCGCATCGTAGCGACGCGCTACAGCGATGGCCGACATGCCTGGGTGCAGGGCCTGGAACCCGGAGACCGCGTGGTGGCCACCGGTGGCGGCGTGCTCTACGCCGGCATGACCGTGACCGCGGCGCCCGCACAGCAGATCGCCGATGGGGGAGCACGGTGATGACCGGCCCGGTACGGTGGTTTATCGACAATCCTATCGCCGCCAACCTGCTCATGATGTTCCTGATCATCGGCGGCGTGTTGGGGGTGCCGGCGCTCGACAAGCAGTTCTTTCCCGACATTGAGATCAACCGGGTCAGCGTTACCGTGGCCTATCCCGGTGCCGGGCCCACCGAGGTTGAGGAACAGATATGCGCCCGGATCGAGGATGCGATCCACGACCTGACCGGCATCAAGGAGATTCGCTCCACGGCGCAGCAGAGCCTGGGCACTGTGCTGGTCGAGGCGGAGATCGGCTATGACACGCAACGCCTGACTGCCGAGATCAAAACTCGCGTTGATGCCATCGACACGTTTCCCGTGGATTCGGAATCACCTGTGGTCACGGAGCTGGCGTTTCGACACATGATGATCACGGTCACGCTGGCGGGTGATATTGGCGAGCGCAGCCTGAAGGAACTGGGTGAGAACCTGCGCGAGGACCTGGCAACCCAGCCCTGGGTGTCGGTGGTCGAGATATCCAAGCCGCGGCCCTACGAGGTGTCGGTGGAGGTCTCGGAATACAACCTGCGGCGCTTCGGCCTGAGCTTCGCCGACGTGACCAATGCGATTCGTGGTGCTTCTCTGAACCTGCCTGCGGGTGCAATCAAGGCAGCCGAGGGCGATATTCGTCTGCAGACCC
Organism: Gammaproteobacteria bacterium; assembly: GCA_030433415.1. GTDB lineage: Bacteria > Pseudomonadota > Gammaproteobacteria > Pseudomonadales > Halieaceae > Congregibacter. The sequence continues at coordinate 71,358 of JAUIMF010000004.1, read as the reverse complement.
GCGGCCAGGCTTATGTGCGTGAAGACTTTGAGCAAATTGTTCTGTTGACCCGCCGGGATGGCACCCAGGTCCTGCTGGGTGACGTCGCCCATATCGTCGACGGTTTTGAGGACATGGACCTGCGCACGCGCTTCAACAATCGCCCATCGCATAACCTCACGGTATTTGTCGCCGAGAACCCCGACGTGCTGCGCACCAGTGCGGTAGTGCGTAACTGGGTGGCAGAACAGCAGTCCAGACTGCCCGAAGGCGTGGAGCTGGCGGTGTGGCGCGACGCCGCCGTGCCCTTCAGCGGGCGGGTAGAAACGCTGCTCAAGAACGGCATCGGTGGACTGGCGCTGGTGTTCGGTGTGCTGGTGCTGTTCCTGCGGCCACGGCTGGCCATGTGGGTCACGGTCGGCATTGGCGTCGCGTTCATGGGGACGCTGTTTCTGCTGCAGTTCACGCCCATCAGTCTGAATATGCTGTCGCTGTTCGCGTTCCTGTTGATCCTGGGCATCGTGGTGGATGACGCCATTATTGTCGGTGAGTCGATACACGCGCGGCAGGCGGCGGGCGAGTCAGGGGCGCGGGGTGCGTTCAATGGTGCTGCGGGCGTGCTCAAACCCGTGATGTATGCGGTGATCAGCACCATGATTTTCTTCGTGCCACTGTTTTTTATGCCCGGCGACATGGCCCGGGCCGCGGCGGCGATTCCCGTTGTGGTGATTCTTGCCCTGAGCTTTTCGCTGGTGGAGTGCCTGTGGATTCTGCCTCCGCATCTGGCCCACATGGCACCACAGCGCGAGAGTCGTTTTGAGCTGCTACGGCGTATCGAGGCCATGCGCCAGCGGATCGCTGACGGCATGCTCTACGCCGCGAGTCACTGGTACCGACCGCTGCTGGCGCTGTCTCTCAAGCACTATCCCCTGGTGGGTGCGCTGTTCTTTGTTGCCCTGGTGGTGAGCCTTGGGCTGTACGGCGGTGGGTGGCTCCGTACCGCGTTCTTTCCTTCGGTGAATTCCGATTTTGTCGAAGTAGAGATCAGCCTGCCTGAGGGTGGGCCGTTTACCGACACGCTGGCCGTACTCGAGCGCGTCGAGGCCGCCGCCGAGCAGGTGAAGGCGGAATACAACGGTGATCCGGTCCACACCCTGTTTGGCCCCGCCATCGGTCACATTAATTCCCGCGGTGACGACCACGAGATTTCCGTCACGATCGAAACCGTGTCGGACACCGTGGATTCCCGGGAACTCGCCCTGCGCTGGGAGGAACTGGTCGGGCCGCTGCCCGAGGTGCGCTCCTTTACCCTGGACTACACCATCAATGAACGCGGCAAGCCCATCAGCCTGGTGCTGGTAGCCGATGAGATTGCCGACCTGAAGGCCGTGTCTGTCGAACTGCGGCAGATTCTTGAGCGCTACCCCGGCGTGTACAACATCAGCGATTCCCTGGATTCGCCTCGCGATGAGATTGAGCTGGCGCTCAAGCCCGCCGCCGAGAATCTCTCGATCACCCTGGCCGATCTGGCCCGGCAGGTGCGTGAGGGTTTCTACGGCGCCGAGGCGCAGCGCATACCCCGGCGTCGCGAAGACGTGAAGGTGATGGTGCGCTATCCCGAGTCCCAACGTTTGTCTGTCGATGATCTCAGCAATCTGCGGGTCAGGACGCCCGGTGGTGCCGAGGTGCCCTTCGATACCGTGGCCGAGGTCCGCTTCCGGCCCGGTTACCAGAGCATCGATCGCCTTGATCGCAAGCGGGTACTGGAGGTGACGGCGGACGTTGCCCAGGGCGGCGCGAATCCGCGGGCGGTGGTCGACGAGGTGATTCGCGAACATCTGCCGGGCTGGCGTGCGGCCTACCCGGGGCTGGATATGTCCCTGGACGGTGAGCTGGAAGAAGAGGGGGCTTTTCGCGCTGCGATGCTCAAGTACATGGCCCTGTCGATGCTGGTGATCTACGCGCTGATGGCGATTCCGTTTCGCTCCTACTGGCAGCCCCTGTTGGTGCTGTCAGCGGTGCCCTTCGGGATCATGGGGGCGATCTTCGGTCATCTGATTCTGGACTGGCAGGTGAGCATGTTCTCGCTGATGGGCGTCATTGCCTGCGCCGGTGTCGTGGTCAATGACAATCTGGTGCTCATCGATCGCATCAATCAGCTGCGTGCTTCCGGGCACGGGGTGATGGAGGCACTGCTGCAGGGCGGAGAGGATCGCTTCAGGCCTATTATCCTCACGTCCCTGACCACGTTTATTGGCCTGCTGCCGATCATGTCTGAGACCAGTGTGCAGGCGCAGTTCCTGATTCCCATGGTCACCTCATTGGCCTTTGGTGTGCTCTTTGCCACCGGCGTGACCCTGTTGCTGGTACCGACGCTCTACCTGATGGGCGAGCGGGTGAAGGGCTTGTTCCGCCGCGGTGAAGACCTGGATTTTGAGGCCTCTGCTGCACAGCAGTAGCTCAGGGGGGGCGCGCCGCTGGGCGATGGTCAGTGCAGTGACGCGGTACCGGGGGTCGAAAGCAGGTCCTGCAGGTCCTCGGGAGAAAACACGTAGCGCTGGTTGCAGAACTCGCAGTCCATGGTGACGGACCCCTGCTCGTCGAGGATCGAGCGGATCTCACCTTCACCGATGCTGGCGAGGGCCGCCAGAGTGCGTTCCCGCGAACAGCTGCACTTGAACGCCACGGGCTGCGGGTCGAACAGGCGCAGGTTTTCGTTCTGGTAGAGGCGCTGCAGCAGGCTGGCGTCGGCCAGGTCCAGTAGTTCCCTGGGACCCAGGGTGTCGGCGAGAATGCGCAGGTGATCCCACTGGTCGTTGCGCTGATTTGCGTCCGTCACGAGTTGTGCCGGTAGCTGCTGCAACAGCAGGCCCGCCGCGTGTTCACCGTCACTTGCCAGGTAGAGCCGGGTCTGCAGCTGTTCCGACTGCTCAAAGTAGCTGTCGATGCTCTTTGCCAGGGACTCATCGGCCAGGGGCACGATGCCCTGGTAGCGCTTGCCCTGGGTGGGCGTGACGGTCAACACCAGCTGTCCGCCACCGAGCAGCGAGGGAAAGTCCATCGCCACCGCCTCCTGGGCACCGCGGGCAATGGCGCGTACCGCAAGATCGTCTGTTGCCTCTGCCATGATCAGGGGGATCTGGCGCTCGCTACGGGCCTGCACGGTCAGCGTGCCGCGAAACTTGAGCGTGCTGGCGAGCAGGAGCGAGGCCACGACGAATTCCCCGAGCAGGTTCGCCACGCCCGAGGGGTAGTCGTGAATCGCGCGCAGCTGACTGAGGACGCTGTCGATGTGCACGATTTCTCCGCGCACATCCATTTCCTCGAATAGAAAACGTCGCTTGTTGTCCCGGTCGCTGTTCCTGTCCCTGTCCCTGTCCATGCGCCCACCTGAAGTCGATAGGCGATTGTAGCAGTCCGGGCCCCGCTGAACGGCGGTTGACTCGTGAGGCGCTACTCGCGCGATTGCGCGTGATCTGCACATTCGCGCCGGTGTGGGGCGGTATAGTGCGCTGATGCGACTGACCCTGGCCCAACAATTTGTTCTGGCAACGCTGACGCTCACCCTGGCGGTGCTGCTGGCGACGCTGCTGTTGGCGCGCTGGAGCTTCGAACGCGGTTTTCTGGAGTACGTCAGGGAGCTTGAGTACAAGCGCCTGGAAGAGGTGGCCGCGGAGTTGCTGGACTCCTACGACGCACAAAGGGGCTGGCAGGATCTGTCGCGCCGTGCCTTCCTGTCGGCGCTACGCATGCACGGGCCGGGCACCCGCCCGGCCGATATGCGCAGGCCGTTGCAGGCGCTGCGGGCCGCCCCCTCTGAAGGGCCTCGGCATCGGGATACGCCGCCGGGTCCGCCCGACGTGGGTCCACCGGGTCTTGATCCGCCCAAGGCCGCCCGGCCCGATACTGCACCGCCCGGGGGGCCTTTTGCCCGCGTGCCGCGCGTGATTCCCACGGCGCTGTTTGATGCCGATGGGCGACTCGTGGCGGGTTTTCGTTTTACCGATACGGACGCCCGCGGTGAAACGCTGCGTTACCCGTTGCGCGTGGACGATGTTGTGGTGGGAGAGCTGCGCAGCCAGCCCCGCCGTCGTTTGGAGTCCGCCCAGGAAACCCGCTTTGCGCGCAAGCAGCGTCAGGCCAGCCTGCTGATTTTTGCCGTCGCCTTGACCCTGGCCCTGTTGATGGCGGTATTGCTGTCGCGCCGGCTGCTGGCTCCGCTGCGTCGCGCCCACCAGGCGCTGGGGGCGATGGCGGGGGGAGATTACGGGCAACGCCTGGACACCGGACGTCGTGATGAGCTGGGAGAGCTGATGAACGATGTCGATCATCTCGCCCGGACCCTGAGCGACAACCAGAAAACACGGCAGCGCTGGATTGTCGATATCTCCCATGAGCTACGCACGCCCGTTGCCATTCTCAAGGGTGAGCTCGACGCCATGGCGGACGGTGTGCGACCAATGGACGAGCAGCAGCTGGATTCCCTGCGCGCCGAGGTTGCGCGGCTGGCCAAGCTTATCGAGGATCTGTTTCAGCTGTCCCTGGCGGACCTGGGCGGTCTGCGCTACGAGTTTCGTACGCTGGACCTCGCCGAGCTGGTGAGTGACATTTGCGCCGACTACCAACGGCGTTTTGCCGACCGGGAGCTGCCCCTTGCGGTGCAAGTGGATGGGCCCTGTCAGGTCCATGGTGATGCGCAACGCCTTGAACAGCTGCTGCGTAACCTGCTGGAAAACAGCCTGGCCTATACGGATTCGCCCGGCGAAGTGCGGGTGACGCTGAGCTGTACCGGGGGCAGAGGGAGCCTTGTGGTGCTCGACTCAGCCCCCGGTGTCGAGCCGGAGCGCTGTGATCAACTGTTTGATCCTCTGTACCGCCAGGATGGCTCCCGCAGTCGCCACAGCGCCGGTGCGGGCCTGGGTCTGGCCATCGCCCGCGCGGTGGCCGAGGCGCACCAGGGTTCGCTCACGGCAGTTCCCTCTGATCTTGGTGGGCTGGCGGTGACGCTCTCGCTACCCCTTCTGCAGGACCGGTGATTCCCATGGACAAGCACCACATCCTTATCGTTGAAGACGAAGAGAAAATTGCGGCGCTCCAGCGCGATTACCTTTTGCAGGCGGGATTTGACGTCAGCGAGCTTCATGACGGTACGGGGGCCGCAGCCCACATCGTGGAAGCGGCGCCGGATCTGGTGATCCTGGATCTGATGCTGCCTGGTGAGGACGGCCTGACGATCTGTCGCCGCGTGCGAGAAACCAGCAACGTGCCGATCATCATGGTGACGGCGCGCGTCGATGAAATCGATCGTCTGCTCGGTCTGGAGCTGGGCGCTGACGATTATCTGTGCAAGCCCTTCAGTCCGCGGGAGCTGGTGCTGCGGGTGAAGGCAATACTCCGCCGTGGAAGCAGCGAGGTACAAAGCGAGGGCGGGGGGCATCGCTATGGAGCGCTGGTGCTTGATCCGGAGCGTCACTGCTGTGACTGCCACGGTCAGCGTCTGGACCTGACTCCCGTGGAGTTCCGCCTGCTGCAGGCGCTGCTGGAACGGCCGGGCCGGGTGCTGTCACGCCAGCAACTTATGGATGTGGCCTATCAGGACCATCGCGTGGTCAGCGACCGCACGATCGACAGTCACATGCGCAACCTGCGCCAGAAACTGGCAGAGGCGAGTGATGACGAACGGGAGCTGATCCGTTCTGTTTACGGCGTGGGTTATGCCATGGCCTGAAACGCCTGGCACGGTCAATGCCGGGGCTTCGTGCTAGCATGCGCCGCCTTCTTTGGCGATCCCGGCGCAGCACTCGGTGCAAACCTTCTTACTCTACATTGTGACCGTGCTCGTCTGGGGCACCAGCTGGATTGCCATCAAGTATCAGCTGGGTACCGTAGACCCTCTGGTGTCCATCGCGCACCGCATGGCCCTGGCGACGGCCCTGTGTGTGTTACTCACCTACCTCCATCAGGGATTCGTGCGCCTCGGCGCGGCAGACCACCGACGCATCTTTTTGCAGGGACTCTGCCTCTTCAGCGGCAATTACCTGCTTATCTATGCGGCTACGGCTGAGTTGTCGACGGGGCTCGTGGCCGTGGTGTTCTCGACCATGGTGATTCTGAACGCGCTGGGCGGCGCTATTTTTCTCGGTGCGTCGCTCAGTCCATCGGTCGTACTGGGCGGCCTGGTTGGTCTGACGGGCATGGCCGGATTGTTCCTGCCTGAGTTCGAGACCCTGTCCCTCGACGACCCCCGCCTCAAAGCGCTGGGCATCTGTTTTCTGGGCACGGTCAGTGCATCAGCGGGCAACATGATTGCGGTGACGAACCTGCGCCGGGGCCTGCCGGTACTTACGTGTAATAGCTGGGGCATGTTCTACGGCTGCGTGACGCTTTATGTCGCAGCGCTGGTGCTGGGCAAGCCGATCGTGGTGGATCCGGCTCCGACCTACCTCGCTTCTCTGGTCTACCTGGCCTTCTTTGCCACGGTGCTCGCGTTCTGGGCCTATGTGTCGCTCATCGCACGCATTGGCGCGGACCGGGCAGCGTATACCACGCTGATCTTTCCCGTTGTGGCGCTGATGATCTCGATGGTGCTCGAGGATTATCGCTGGACCCTGGCCGGCGTCACCGGGCTGTTACTGGTGCTGGGTGGTAACTGGCTGGCGATGCGTGGCGTGCGTCGCTGACCTATACTGCGAGCGTAAACAGAATCCGGAGGCAGGTATCGTGGCAGGTTTTCAGATACGAAAAGCGCACACCATGGACAAGGGTGAGTTGCGCGAAGCCGCCGAGGGTCTCGCCCGGGAACTCGAACAGACCCATGGACTGCGCGCGCGCTGGGACGGTGATTGTGTGCGCATGAAAGGCGCCGGTGTTGACGGCAAACTGACCCTGAGCGACAGCGACGTGCTGGTGAGCGTTGAGCTTGGGCTGATGGCCTCGGCATTCAAGGGTGTGCTGCGCAGCGAAGTGCAGCGTTTTCTCGACGAATACGTCTGCTGAGGTCAGTCCAGTACGGTCACGCCCGCGAGGGGGTCGGGGCCGTGAATCAACTTGTTAAAATCCTCCGCCAGTTCCCGGCTGCGCTCCACGCAGCTTCGCCAGTAGTCCTTACGTTCATCAGCTGACAGTTTCATGAAATCGCTGCGGTCGGGAATCTTGCCCTGGGGCAGCGAGGCGATAAACGTGGGGCTGGGGCTGAGCAGGATCAGGTTGTCTGCCAGTGGTGGTCGGTAACGGCGCCAGGGCAGAAACTTGTCGAACCATCCCGGGGTCAGGTCCGCACGAAAATGCGGATAGAGCACCAGCGGTGCGCTGCGGAACGTGTCCAGGCCAAAGTGATAATCGATGATGCCGCCGTCCCAGTAATGTCCCGGTGGTCCGCCCGGCAGGTCCCGTTCGCCGGCCAGCACAAAGGGGATGGCGCCGCTGGCATGGAGCGCACGCACGACCGTCTCTGGCTCAAGCGCGACGGTGGTTGAAGCAAAATCCCTGAATAGCGGTGCGGTCGCGCCGCGACTCGCAAACACAACGCGCTGAAACTGGCTGGCGAGCAGGCGGCGGTCCAGGGCGTTCAGCAGGCCGGCGCCGCCCATACCCACACCGAGGGCGAGCCGAGAGGTCGACGAGTTCAACCCGCGGCCCCGCGCGGTCACGATGTAGCTGTGTAGCAGCGGGTGATGCACCAGGGCCTCGGCGCCGCTGTCGCCAAAGATGTGCCCGAGAATGGAGAAAGACACTGCGCTGATTTCGGCGGCATCGGGTTTGTCGCTGTAGTCCCAGTTCACGTAGATGTCTTCGAAGCGGTCCAGGGCTTTGACCGGATCGTCCTGGGCCAGGCACGCGTGGCGCCAGGTCCCCACCGAGGAACCGATGGCCTGAAGGGGTTCCTGCCGATCCTGCATCAGATAGCTGCCAAAGAGCAGGCGGTCCAGGTGGCCGAGAATGAGCCACTTGGGGCCGCCGGAGGCGCCGAGCAGCAGCGAGACGTCGCGCCCCTGCCAGCCGGAATTCGCGAGATGGCGCGCGGCACCCCGCCCGACAATGACCTGCAGTGCGTTGCTCACGAGTTGCGGTTTGCGCGGCGCACGTCACCGGGGGCCTGACCGGTCCAACGCCGGTAGGCGCGGCGAAAATTCGATGGGTCATTAAAGCCCAGCCGGTAGGCGATGCTGGCGATGGGCATGCGGGTCTCACGCAGATAGCGCGTGGCGTGCTCGGCGCGCACGGTATCCAGCAGTGCCTGAAAACTCGTGCCGGCATCCGCCAGGCGTCGCCGGTAGGTGCGTGAGCTCACGTTCAGCATGGCCGCAACCTGGGGCATCTGGGGGTACTGGCCTTCAAACTTGCGCAGCAGTCGTCGGGTCTGGGCCGCCAGATCATCCACCTGGGCCAGGTCCGCCAGCAGGCGCACACATTCCGCTTCATAGAGTTGGCGCAGCGCCGGGTTGGAACTCGGCAGGGTCAGATGCACCATGGACTCCGGAAAGCTCCAGGCCGCGATGGGGCGATCAAAGTGCACGTCGTATCCGAGAATCGCGTAGTACTGGTCCACGTAGTCCGGAGCCGGGTAGGGGAATTCATAGCGGATGGGAAAGTCCTGTTCAGCAAGCAAACCCCCGAGCGTATTGCGCATCGCGCCGGCGATAACCTCAAGGCCAAAGGTCAGGGGCAGATCGGCCTGCGTGTTGGTAGAGGTGATGCGTACGCGGCCGTCCGCCACGCTGAAATCCAGGTCCAGGTCCGGGGCGAGCACGTGATAGTAGCGCTCGAACAGTTGCAGGACCTCACCCAGGTTCCGGCAGGTCAGGAACGCCTGGCCCAGCACGGCGTGGGCCGACAGGTTCAGGCGCGCGCCCAGGTGCAGGCCAAGGGCGGGGTTTGTCGTGAGGCGCAGGGCGTTTTCGGCCAGCGTCCGAAACACTGGGCCGGGTACCCGGGCACCGATCAGGCCCGAAGACTCATCATCCAGTCCCGTACCGAGCAGCAACGCCTCGCGATCGACGCCGGCCTCAAGGGCCAGATCGATGAGGATCAGGGCGTACTGCGCGGGTGTGCTGTTATCCATGGCTGCATTTGGCCACAAATGACTCTAAATTGACAACAAGCTACCTTGTTGCGCCGCGGCCCGTGTCCGATATTGATGCGGTATCGACCACCTATGAGAGATAACAGCATGAAAATTCAGTGGGAAGAGCAGACACCGCGCAAAATCCAGCACTACCCTGGGGCCGACTTCCCCAAGGAGAACCCGGATCTTGAGGACGTGCTCACGAGTGAGCAGGTAGACCATGTTGCAGAGATTTTCAGCACGCCGCTGACCGGGTCTTACAACTGGGATTACAAAGTCCAGGATGACCGCATCAAGAAGCTGTACGACCTGGGCAAGCAGTTGAACTGGGATCCTGAGATGGATATCGACTGGAACCGGCCCTGGCCCGATGAACAGCAGGCTCCCGAGCTCATGAACCTGCATGAATATGAGCCGTATCTGGCCATGGACCAGAAGACCCGGGACGAGTTCTGGCTGCACATGAACGCCTGGAGCCTGTCGCAGTTCCTGCACGGTGAGCAGGGCGCGCTGCTGGTGGCGTCGCAGCTTTGCTCCTGCGCACCGACCTTCAACGCCAAGCTGTATGCGGCTTCGCAGACCTTCGACGAGGCGCGTCACGTCGAGGTCTTCAACAAGTACCTGCAAAAGCGCATTGGCGTGATGTACCCGATCAACACGCACCTCAAGAGCATCATCGACAAAATTCTCACGGACCCGCGTTGGGACATGAAGTTTATCGGTATGCAGATCGTGATCGAAGGACTGGCCCTGTCGGCCTTTAACACCACGCGCGAGACCACGCCAGACCCGGTACTCAAGGACGTGGTGTACCTGGTGACCCGCGACGAGGCCCGCCACGTGACCTTTGGCGTGAACTACCTCGAGGAGTTTGTGCAAACCCTGTCGGACGAAGAGCGCGAGGAGCGGGCCCAGTTTGCCTACGAGGCCTGCGTGGTCAGTCGCGAGCGCCTGGTCGCCACCGATGTGTTCCGCCACTTCGGCTGGGACGTAGAAGAAGCCCGTAAGCAGGTGCTTGAAGGGTTTGTGATGTCGACCTTCCGTAACCTGCTGTTCCAGCGCGTGATCCCCAACCTCAAGCGCATCGGTCTGCTCACGGACAAAATCCGGCCCAAGTTCGAAGAGCTGGGAATTCTCGAATTCGAAAACCTGGCGACGGACGGTGACATTGACTGGTCCGCGCTGGAGCGGCCGCTGGACACCGAAGAAGCCCAGTCCCACGAGCAGAGCATGCTGGCGCAGTTCCACGAGCGGCACGAAGCCGAACTGGAAGCGCTCAAAGGTGAGGAGGAGCCCGCGCAGCAGGTGGCGGAGGATGAGGGTACGCCCCAGAGTGGCGGTTGCTGCTGAGACGGCGACGGCCGCGCCGCGGTCCGCAGTCAGAACAAGACGCCCCCAATGAGGGGCGTTTTTCTGTAACACTTCGTCGCTGGCGGTGGGTGGCGCGACGCCGCAGGGTACGGGCTGCTCGCGTACCTCCATCGGCGTTACGGTTCTTAACACCGCGCTCGACGGACGCCCGCACCCTGCACCGTCGCGCCACGTACAGACTGCAAGGCTGTTCCGACCGGCACGGATCTCCGAGCGCCGGATTCCGCGTGGCGCAAACAATACATGCCGATTGCTCCGGGGAAGGGTTTTGCGGGCACAAATTTTGCGGGCACAAAAAAGCCGGCGAATTCTGCCGGCTTCTTCAGGGTATGCAGCAGTGGATCAGGCAGCGAGGGCCTTGATCTGTGCATTCAGGCGGCTCTTGTGACGAGCGGCCTTATTCTTGTGGATGATGCCCTTGTCTGCCATGCGGTCGATGACCGGTACGGCGGCCGTGTAGGCAGCACGTGCCTGTTCAGCGTCGCCAGTCTGGATGGCAGCGATCACACGCTTGATGTTGGTACGCACGAGGGAGCGCAGGCTCGCATTGTGTGAGCGACGCTTCTCGGCTTGGCGGGCGCGCTTGCGCGCCTGGGGGGAGTTGGCCACGGGGGACTCCTGATACGGTCAAAAATTTTGGAGGGCGGATTCTGCCGACTACGGCAGGCTGTGTCAATGCCTGATTGGGTCTCGGATTCAGCGCGGTTTTGGTATCGGGGCGGCCTGCTGTTTCCTGGGGCATGGGGTGTCTCTTTCTCCTCCTCTGGCATTGGACTTTGATTCCCGCGCGCAGGAACGCAGGGAGCGGTCGACAGGTACAATGCGCGCCTTGATCCAGGAGAATCATATGAACAGCAGCTCCAGCTTCGCATCTGGTGATACCGCCGACAGGGAGCGTACCCTCGGCTTTGCGGGTTCACCCAATTTTCGTGACGCGGGCGGGTATGCCGTGGACGGCGGGACGCTGCATTGGGGGCGCCTGTTTCGCAGTGGGCATCTCGCCGCGCTGTCATCCGAGGAGCAGGAGCGGCTTGCGGCGCTGGAACTGGCGCTGGTTGTTGACCTGCGCCGGGCCGACGAGCGGGACTGGGAGCCCTCGCGGCTGCCTCCCGGCACCGCCGTGCACGGCGCGGACATCACGCCGGGAAGTCATACCAGTGCCATTTACGCTGACTCCACGCAGCTTGGAGGCGCCGAAGCCATGCACCGTTTCATGTGCGATATCAATCGTGAGTTTGTGCGCTCGCAGACCGGGGTGTACCGGGAGGTCTTTGCCGCGTTGCTCGACAGTGGCGCCGACCGCGTTTTATTTCACTGTGCGGCGGGCAAGGATCGCACGGGGTTTGCGATTGCGATGCTGCAGGCCGCCCTGGGGGTGAGCACTGACGACATCGAAGCGGACTATCTGCTCTCGGGGCAGTATTTTCTGGTCGAAGAACAAATCGACCGCATCCGTGCCAAGTACGCCGTGAATCATCTGGGCGATGCCGATCTGGCGCCGATGATGCACACGGATCTTGCCTACCTGCGATCTGCGCTGGATGAGATCAGCGTCGGCTGGGGCGATACGGATGTGTATCTCGAGGAGGGGCTGGGTCTGGGGCTTGCGGAGCGGCGCGAGCTGCGCCGCCGGTTTGTGGATGCCTGAGGGCATCCACGGCAGGCGTTACTAGAACGCCATGTAGATCATGATCCAGCCCACCAGGGCTACCAGCAGGCTCTGGCCTGCGCGGTCCAGACGGAACAGGCCGTACAGGTAGGCGACGGGGGGCAGGAATACGGCAAACAGGCCCCAGGCATAGTCTTCATCCCAGGCGGCGATCAGGAGCAGAATCCAGCTCACCAGCAGCGTGGCCAGGCCGTAGGTCATCAGGACGGCGCTTGTCGGTTCCATGGTGTTTCCTCACAGACAGAATAAAAGAGCGTCTGTCTGTTATTGCCGGATGACGCGGTTGGGCAATTTGGTTAAGGTGGGGCGCTTTTTTCGTGGAGCCCACCGTGTCCGATCCCTACGCCGCCATACGGCCCTTCAATGACGATGAGGTCAGGCCTGCGATCGAGCGGCTGCTGGCCCGGACCGAGTTTCTGGACGCGGTCGGCAGGTTACGTCTGGGGCACTCCATGGCGCTGCTGGGCTGGTTGTTACGCCCACTTCTGCGTGGCTATCTGCGTCGGCAGCTCAACGGGGTCGAGTCGGTGCAGGACCTGCAGCTACGCATCAAGGTCTATATGGACCGCATGATCGAACAGAGTACCGCGGGCTTTACCACCTCGGGCCTCGAGCGACTCGATCGAACGGGGGCCTACCTGTTTATCAGCAATCACCGCGACATTGCGATGGACCCGGCGTTCACCAACTACGCGCTTCACCGCGCCGGGCACGATACGCTGCGCATCGCCATCGGCGATAACCTGCTGACAGAGCAGTGGGTGGCGGATCTCATGCGGCTGAACAAGAGCTTTATCGTGCAGCGCTCTGTGAGTGGCCCCCGGGAACTGTTGGCGGCGTCGCGACTGCTGTCCCAGTACATCCGCCATTCCGTGTCCGTTGACAACGTTCCCGTATGGATCGCCCAGCGCGAGGGGCGTGCCAAGGACGGTCTGGACCGAACGGAGCCGGCTGTGGTGAAGATGCTGTCGCTGAGTCGCGACAAGGCGCAGGAGGAGTTTGGCGAACACATGGCGGGGCTGCGCATTGTGCCCGTGGCGATCAGCTATGAGTTGGATCCCTGTGATGCGCTGAAGGCCCGTGAACTCTACGAGCGCAGTACAACGGGCCAGTATGAGAAGGCGGACCAGGAAGATGTCGCCTCAATCGGCCGGGGTATTGCCGGTGCCAAGGGGCGGGTGCATGTGCACTTTGGCGAACCCCTGGGTCCGGAATTCGCCTCTGCTGACGCAGTCGCGGCCGAGATCGACCGCCAGGTTGTGTCGGGGTATCGCCTGCATTGCACCAACGTGTGGGCCTATCGCCAGCTGCACGGCGAGCCGGACCTCTCGGGGATCAGCGTCGACGAAGGCAGCTGTAGTGAGACAGCATTCGATGCGCGCATCGCCGCGATGGATCCCGAAATACGGCCTCACGCCCTGGCTGGTTACGCCAATGCGCTGGTCAGCGCGCTCGCTGTGAAAGCCTCTCCCGGAGGCTCATGACTGCACTTACCGACGCGGACAAGGACGCGATCCGCGACGCCTACAGCAACATGACCGAGGCCCGGGGCCTGGTACCGCGCTGGGGTCAGCGCCAGATGATCGCAGAGGTAGCCAACACCCTGGCCCGCATCGGCGCACAGTCCCTGGACAACTCGTCCTCAGAGAACGACGAGCCCGGTTCCCCGGTGGCTGTGATCGAAGCCGGCACGGGGACGGGAAAAACCATCGCCTACGTCATCCCTGCTCTTGTCCTTGCCCGTGCCCGCGGTAAACGGCTGGTCATTGCCACGGCCACGGTGGCGTTGCAGGAACAGCTGATCAACAAAGACCTGCCCGACATCCAGAGTGGTAGCGGCCTGGATTTTGACTACTCTCTGGCGAAGGGGCGTCGCCGCTACCTGTGTCTGAGCCAGCTGGACCGCCTGATGGCGCAGCAATCCGGGGACGGGCACACCATCGGCCTGTATCCCGATGAAGTCGAAGCGGCCCTGCCACGCACGGCTCTGGAAACCTACCACGCCATGCTCGACGCCCTGGGGCGCGGCGACTGGGACGGGGATCGGGACGCCTGGCCTGCGACGATTGACGATGACGACTGGTTTCCCGTGACGTCGGACCAGGGGCAATGCACGGGTCGGCGCTGTCCCAACATCAGCAATTGCAGCTTCTATCGTGCCCGCGATGGCTTGCAGGACGCAGATATTGTGGTGACCAATCACGATCTCGTGTTGTCAGACCTGGCGCTGGGAGGTGGCGCGATTCTGCCGCCGCCCGAGGACAGCATTTTTATCTTTGACGAGGGTCACCATCTGCCCGACAAGGCGGTGAACCATTTCGCGAGCTTCTGCCGCCTGTCGTCCACCCTTAGCTGGATCGGCGAAACGCAGCGTGCCCTGGCCAAAGGGGCCCCGCTGCTCGGGATGATCCATGGTCTCGAGGCGGTGCTGGAGCCCCTGCCGGCGCTGTTCGACGAGATCAGCCTGGCATTGGGTGGCGCAGGCGCACAGGCGGCGCAGCTGCTGGATCTGAGCGAGGAGGGAACACAGCACCGCTTTGAAGGGGGTGTGATACCCGAGGAACTGGCGATTGCCGCACGTACCCTGGACAGCCTCTGGTCCCGCCTCACGGGTCGCCTCGCGACGCTGGACCGTGGTCTTGATGATGCCTCAGAGGACGATGACCTGGCGCCCCGGCGCGACGAGATCGAAGCCTGGCAGATGGCGGTGGGCGCCATGCTGGTACGCGCCGAGGGCATCACGACGCTGTGGCGGGATTTTGCCGCGGGCGCGGCCGCCGAAGATCCGCCGCGGGCCCGGTGGCTGCGTCGTCGTCCCGACGATGAACCCGACGCCGTGGATTTTCACTGCAGCCACATTCTCGGCGCCGATATTCTGCGCGAGCAGCTCTGGTCCCGGGCCGCCGGCGCGGTTCTCACTTCGGCGACGATGACGGCGCTGGGTCGCTTTGATCGCTTCTGCGCCCGATCCGGAGTCCCCGCCGACAGTGCGTTCAAGGTGGTGGCCAGCCCCTTTGACTATCGCCGCGCGACGCTGCGGGTGCCGGCGATGACGAGCGAGGCGAGCGACGCCCAGGCACATACGCAGGAGCTGGTGACGCTGCTGCCCGAGCTGATGGATGAGCAGGAAGGTTCTCTCGTACTGTTCTCATCGCGACGTCAGATGAACGATGTCTTCGATGACCTGCCGCGAGAGTGGCAGCGGCGAACCTTGCGTCAGGATGACTACAGCAAGCAGGAGATCCTGCGCCGTCATCGCGAGGCGATCGATGAGGGCCAGGGCAGCGTGATTTTCGGTCTGGCCAGCTTTGCCGAGGGTGTGGATCTGCCTGGTGCGTACTGCGCCCATGTACTTATCGCCAAACTGCCGTTTTCGGTGCCGGATGATCCCGTGGACTCAGCGCTGGCGGAGTGGCTGGAGGCCCAGGGGCGCAATCCCTTTATGGAGATCAGTGTGCCGGATGCAGCACTGCGGCTGGTGCAGGCCAGCGGACGCCTGCTGCGCACTGAGTCCGACACCGGGCGCGTGACATTGCTCGATCGACGGGTGCTGACGCGGCGCTACGGGCGGGCCATTCTCGATTCTCTGCCGCCGTTTACGCGGCAGTTTGACTAGCCACTTCTCCGACCCCTGACCACAGCCGCTGGTGCCGCGACTCCGGTCCCGGACCACTTGCGTTAGTGCCACGTCTCCGGCCCCGGACCACCTGCGTTGGTGCCACGTCTCCGGCCCCGGAACACCTGCGTTGGTGCCACATCTCCGGCCCCGCACCACCTGCGTTGGTGCCACATCTCCGGCCCCGGACCACCTGCGTCGCATCGCTCCGTTTCGCTGGGAGGGGGGACGCTGCACTTCGCGATACGACGCAGGTGGTCCGGGGCCTGGCGGTGGTGCTGCCGACGTGTGGGGCGGGGGCGAGTTGTGCTTCCGTTGTGGGGTGCTGGCGGTGGTGCGGTCGACGGTTGGGGCGGGGGCGCGTTGTGCTCCCGTTGTGGCGGGTCTGGCGGTGGTGTCTGTCGCCGCGTTTCGGGCGCTGGACTTCTGACGCTCGCATCGCGTAAGGCACAGGTGGCGATGCTCCCATAGCGAGCGTCCCCCCTCCCAGCGAGCGGCGGGAGCATCGTCGCCTGTGCCGGATTCGGGGCACTATGCGCTGATGGGGGATCCCACGGCGCGCAAGACATGTTAACCTTACATGCGTTCTATGGTTAACAAGTAGATCGGTTGCCAACGACCTGCCGAGCAGGCGGAGTTGCACGGGCCCGGTCTCTCATTACGTTTATCGGATCGAATTTTATGACGATGCCCAGAGGTGCTGAGCAGGCGCCGTGTTATGCGGATTTTAGGTGTGTCGAGCTTCGCCGTTCGCATCGAAGGGGTGCTGCGGCGCTCTGTGGTTTGTTGGTGACGGCGGCCCAGTGGGGGGTTGCAGATTCACCGGTGATGGAGCAGGTGGTGGTGACGGCGTCGCATCGGTCCCAGGCACCGGTGGATGTGCCGATGTCGCTGCAGGTGCTTTCGCTGGACGATATTGCCGCCAGTGCGGCGCTGAACAGTGCCGAAGACATCACGGAATACCTCAACGGTGTGCAGGCGGCGGTCGCCAATGGCAGTCAGGTGGCGTTTCAGATTCGTGGCATTGGCGCGGTTGATCATCAGGCGCTCACCCCGGGGGCGGCGGCGGTGTACGCCGACGGGGTATTCCTCGCGACCAACGTGCAAACGAGCGGCCTGCTCTACGATCTGGAGCGCGTCGAGGTGCTCAAGGGGCCGCAGGGAACGTTGTATGGGCGTAACGCGTCTTCGGGCGCGATTAACTTTATCAGTGCGCGACCGGGCGCGGATCAGACCAGCTATCTCGACGCGAGCTATGCCCGCTTTAATCGCGTAGATCTTCGCGCGGCCGTTGGTGGCGCGGTGAGTGACAGCACGCATGTTCGCCTGGCGGCGCGTGCACTGCGTGAAGATCCGGTGCTGGACAATGTGCAAACCGCTGATGCCCCCGCACCTGCATCGGCGGCGGGTCGTCGCGAAGAGTTCGGCTTGCGGGCGGCGCTGGCATCGCAGCTCAGTGATGGCGGATCGGTCTATTTTCGCGCTCATTACGAAGAGGACAACGGCGTCAATACGAGTCCGCGCAATGATGCGATTGATGTGGATGATTTCGAGATTTCCGTCGCGGGCGATGGTCGGCAGGACACCGACAACGAATTCTATGGGGCCTCGGTCGAATGGGTGAGCGAGCTACTCGGCTGGAACCTGACCTCGGTTACTGCGGTGGAAGGCTACAACCAGCAGTACGGCTTTGATTTCGACGGCACACCGGCACCGTTTGGCAACGCAAACTTCAATGCCAACCTGTCCTATGATCGCGACTACCTGCAGTTGAGCCAGGAGTTCAGGGCACAACGATCCATGTCGTGGGGTCAGTCGTTGCTGGGGCTGTCGCTCAGTTACGACGACTTTGACCAGGTGTACACCATCTGGTGCGGAGAACTGGACCTGGGCACGCTGCTCGGTACCTGTCCCTACGTCGGCGCGCCAGGGCGGGCCGGCCCAGACCCGGCATCAGATACCCCGGCCAGCACCCTTGTGACTGACATCGAACAGCAGCGCCGTGCGATCGCGCTGTTCACCCGTAACGAAATTGATCTTCCCGGGCGTTTCGGCCTGACCGTGGGGGGCCGCCTGACCGATGAGCGGATTGAAGGCGAGGGGTCTGGGGTACACATCTTCGCCGACGGGGTGCAGGCTCTGAACAATCGCGATGGTGTCGGCGGTGCCATCGGCGCAAACACCCTCAGCGATACGACCTTCAGTGGCGATCTGGCGCTGCAGTACTTCACGACGAGCGGCGCGGCCTACGCGTCCCTGGCCCAGGGCTTCAAGTCCGGCGGATTTAATGGCGAGGTCGCCAACAATGTCTTGCACTACGCTGACGAGGGCTTGTTCGACAAAGAGACCGTGACGGCCTTTGAAATTGGCTACAAAGCCAGCCCCAGTGAGCAGCTCAGCTATGCGGTCGCCGCGTTCTACCAGGAATACGACGCTCCCCAGGCGCGGATCTTCGTCAATTTTGTCTTGCCCGATGGATCGAGCATTGTGTCCAACTCCCTGTCGAATCTGGACGAGGCCAGCAGTGCCGGTTTGGAAGCCTCGCTCACTTGGCGTCCTACTGCGAGCCTGCGCATCGAGGGTGGTTTTACGCTGCTCGATACTGAAATAGAGCAATCGAGCGACCGTCTGGGCAACGCTGACCTGTTCGACGGTAATCCGCTCCCGTTTGCTTCAGACGAGTCGGCCACGCTGGCGGCCACCTACGCCTGGACGCTGGGCGACGTGGGGAGTGAACTGCGCATCGCCGCCAAATACCGCAGTGAGTTTTACCTGGATGCCGAAGGGCGAGATGACCGGAGGCAGTCGGGCTACACAACGCTGTCGGCGGACTGGACACTTCGTCCACCGATTGCGGGTGTTGAGATCTCATTGTTTGGACGGAACCTGCTCGATGAGGATTTCGCGGTATCGGGCTTCGGGTTTATCGGCTACAACACCTTCCGTTCCTCGCCGATGTCCTATGGCATCAGTGCGCGGTATGAGTTCTGAAGTCAATGCGTCATAAAAAAGCCCGCGGAGCTTGCGCGCCGCGGGCTTTGTTCCGCCGTTAAGCTCGCTTAGAAGCTGTAGCGAGCTTCGAAGCCCAGCGTTGCCGGAGTGCCCAGCGGAGAGAAGGTTCCGTTGACAGGCAAGGGACCGATATTACCGAGCTGCGTATCACCGCCGTGGCGTACCGTATCCAGCAGGTTGCGGCCATACATGGACAGCGTCCAGTTGCCACCGGCGGTGTAGAAGTCCAGATAGATGTCCAGCATCTCCTGCTCGAGAATGAAGCCCAGATTGTTATCGGTGTAGAAGGTTTCATCGCGATAACCGTAGCTGATACGGGATGACAGGTAGCCCAGGTCACCGATCTCCATATCGTAGACCGCCGAAATGCTGTAAGTCAGTTCTGGTGCCCGGGGCAGCTCCAGCGACTTGTCAGCTCCATCGACGACGCCGTCACCGTTCAGATCAAAACGAACACTGGTGTACTCCGCGTCGATCACGCCCAGGGACGCGAGGATGGTCAGGTTGTCGGTAAGGGCAAAGGTGCCGTCTACCTCCAGGCCCATGATGTCGGTGTCTGCCGTGTTCTGAATCAGCTGCAGTACGCCCGATACGGCGCTCGGCAGGTTCACTTCACGTTGCTGATCTGCGATTTCGGTGAAATAGGCTGACACATTCAGTTGGCCGCGAGACCATTCGGATTTGTAACCGACTTCCCACGACGTAACCTCTTCCTCGTCAAAGGGTCCGGGGCCAAACTCGTAGATCGCCGTGCCGTCTGGCGCAAATCCCGTGGGTACTTCGGTATTTCGCAGGTTGTAGCCACCGGAGCGATACCCCTGCGTGACGCTACCGTACACGCGGGAGCTGTCGGTCAGTTCGTACATGAAGCCAAGTTTGGGCGAAACAAAGGACCAGCTTTCGCTGTCAACGAAGTCCGCGGCACACTCGGTGGTTGCCGGTGCATAGGACGGACCATTGGGGCTACCGATGTAGCATGGCGCGTTGTTGATCGGCAGGTTGGTCGTGCGGGCATCCTTTTCTTCTTTGGTCCAGCGGACACCGGCAGACAGGGTCAGGCGGTCCGACAGGTCGTAGTCCACCGATGCGAATACACCCATGCTTTCTACATCCAGATAACCACCGCCTTCCTGGCTGAGCGCCGGTACACCTGCGCCGGTGAGAACACCGAACAGGCGGCGGTTTTCGTCGTAGGCCAATTCACTTTCAAACATGTAGACGCCGGTGGTGAGGTTAAGCCGGTCATCCATGAACAGGCCGTTGTATCGCAGTTCGTTCGACCACTGCTCATAGCTCGAATCTGTGTCGGAGTGGAAAATCCAGATCGGCTGGGCATCGATATCTGCGAGGGTCTGGTTCTCTTGTTCCCGCGTCGCGAAGATATTGGTGATGGTGCCGTTGGCGACGTCCCAGTTGACTGTGAGGTTGAAGCTGTCGATCTCGAGCTTGCCGTAACCCGGTTCATCGATATTGAAGTCAAAGCTGTCACGATCCGCGTTGTAGGGGCTGCCGGGATTGCCGCTGCCATTGATGTGGGACTGGGCTGAAGGACCATCGTTCTCGATGTCCTGGTATTCATAGCGTGCGATGATTTCAAGCGTGTCCGTCGGACGCCAGGCAATCACCGGGCGAATGATCGTCTGCTCGTAGGCGCCATGATCACGGTCATCAAACTCGTTGACCAGAGCACCCTCGTCATCGTTGTAATACACCGCCAGCTTTGCCGACAGCGTATCGGTCAGGCCGCCACTCACCGACCCCTGAAGGATCGTGCTTGCACCGCCGTCCTCCGGGAATTCGTAGCTGACCCGGGCGTCGAACTCAAACTCTTCCGTGGGTACCTTGGTGTTGATCAGTACAGCGCCACCCGTCACGTTTCGCCCAAACAGCGTGCCTTGGGGGCCGCGAAGCACTTCGATGCTCTGGATGTCAAAGTTGTCAAACACGATGCCCGAGTTGGTGCCAAGGTAGACGCCATCTATCACCACACCAACGGCGGGGTCGATCGAAGGAATGGAACTGTTGATGCCGATGCCTCGGATTGAGAAGTTTGCATAGCCGCGAGACGTGCCAATTTCGTCGAGTACGACACTGGGCATGCCGACGGCGAGATCGGTCAGGTTGCGAACTTTGAGGGCGTCGAGCTGGTCTTCGCTGTAGGCGCTCACGGACAGGGGAACGTCCTGGGCGCCTTCCTCACGCTTACGCGCTGTCACGACGACCTCTTCAAGCAGGGCCGACGCGGAGCCGCGGCGAGGTTGTTCCTGCGCCATGGCGTTTAAACTTGAGCCGGCGATAACCGCGGCTACAGCGGTAGTCAGGGGACGCTGGAGCCATTGACTGATTGTGGTGCGATTGCGAGGGTTCATCTGAACAATCCTTAATTTGAGTTATGGGTTCGTGCGAGGTGATACGGATGCCCACAGCAAACTGATCACCCGGTGCTGCAAGGGGGGTGCTCGACGCGCTGCGATAGCGTGTCGCAATGGATCAGTTGAGCGGGCAGGCTTGTTCTTATTGTGTTTTGACAAGTGAGTTTGTTATCTCTTTTTTGCCAGTGCTTCAGTTTAACGACTTGTTCCCTGGGAAACTACCGGCCGTAAAGTCCTCGGCCTGCGATTACTGTTTGATTTACAATGGGTTTTTTATTCGGAGAGTGTGAATAGTGCACACGCAGGTAGCGGCCACGTTAATAGACATTGAGGCGGAGCTGCGTACGTTGTCGTTGTGGGAAAACGAGGCACCTGATGAAGCGGCTCTGAGCTCGACACAGCCCTTTGCCGTAGACACGCTGACGCTACCCCAGTGGCTGCAGTGGATATTCATTCCCACCATGCGGCGTCTGGTGACGGAGCAGGAACCCCTGCCTGCAAAATGCGGCATCGTGCCCATGGCAGAGGAATATTTTCGTGGCCAGGGGCTGCCCATTCAGGGGCTGCTGGATGCGCTTGAGGACGTGGATCGCCTGCTGTGTGGGGAATCACCTGACTACAGCACGCACCCGGACCCCAGGGCGAACTGATAGCGGCCGGATCACCGACAGCCCGGATTGTTTTGGGCTTTTTTCGCTTCTAAACACTCGGCAAGGGTCTTAGCCTTTGCGCGTCCCGCCGCGTAATTGAGCAATCCTCTGCGCGTAAAAAAATATCTCCAAAACAGGAAGTTACAATGAAGCGTCCGCAACGCAAGTCCGCCCCATACCTCCGCACGGTCCTCGCTACGGCCGTTGCCGCGAGCTTTTCCGGCGTCGCCCACAGCCAACTGCTCGAAGAAGTGGTTGTCACGGCCCAGAAACGTACCGAGAGCCTGCAGGATGTACCGATCTCCGTAAGCGCCATGAGCGGGGATCGCATGGTCGAGGCCAACATCACCAATCTGGAGAGCCTCACCACTTACATCCCCAACTTCTCGATGAACCAGAGCGGTATCTCGAACAACATCACCATTCGTGGCGTGAGCTCGGGGATCAACCCAGGCTTTGAACAGTCGACGGGTATGTACGTGGACGGCATCTACTACGGCCGTGGTCAGTTGTCCCGGGCCCCCATGTTTGACCTGGAGCGGGTCGAGGTGTTGCGCGGTCCGCAGCCGATTCTGTTCGGCAAGAACAGCATCGCCGGCGCCGTGAGCATGATTACCGCCAAACCGACGCAGGAGTTCGAGGGTTCGATCTCGGCACTTTATGAATCCGAAGAGAATCGCCAGGACTATCGCGTAGTGCTCTCGGGTCCGCTTACCGACACGCTCTCGGGTCGCGTCTCGTTGATGTATCGCGACCTCGACGGTGCCTACACCAACACGTTCACTGGGGGTGACGAGAAGCAGGAAGAAGAGCAGGTGTTCCGCGGCTCGCTGCTCTGGGAGCCGACGGACGACCTGTCGATTCACGCCAAGTACGAGCACAACGAATTCGATGATGTGGGACGGAATGTCGAACTGGCCCAGAGCATCGTGCGCGAGGACCTCGCAGGCACGGGCGCTGGTGTGGACTACATCACGGCGCTGGATAACTTCGTGAATATCGGCAACAACGTGCTCGGACTGCAGCCGCCGATCGGTTATAGCGGTATCGATGGCGAGCTCGACCGCGTGCGCGGTGGCAACGGCGATTTTCACAACACAAGCTCAGACGTGTTCGTGCTGACGATTGACTACGCCCTGGGCGACCACACGCTGACCTCGACCACGGGCTACCTGGAGTACGATTTTCAGCAGGATTGCGACTGTGATTTCACCAGCGCAACGATCTTCAATGCGCTGCAGGATGAGCAGTTTGAGCAGTTCAGCCAGGAGATTCGCCTGACGTCACCCGGCGGCGAGACCCTTGATTACATCGCCGGCTTCTTCTACCAGACCAACGAACTGGATTTTGAAGACAGCATCAACGTGCCCGACAACAGCCTGCTGCGGCTTCTGAACCCAGCTTTCCGCGATATTCGCACCAATCGCTTCGCCGACCAGGACAGCGATATGTGGGCCGTGTTTGCGCAGGTCACCTGGAACATCAATGACAGCATGCGCCTGATCGTTGGTGGTCGCTACAGCGAAGAAGACAAAGAGGCCACCAAGCGGCAGGTCCACATTGGCTCTGACGGCACGCAGTTCCCCGCCGTTGACCCCACGGGCCAGACGCCGAATGTGCTCTGGGCCTTGAATCCGCTGTTCGGTGCTTTCAGCATCGAGCCCTATGACCAGATTAGTGGTCAGCGCGACGAGAAGGAATTCAATCCTCTGGTCACGTTCCAGGTAGATGTTCTTGAAGACAGCATGCTCTACGCCACCTATGTCGAGGGCTTCAAGGCGGGTGGCTTTGACATCCGCTCCAACGGCCATCCGGACCCGGCGGTGGTGAATGCCCAGAACCTGGGTCGCGGCCTGGATATCGCGGGTGTGTTTGAGTTCGAAGACGAATCCGCCGAGAGCATCGAGCTCGGGGGCAAGTTCCGCTTCGGTGGTTCTGTGGAGCTGAACGCCGCGGTGTTCTTCACCGAGTACACCAATCTGCAGACCAGTCAGTTCGACGGCGTGCTGGGCTTTAATGTGCGCAATGCCGGTGAAGCCGAGATCAAGGGCGTGGAGCTCGATGGTCGCTGGGCTGTGTCCCAGGGTCTGACGCTGAGCGGCTCCGTCGCCTATCTGGACTTTGAGTACACGGACTTCAAGAACAACCAGTGCTACTTCGGTCAGCAGGTGCTTGATCCCGGTGCGGTTCAGCCCGACGGCGTGACCTGCGATGCGACGGGCAAGCGCAAGGAGTACACGCCGGAGTTGTCGGGTGTGGTGAGCGCCGACTACGTGATGCCGCTGGGCGACAGCCTCGAGCTGCGTACCACGTTGGATGTGGTCTACAGCGACGATTACACCTTCAACCCGACGCTGGATCCTCGCAGCGTGCAGGACTCCTTTTACAAGTTGAACCTGCGCGTGGCGCTGGGTGACCAGGGTGGCAAGTGGGACATCGCCTTTATCGGCCAGAACCTGAATGATGAAGATGTGGTGACCTACGGTGGCGAAGGCCCGCTGGCGGGTGCCCTGACCGGTGGCACGGGCGTGGGCTACTACAAGTTCCTTGACCGTCCCGCGACCTACGCCATTCAGGGAACCTATCGGTTCTGAGATGACGCTCGTTGGGTGGGGTGATGCTCCGCCTTGATCCGCGTAAGGCCGCCATTCAATGGCGGCCTTTTTTTACGGCAGAATCGCCACGGCGCGCGTAAAGCCGGCAGAGGCGCCCTTGATCTTCACCGGAAAACAGCAGATCTCGAAGCCGTCACCCGGTAGTTCGTCCAGGCGATGGAGCTTCTCCATCTGAAAATAGCCGATGTCCCGGCCCGCCTTGTGGCCTTCCCAGATAATGGAGGGGTCCTGGCTGTCTGCAAACTTGCGCGCCGTGTGCAGAAACGGAGCGTCCCAGGACCAGGCGTCGGTGCCCACGACGCGCACGCCACGCTCGGTCAGGTACAGCGTGGCCTCGCGGCCCATGCCGCAGCCCCGGTGGATGTAGTCGGGCTCGCCGTAGGCGGCGCCGGCACCGGTGTTGATCACGACGATGTCCAGGGGTTGCAGCTCGTGCCCGATGCGCGCGAGTTCGGCTTCGACGTCGGCGGAGGTGGCGACGTAACCATCATCAAAGGCGCGAAAATCAAGCTTCACGCCGGGGCGAAAACACCAGTCCAGCGGCGCTTCGTCGATGGTCCAGGCCCGCTCGCCACCATCCATGGTGGAGTGGTAGTGCCATGGCGCATCCATGTGGGTGCCGTTGTGCGTATTCACACGCAACTCCTCAACGGCCCAGGCTTCGCCATCGGGCAGATCCTGCTTTTCGAGGCCGGGAAAAAACGGCATCAACTGGCCATGCGTGCCATCGTGGCGGTGATAGATCACTTCGGGACGATAGGGCTCGGGGTCCGAGGCGATGTCATTCTCGATGGCGATGGACAGATCAAGAATGCGGCGACGAGGATTCTGCAGCAATTGTGCGGTATGGCTGGCGGCCTGGGAGGGCATGGGTTCTCCTTGTTATTGGGCAGCGGGCGATGGCATGTGTGGACCGTTGTCGCAGTGTAACCTACGAAAACTCACGGACACCGCGCTGAACGATGACTGATCCCCAAACGAGAACTGAGCCGGCACCCATCGGACCGCAACCACAGAAGGGCGCTACAGCGCGCTTTTTTGCGTCGCGGCTGTGGCGTTGGGGACGGGAGATTCTCGTTATTGTGGCCCTGTTCGCGGCGGTGCTGTGGTGGCAGACCCGGGACATGCTACCGGCAGACGGTGGCGTGCAGATTCCACCATTTACCCTGCCAACGCTCGATGGCACATCGATGACGGTGGTGCCGGATGCGCAGCGCGACACGCTGGTTTACTTTTTTGCGCCCTGGTGTGGGATCTGTCGCTCCACCGCGCCTCATCTGCAGAATGTGGATAGGACGCGTTCGCGCGTCGTGGTTATCGCGCTGGATTACCGCGACCGGATTGCGGTGCAGGAATTCGTGGAAGCGACGGGCCTGACGCATCCGGTGCTTTTGGGCACGGAACAGACCCGGTCGCTCTTTCAGGTGCAGGCCTATCCCACCTACTACCTGTTGGATCAGCAGTTTCGCGTGACGGGTCGCGCCATGGGTTACCTCACGGCGCTGGGTCTGCTGATGCGCTGATCAGGGCAGCGTCAGGCGATATACGCTGGCGGCGGTTCCTGTAAACAGTGCGGTTTTTTCGGCTTCGGATGCGCCGGCTACGAGCTTCTTCATGGCGTTGTAGTACACCCGGTAGGACAGGGACGTACGGTCCACCGGGAAGTTGCTCTCGAACATGCAGCGCTCGGCGCCGAAGCGATCCAGGGCGTGGTGATACCAGCGACCCTGGGCGGCCAGGAATTCGTCGGACGTCGGGGGTCGCTCCGCAATATGCCAGCCAAAGCCGTTATCCGGCATCGCCAGCCCGCCGAGCTTCAGAAAGACGTTTTCGCAGCGAGCGAGCTCGTCCATCTCTTTCTGCCAAGTGGGAAATATCTCGTCATGGGCGCCCGTAAACGAGGCGGTACCCAGGGGTGTGGCAAAGTGATCCAGGATCATCACCGTGTCGGAACAAGCATTGGCAAGGTCAATGTAGTCCTTCAGCTGAAAGTGGTAGAACCACGAGTCGTAGCTCAGCCCGCGGTGTCCCAGAGAGCGAACACCGTTGCGAAACTCGCTCTGCCGGAACAGATCCTCGGGCGCATCCCAGGGGATCACCATCTGTTCGCGGTCTGCCATCGGGGCGCAGGCACCGGCATCGCGAATGCCCTTGAAGAAGTCGCCGGCAAGTTCGAGGTGTCCGTCGATCGCCGCCTCGCGGTGTTCGCCATCGCTCAGGCTCACGTGACCCACCATGCCCAGCACCGGGGTGGGCAGTCCTTCGGCCTGCACTCGCGCCGCCTGCGCCATGACGTATTCAGTCTCGCCCAATGATTTGAGATGTTCGGGACCGTCTTCGCGATAGCTCGCCCCGCACTCCATGAACACGCTGCCGATGACTCGGTGCCCCGAGTTCGTGTCCTGCGCGTAGTCCTCGATGTTGTAGATGTGGCCCATGACTTCGGGCCACAGGTGATGATGGGGATCGATGATCGGACGATCCGGGTCGATCACTTCCTCGTCCACCTGTGCGAGCCAGGTTTCCTGATCCTCATGGAAGATGTTCATCGTGTGGTCCTCTGTCTTTTTGTTATTTCGGGTTGTGGTGCATGGGTGTGCTGCTACGGGCTGCTTCATGGTAGAGCTCGGTTGGTAGGATGCAAGTCCTTCCAGCATCAGGCTTGGAGATATTGCATGGGCGCATGCTGTGTTGCGGAGCACTTGGAGCGGGCCGCCAAAAAGCGTCATCCATGACAGGCTCGACGGTGTCCATCCATGGACACCGACGCCCGCTCCAAGTGCTCCGCAACACAACATGCTCCGAGGCTAGATCCCGAGTCATGAGAGAGGCCAGGCTCTGGTCGAACCCGAACCCGAACCCGAACCCGAACCCGAACCCGAACCCGAACCCGAACCCGAACCCGAACCCGAACCCGAACCCGAACCCGAACCCGAACCCGAACTCGAAACCGACCCAGAAGCCGCTCCCATCCCCAACGCAGCCGCAGCCGCAGCCGCAGCCTTCAAACTCCTTGCGAGCACGAGCACGAGCACGAGCACGAGCACGAGCACGAGCACGAGCGGTAGTAGGGATGCGGCGGTGGCTGGTGCCGCTACGCGTGGATTCGCAGGCACGCCCGCTTCTACGCGATCGTTGGCACAGCGATCAAAGGTTGGCACAGCGACTGGGTGGGCGCGCCGGTGGGGCCCCGGCGGGCGTCAGCGTCCATGGATGGACGCTGCCGAGCCCGTCATGGATGACGCTTTTTGGCGACCCGCCGGGGCCCCATCGGCGTGCCCACCCAGTCGCCCTAGGCGATACTTATGGCGTGGTGCTAGATCCGCTCAACGACAGTGGTGATCCCCTGCCCGAGCCCGATACACATGGTCGACACGCCGAGGGTGAGATCCCGATCCTGCATCACGGTCAGCAGTGACCCGGTGATGCGCGTACCGGAACAACCGAAGGGGTGACCCAGGGCAATGGCACCACCGTGCACGTTGACCTTGGCGTCCATATCGTCGAGCAGATCGAGGTCCTTGAGCACCGGTAGCGCCTGGGCGGCGAAGGCCTCGTTGAGCTCGACCATATCGATGTCCTTGATCGTCAGGCCGAGTTTTTTCAGGGCCTTCTTCGTGGACGGTACGGGGCCATAGCCCATGATGGACGGGTCGACGCCCGCGGTGGTCATGGCGTTGATCTTGGCGATGGGTTCCAGGCCCAGGGCCTGGGCCTTTTCGTAGGCCATGACCAGCATCGCTGAGGCGCCATCCGAGATCTGCGAGGACTGGCCCGCCGTTACCGTTCCACCCTGGGGGTTGAAAGCGGGGGGCAGGGAGGCCAGGCCTTCGAGGGTGGTTTCGGGACGGATCGTCTCGTCCTGGTCCACCGCGATCAGGGCGCCGTTTTCATCGTGTCCTTCGACGGGGATGATCTCGCGGGCAAATTTGCCTTCCACCGTCGCCTTGTGGGCGAGCTGGTGGGAGCGCAATCCGAGCTTGTCCTGATCTTCGCGGCCGATGCCGTGGATCATGGCCAGGTACTCGGCGGTCATGCCCATCATGCCTGCGGCCTTGGCGACGTTGCGACCCATGCGCGGATTCACGTCGACGTCGCCCATCATGGGCAGGTGGCCCAGGTGTTCGACGCCGCCGACCAGATAGACATCGCCGATGCCCGCCTGGATATTAGCGCCCGCCGTGTGCAGGGCCGACATGGAGGAGCCGCACAGGCGGTTGACGGTCTGGGCGGGAATCGTGAAGGGCAGGTCTGCGCCGAGCACCAGCATGCGCGCCAGGTTCATACCCTGTTCACCGCGCTGCAGTACGCAGCCCCAGATCAGGTCATCGATCTCGGCGGGGTCGAGCTTCTCGTTGCGTGCCAGCAGGCCCTTGATGACCGCGACAGACAGGTCGTCGGCGCGCACATTGCGGAAGCAGCCGTTCTTGGAGCGGCCCATGGCGCTGCGGGCGAAGTCGACGATGACCGCATCTCTTGCATTAACACTCATGTCAGTTCTCCCTGCGCTCAGTAGTAGGTTTTGCCGTCGGCAAGCATGGCCTGCATACCGTCGGTGAGTTCGTAGGATTTGCCGAGATCGGCAAACTTGGCGGACTGCTCGGCGATGGTGGCCAGGCCGACCGTGTCCATCCAGCGGAATACGCCGCCACGGAAGGGCGGGAAGCCGATGCCGTACAGCAGTGCCAGGTCCGCCTCGGCGGCGGAGCCGACGATGCCTTCTTCGAGGCAGCGTGCCAGTTCCGTGCACATGGGCAGCATCATGCGGAAGATGATGTCGTCGCGCTCAAATTCGCGACGCTCCGCCACGTGGGGTGCGATGAGGGCGTAGCTTTCTTCGTCCACGGTCTTCTTCGGCTTGCCGCGCTTGTCTGGCACGTAGGCGTAAAAGCCCTTGCCGTTCTTCTGGCCGAGGCGATCGTTCTCGAACATGGTCTCGGTGGCGGTCTTGAAGTCCAGCTTCATGCGATCGGGGAAGCCTTCGGCCATCACGCCCGCGGCGTGGACGCCGGTGTCGATGCCCACCACATCTGACAGGTAGGCGGGGCCCATGGGCCAGCCCCATTTTTCCATGACTTTGTCGACGGCCTGGAAGTCGGCACCGTCGCGCACCAGCTTCGAGAAACCGTCGAAGTAGGGGAACAGCACGCGGTTCACCAGGAAGCCGGGGCAGTTGTTCACTACCACCGCTTTCTTGCCCATCTTGTTGGCGTAGGCGACGGTGCGGGCGACGGCTTCGTCGGAGCTCTTCTCACCGCGAATCACCTCGACCAGCGGCATGGCGTGCACGGGGTTGAAGAAGTGCATGCCCACAAAGTTCTCGGGGCGCTCCAGGGCTTCGGCGAGGAAGTCGATGGAGATCGTCGATGTGTTGGACGCCAGAATGGCGTCATCGCGAATGTGTTTTTCGGTTTCGGCCAGTACCGCGTGCTTCACCTTGGGATTTTCCACCACGGCTTCGACGACGATATCCACATCGTCAAACCCTTCGTAGGACAGCTGAGGGTCGATGTTGTTGAGTACATCACCCATCTGGTCCGGTGTCATGCGGCCGCGAGAGACACGCTTGGCGAGCAGCTTGTTCGCTTCGGACAAGCCGAGGTCAATGCCCGCCTGGTTGATGTCTTTCATGCGGATGGGCACGCCCTTGAGGGCGCTCTGGTAGGCGATACCGCCTCCCATGATGCCGGCACCGAGCACGGCGGCGCGCTCGACTTTCTTCTCGGCTTTTTTCTCCCAGCCCTTGGCGACCTTGCCCAGCAGCTGGTCATTCAGGAACAGTCCGACCATCGCCGCCGCCACATCGGTGGTGGCCAGTTCGGCGAAGCCTTCGGCTTCGACCTTCAGCGCGTCTTCGAGACCCATAGTGTAGGCCTTCGAAATCACATCGACGATCTTCACAGGGGCGGGGTAGTTTTTGCCTGCCTGCTGCACGACGCCTGCCCGCACAGTGAAGAACGACATCATGGCTTCGGTGTCGTTCAGTGGCATGGGCGAGCTTTTGACCTCGCGGCGTTTGGCGTAGTCGAGCTTGCCGTCCATCGCCTGACCCAGGGTGGCCAACGCCACGTCCCGCAGTTGCTCGGGAGCGGCAATGGCATCCACGGCACCGGCCTTGAGGGCCTCTTCGGCGCGGTGGTCCTTGCCCGTTGCCATCCACATCACCGCTTCGTCCACACCGATCATGCGCGGCAGGCGCACGGTGCCACCCCAGCCGGGAAGAATGCCGAGCTTGGTCTCGGGCAGGCCGATCTTGGCGGCGGTGCTCATCACCCGGAAGTCACACGCCAGGCAGATCTCGAGGCCGCCGCCCATAGCAAAGCCGTTGATGACGGCGATGGTGGGGTAGGGCAGGTTCTGCAGACGATTGAAATTGGCGTTGTTGTGGGCCGTAAAACCGCCGATGTCATCGCTGGCTGAACCAAACAGGCTGGTGAATTCCGTGATATCGGCGCCCACGATGAACACGCCCTTGCCGCTGGTCACCAGCAGGCCGCGTACGTCCTGCTCGCCGTCCAGCGCATCCAGGGCGTCGGTCAGGGCCTGCACTGTTTGCTGGTTGAATTTGTTGACGGACTCGCCCTTCAGGTCGAATTGCATCTCGAGGATGCCGTCGTCGTGACGTCGGAGCGTGATTGCATCGCTCTGGTAGATCATGGCGTGATTCCCGTGAAACGTTGGTGGATGGGGTGGTGAAGGTCGAAGGACCTGCACCGTCGGAACGGTGCGGTGCATTGTAGGCTGCGCATGATGAACGCGCCATGTATTCACTGTCAATATGTGGCGTTGGTGCTTCAGGCAGCCTCGGCGAAGCGCTTTCGCTCACGTTGGTGCAGGGTGATGTCCATCGCAAGTTTCAGCACCACCAATACCAACAGCAGTATCAGCGGTTCGTCCAGGGCCATCACACCAAATCCTCCGGCAATGATGGCCACATGCAGAATCATGATGCGCTGATACGGGGCGTTCATTAGGCCCTGTATCGTCGCCCGGTCCCGTTCGCCACCCAGCAGAAAGTTGCTGACGAAGGAATAGCCGTGGCTGATCATCAGGCCCAGAAAGGCAACGAGCCAGGCCTGGGGCGCAAGGGCCAGCACTTGATCAATCACATCCAGCAGCAACTGAATAAACACCAGGAACAACGGCCATGGCTCGTCGTTGCCGAACCCCGCCGGAGAGTCAAACATCATGCTGGTAATGAAAAACCCGTGCACGCCGCAGAACGCACCGTAGTGAAAGGTAAAGAACAGGGCGGGAAAGACGGCGAGGATGCCCTTGACGGACACCATTTTCAGAATGTTGTAAAAGCCCAGAACCAGGTTCTCTGACCAGTAGAGCACCACCAGGGCGCCCACGTCCCAGTCCAGCAGCAGTACGCCCGCCAGGGGGAAAAGATTGGCCGCAATCAGCAGCAGCAGGTTGATGCGCTGGCGCATCGGTCGCTTCAGTGCAACGTCCGCCCCGGACGCATGGCATCGCGCGCAGCGGCCTCTTCGCTGAATTCCTGCTCTTCAACAAAATGACGCAGGCGACCGACCACGCTGGTCATCACGTCGATGGTCTGGCTGATCTGGTCCAGCGCCATCAGAATGGTCTCGCTGTCTGTCGCCGGCTGGGCCTCATGCTCATCGACGGGCTCGTCGGCTTCCCAATCGCGATCACTCATTGGCTACTCCCCCTGTTGGTTCGCAGGCCGCCTTCGTCGCGGCGAAGACATCAGTCCCAGGACAGCGCACCGCCCGTCTGGTATTCGATAACCCGCGTTTCGAAGAAGTTCTTCTCTTTGCGCAGATCCATGATTTCGCTCATCCACGGGAACGGGTTCTGCACGCCGGGGAATTGCTCAGGCAGGCCCAACTGCGACAGGCGGCGATTGGCGATGAACTGCAGGTACTCTTCCATCATGGCCGCGTTCATTCCCAGCACGCCTCGGGGCATGGTGTCGCGCGCGTATTCGATCTCGAGCTGGGTACCCTCCAGAATCATCTGGATAGCCTCCTGCTTGAACTCCTCGGTCCACAGGTGGGGATTCTCAAGTTTGATCTGGTTGATCACGTCTATGCCGAAGTTCAGGTGCATGGACTCGTCGCGCAGGATGTACTGGAACTGCTCCGCCACGCCAGTCATCTTGTTACGGCGCCCCATGGACAGGATCTGCGTAAAGCCGCAATAGAAGAAGATGCCCTCGGTGACGGCGTAAAAGCCGATCAGATTGCGCAGCAGCGTCTGATCGGATTCCAGCGTGCCGGTTTTGAACGTGGGGTCCGACAGCTCGTGGGTGTGGCTGATGCTCCAGGCAGCTTTTTTCGCCACCGAGGGCACTTCGCGGTACATGTTGAACACTTCGCCCTCGTCCATGCCCAGGGACTCGATGCAGTACTGGTAGGCGTGGGTGTGAATCGCCTCTTCAAATGCCTGGCGCAGCAGGTACTGGCGGCATTCGGGGTTGGTGATGAGGCGGTAGATCGCGAGCACCAGATTGTTGGCCACCAGGGAATCCGCTGTCGAGAAGTAACCCAGGCTGCGCAGTACAATGCGGCGCTCGTCATCACTCAGGCCATCCGCACTCTTCCAGGTCGCGACGTCGGCGGTCATGTTGATCTCTTGCGGCATCCAGTGGTTTGCACAGCCGTCGATGTACTTCTGCCAGGCCCAGTCGTACTTGAAAGGCACGAGCTGGTTGAGATCCGCGCGGCAGTTGATCATCGCCTTCTCGTCCACGGATACGCGCGCCGCACCCATTTCCAGCTCTTCAAGACCCGGCGCCACGTCCATGTCACGCAGGCTCTCGGCCGCGGCTTCGATGTTGCTCAGGTCGCCGGTCTCCACGCGCTCAACAGGCGCCGGTTCCGGAGCCGCTGCGACTTCGTGGGCCGCTACCGGTTCGGGGCTCGGCTCTGGTTTTTCAGCGGCCTGGGCCGCCTCCGCCGCAGCCTCGACAACCGCCGGCGCTTTCTCAGCGCCTTCTTCTACGTTGTAGTCATCCCAGTTCAGCATGGTCTTGTTCCCGATCTTGTTTCTGATTGTGTTTGTTCAACGTTCTGTGCCCGGCCTGCAGGGACGCGGTGAGGTCCCTGCGGACCGCCAAACAGCGTCTTCCATGACAGGCTGGCGAACGCCATCCATGGCGTTCGACCTCCGCAGAGACCTCACCGCGCCCCTGCAGGCCCCCACCGTTCGGCTTCGCACTTCGCAGCGAGTGGGGTGATACCTTGTTCTAAACCGGTGAAGCTGTAGCGGTCCGCGTCACCCTCGCCGCGCCACCCTCGCCGGGATTCGTCCCCGAACCCGACGGGGTAAGATCACTGGCAAGCCTCACAATCCGGGTCATCCAGCGAACACGCGGTGGGCACCGGAGCGGGCGCCGCCGCGGCGGCTTCGCTCGCGCCCGAAGACACGGCATTGAGCTTGCCCGTATCGATGGTGGACTTTTCGGTACCCGTGGCGGCCAAAGAGCGCAGGTAGTAGGTGGTCTTCAGGCCGCTGTACCACGCCATGCGGTAGGTGATGTCGAGCTTTTTGCCGCTGGCGTTGTTGATGTACAGGTTCAGAGACTGGGCCTGGTCGATCCACTTTTGGCGACGGCTGGCGCACTCCACGATCCAGCGCGGCTCGATCTCGAAGGAGGTCGCGTAAATGCGGCGCAGGTCTTCGGGGATGCGTTCGATCGCCTGCACGCTGCCATCGTAGTACTTCAGGTCATTGACCATTACGCCGTCCCAGATTCCCCGGTCTTTCAGGTCCTTGACCAGATAGGGGTTCACTACGGTGAACTCACCCGACAGGTTCGATTTGACGTAGAGGTTCTGGTAGGTCGGTTCGATGGACTGCGAGACGCCGGTGATGTTGGCAATGGTGGCCGTCGGTGCGATGGCCATGACGTTGGAGTTGCGCATGCCACGGGATTTGACCCGGCTGCGCAGGGACTCCCAGTCCATGGTCATGGACTTGTCGACCTTGATGTAGTCGCTGCCGCGCTCCTGCTCCAGGCGCTCCAGGGAGTCGATGGGCAGTATGCCCTGGCTCCATAGCGAGCCGTCGAAGCTCGAATAGGCACCGCGCTCAACGGCGAGATTGCTGGAGGCCTCGATGGCGTAGTAGCTGATGGCTTCCATCGAGCGGTCGGCAAAGGTTACGGCCTCTTCTGAGCCATAGGCGATGTGCTGCTTGTACAGCGCGTCCTGGAAGCCCATAAGACCCAGGCCGACGGGGCGGTGCAGCAGGTTGGAGTTTTTCGCCGTATCCACCGAGTAGTAATTGATGTCGATGACGTTGTCGAGCATGCGCACGGCGGTCTGCACGGTCTTCTCGAGCTTGACCAAATCCAGCCCGTTCTCACCGATATGCTGGGGCAGGTTGATGGAGCCCAGGTTGCAGACGGCGATCTCGTCTTTGCTGGTGTTGAGCGTGATCTCGGTGCACAGATTGGACGAGTGCACCACGCCGGCGTGCTGCTGCGGGCTGCGCAGGTTGCAGGCGTCTTTGAAGGTCATCCAAGGGTGGCCTGTTTCGAACAGCATGCCGAGCATCTTGCGCCACAGGTTCTGGGCCTTGACGGTCTTGTGCAGCTTCAGCTCACCACTGGCCGCCAGGGCTTCGTAGTGCGTGTAGCGCGCTTCAAAGGCCTTGCCATACAGGTCGTGCAGGTCTGGCACGTCATTGGGCGAGAACAGGGTCCAGTCCTGGTCGTCGAAGACGCGCTTCATGAACAGGTCGGGAATCCAGTTGGCGGTATTCATGTCGTGGGTGCGGCGGCGGTCATCACCGGTGTTCTTGCGCAGCTCCACGAACTCTTCGATATCCAGGTGCCAGGTCTCCAGATAGGAGCACACGGCGCCCTTGCGCTTGCCACCCTGGTTCACGGCCACCGCGGTGTCATTCACAACTTTGAGGAAGGGTACGACTCCCTGGGATTTGCCATTGGTGCCCTTGATGTAGGAACCCAGGGCCCGCACCGGGGTCCAGTCGTTGCCGAGACCACCGGCAAATTTGGACAGCATCGCATTGTCCTGGATCGCGCCATAGATGCCGTGCAGATCGTCGGGCACCGTGGTGAGGTAGCAGGACGACAGCTGCGGGCGCAGCGTGCCGGCGTTGAACAGCGTCGGCGTTGAGCTCATGTAGTCGAAGGACGACAGCAGGTTGTAGAACTCGATGGCTCGGGCTTCGCGGTCCTGCTCTTCGATGGCAAGACCCATCGCTACGCGCATGAAAAAGATCTGCGGCAGCTCAAAGCGCACTTCGTCGCTGTGGATGAAGTAGCGGTCATACAGGGTCTGCAGGCCCAGGTACGTGAACTGCAGATCGCGCTCGGGCAGCAGCGCAGCGCCGATGCGGGCGAGATCAAACTCCGCCAGACGCGGATCCAGCAGTTCAAGGGCTACACCGCGAGCGATATAGGCCGGCAGGGCGCGCGCATACAACGTGCCCATGTCGGCCTGGGTGGCGCTGTCGGTGACCTTCAGGAATGACAGGGCCTCGGCGCGCAGGTTGTCGCAGAGCAGGCGCGCCGAAGCGTAGGAATAATTGGGTTCCTGCTCGATCAGCGTGCGGGCTGTGATGACCAGGGATGTGGACAGCTCCTGGGCGGTGACACCGTCGTACAGGTTCTTCAGGGCCTCGTCGAGGATGCGGCTCTCGGATACGTCCGCCAGTCCGGCGCAGGCCTCACTGACGATGACGTGCAGGCGTTCGATGTCCAGGGGCTGCTTGCTGCCGTCGGGCTGGACGACACCGATGCGATC
This sequence comes from Gammaproteobacteria bacterium, assembly GCA_030433415.1. Taxonomy (GTDB): domain Bacteria; phylum Pseudomonadota; class Gammaproteobacteria; order Pseudomonadales; family Halieaceae; genus Congregibacter. The sequence goes on along the minus strand of JAUIMF010000004.1, from coordinate 35,266 downwards.
GGCGGCCTGCTGGGTCTGCTCTGACAGAGCCATGCGCGCGGCGCGTTTTGTGGCCTGTTGCTCGCGATAAATCACGTAATCCCGGGCGATCTTGTGCTCACCGGCGCGCATGAGGGCCAGTTCCACCTGGTCCTGAATGTCTTCTATATGGATCGTGCCACCGGATGGCATGCGGCGGCGGAACGTGGCCGTGACCAGCTCCGTCAACTTGGCGACGGTTTCGTGAATGCGACTGGAGGCCGCCGCGGTTCCACCCTCCACAGCCAGGAAGGCCTTGGTGATGGCGACGGAGATCTTGCTGGCCTCGAAGGGCACCACGGTGCCATTGCGCTTGATCACGCGCAGCTGGCCGGGAGCCGTGGCGGCAACCTCCACGTCGGAGCTCACACCCTTGGAAGCGGGGCTGGGGGAGGCGATGGGCGAAGTGCTCGTCTCTGGGGTGTCCGTACCGTGGAGGTTTTCCGTCGTCACTTGTGCTGTGCTCCTTATTGTTGCTGTATTTGTTGCTGTATTTGTTGCTGTATTTGTTGCTGTATGCCTGACTCGATGCCGCTTTTACCCGGCTCAGCCGGGTGGCCGTTCATGTTCACGGGCGCTTCGAAGGCGGCTCATGGGGCTGCCGATCACCACCACGCCTTGAGCAAACGGCGGTACTTGCCGGTGCAATGCAGGGTTGACGCGCGTGTTCGCTCGTGTGTTTGGTTCAGTGCTTGCTCTAATGCTTGCTTTAGTGCTGGTTCTAGTGCTCAAAGCATGGCCCAAAACGCTAGATATTGGGTGTCTTGGGTCGAAGCACTACAAGATAAAGCGCTATTTAGGGGAAAGCAAGAAGAGCAGGCTGCGCGTATCTTGTGGATAAGATGTGTGGATGTAGGGGGGTCAATGAGCACTAACCCCGTGTGCCCCTAAAACCCTTGATACCGATAAAAAAACGGCGCCAAAGCGACAGCCGGATTTTTTGGACCGATTTTGCATAACCGGGGCACCGCCTAGACGCCCCGGTTATTTAACCGGGCTTCAGCCTTCTCTAGCGCCGCTCAGCAGGCGTTCGAGCAGGGCTTTCTGGGCATGCAGGCGGTTCTCCGCCTCGTCCCAGATCACGGTATCCGGTGCGTCCATGAGCCCAGCGCTGATTTCTTCGTCGCGGTGGGCGGGCAGGCAGTGCATGTACAGGGCGTCCGTGGCCGCAACGCCAAGCAGATCTTCGTTCAGCTGGTAGGGAGTGAGCGCCGCGGCGCGCCGTGCCTGTTCTTCTTCCTGTCCCATCGAGGCCCACACATCCGTGACCAGCAGCGCGGCATCGCGGGCGGCGTCGCGCGGATCGCTGAACACCGTCACGCGGTCTGCATTAGCCTCAAGCAGGTCGGCTCGGGGCGCAAAGCCTTCGGGGCAGGCGATGTGCAGCTCAAAATCGAACTGCCTTGCGGCATTGATGTAGGAGTTGCACATATTGTTGCCATCGCCCAGCCAGCACACCCGTTTGCCCACAATCGAGCCGCGATGCTCACGGTAGGTCTGCATGTCGGCCAGGAGTTGGCAGGGATGAAAGTCGTCGGTGAGCGCGTTGATGACGGGCACGCTCGAATGGGCCGCAAAGCGTTCCACGATGTCGTGACCGAACGTGCGGATCATCACCACGTCGACCATCGAAGAGACCACACGGGCGGTATCTTCGATAGGTTCTCCGCGTCCGAGCTGCGTGTCGCCCGGTGAGAGGAACATGGCGTGGCCACCGAGTTGCGCCATGCCTGCCTCGAAGGACACCCGGGTGCGCGTGGACGACTTGGCGAAAATCATGGCCATGACGCTGCCGGGGAACTGTGGTGAGGGCTGACCACTGCGATGCAATGCCTTGAGCTCCGTTGCCCGGTCGATCAGGGCATCGAGCTCCCGGGGTGAGAAGTCCAGAAGAGACCGAAAGTGCTGTACGTTCATGCGGCGCCTGCGAATTGCTGCGAGTGGGCGGCCCACTGATCCACCAGCTGGGCCACGGTGGCACCAAACTGCCGGGCCTGCTCATCGGACATGACCAGCGGTGGAAGCAGGCGGATCGTACTTCCGGCGGTAACGTTCAGCAGAATCCCGGCCTCGAGGGCCTTGCCTGGCAGATCGCCACACTCGCCGATCAACTCGATGCCGATCATTGCGCCCGCGCGGCGAACTTCGGCCACAGCGGCGCGGTGCCCCAGCGAGGCTTCAAAGCTGCTCAGCAGCTGCTGGGTAATGATCGGAGCCCGGCTGATCAGCTGGTTGTCGTTGTGACATTGCAACACCGCCCGCGCTGCGGCGCAGGCGAGGGGATTGCCGCCATAGGTGGACCCGTGGTTGCCCGGCGAGAACACCTCGGCAGCTTCGCCGCGGGCCAGGCAGGCCCCAATGGGCACGCCGTTGCCCAGCGCTTTCGCGGTGGTGACCACGTCTGGAGCGAATCCGAGTTGTTGGTAGTAAAAATAGCTGCCCGTACGACCATTGCCGGTTTGCACTTCGTCAAACATCAGCAGCCAGCCCTGGGTATCACAGAGCTTGCGCACGGCTTTCAGGTAGTCGGTGTCCAGCACATGCACGCCACTTTCGCCCTGCACGGGTTCCAGCAGAACCGCGGCCACATCGCGGCTGCTCGCGGCAATTTTTTCGAGCGCGCTGAGGTCGTTGCGCGGGGCCCGTACAAATCCATCCACCAGCGGCGAAAAGCCCGCCTGAATCTTGCGGTTGCCACCGGCTGAGAGAGTCGCGAGGGTTCGTCCGTGGAAGGCGCCCTCGAGTACGATGACTCGCGGTTTTTCGATGCCGCGCTGATGCGCGTGAAGACGGGCCAGCTTAATTGCAGCCTCGTTGGCTTCGGCTCCCGAGTTGCTGAAAAAGACACGTTCCATGCCGGCGCGGGCGGTGAGCAGGGCGCCGGCTTCTTCCTGGGCGTCAATACGGTACAGGTTGGAGCAATGCAGCAGGCGCGCTGACTGTTCCGCGAGGGCTTCGGTAACTGCCGGGTGGGCATGGCCGAGATTGGTGACCGCAATGCCTGACAGTCCGTCCAGATAGCGTCGTCCCTCGGTATCGAATACCAGGGGACCTTCGCCGCGGTCGAAGCTCACGGGCAGTGGAGCGTAGGTTTGCATGAGTGCGGACATGTTCGTGTTCCCGTCTGCGGATTGTTTCTGTCTTCGGTTTTCTTCCATCTTGCCGGAGACCGGTTTCTGAGTCGTTTGAGGTCCGGCGCCCAACAAAAAAGGGCAGCGCCAGCGCTGCCCGGAGCGTGATCATAACCACTGGCGAAAGGCCTGACAATTTGCGTGGTTGATTGCGCATTGGCAGTTGGAGGACTAAACCTAGTAAAATGGTCGGGTTTTCGTCAGCGGTATGGAGATTTCCAATGGACATTATGGATCAGATCAAGGAACAGATTGAGCAGAACAATGTGCTGCTCTACATGAAGGGTTCTCCCAATCAGCCGCAGTGCGGTTTCTCGGCGCGCGTGGTGCAGGCACTGATGGCCTGCGGACATCGCTTTGCGTACGTCGATATCCTGTCCAATCCGGATATCCGTGCCAATCTGCCGAAATACGCAAACTGGCCGACGTTCCCCCAGCTCTGGGTGAACGGCGAACTTATCGGAGGCTGTGACATCGTCACCGACATGCATGAAAAGGGTGAACTGGAGCCATTGATCCGCGAGGCCGCGGAAGCCGCCTGACGGTGGTCAGCGAGCCAGAGTTCCTGCTCCCATAGCAAACGGGGCCCGGTTGTTAGCCGGGCCCCGTTTTTTTGCCTTCGCTGGCTGAACCCGCACTTGGGTGCCGGCGGTGCCGGTGCCGGGGTTCCGGCACCGCCAGGATTCAGGCGGGCTTGACCGTATTCATTGCGGTTTGCAGGTAATTCTGCAGACCAACCTTGTCGATGAGGCTTAGCTGAGTCTCGAGCCAGTCGATGTGCTCTTCTTCGGCCTCCATGATGCTGACGCAGATATCCCGCGACGGGTAATCGCCAACACTTTCGCAGTACGCAATCGCCTCTTTGAGATCGATGTGGGCCTTGTGCTCCACGCGCAGATCGCACTCGAGCATTTCTTTGGCATCTTCGCCAATCATGAGCTTGCCGAGATCCTGCAGGTTGGGGATGCCCTCGAGGAACAGAATGCGCTCGACCAGGATGTCGGCGTGCTTCATCTCGTCAATGGATTCGTGGTACTCGTGATCTGCCAGTTCCACGAGACCCCAATCCTTGTACATCTTTGCGTGCAGGAAGTATTGGTTAATCGCTACCAACTCATTCCCCAGAATGCGGTTCAGGTGCTCGATTACCTTGGGGTCGCCTTTCACGATGATGTCCTCTCTTCGGTCTCGGATTGGGTAGGGCGTAACACTCGGTACCGGACACATGTCCCCAGCCGGGTGATGAGAACGAAGTGTAGACCCCGTCGAGGTCAGATGGCCAGCGAAATTGCTGAGAACACAAATGAAAACTATTCTAAATCAATAGGTTAAATAGGGTTTTAGCCGAGCCCTGGTTCAGGAGGCTGAATAGAAGAGGTCGGGGTTCACCGGGGATGTTTCGCCAAAGGGGGCGATAAGAGACAGGGCATGCTCGGCACAGCTACCGCACTGGCTGGCTACGCCGAGCTTGTCTTCGAGCTGCTGCAGCGACGTCACACCTTCCGCGACAGCGGCGCGGATCTGTTTGTCGGTGATGCCATTGCAGATGCAGACGTACATGGGCTCAGGTGTCGCAGGTAAGTGGTAACGCCAGCCAAGTTAGTGCAAATGCGAATTGTTGTCAATATTATTGGTAGATCAGCGGTTGCAGTCTTTGATTGCCTTGTGCAGCGCATCACAGAGCTGGACGATCTCGTCGTCCGTGATCACGAAAGGAAGCCCCAACTGCAGCGTGTCACCGCCGTAGCGAACGTAGTAACCGCGCTCCCAAAGCGTCATGGCCACTTCGTAGGGCCGGCGGGTCGCGTCGCCGTCCTTCGCCGCCAGCGTAACTCCCGCGGCGAAGCCGTAATTGCGAATGTCGGTTACGTGGGGGGCTCCCTGAAGTTCGTGGATCGCCTGTTCGAGGATTCCGGCGCGGTGGCGGACGCTCTCAAACGCCTGCTCCTGCTCCAGCAGGTCCAGCGAGGCCAGCGCCGCGGCGCAGGCGACCGGATGGGCGGAGTAGGTGTAGCCGTGCGAGAACTCCATCAGGTGTTCGGGCGCATCCTGGTGCATGAATGTGTCGTAAATTTCGCGGCGGGCAATGACCGCTCCCATGGGGATTGCGCCATTGGTGATCTGCTTTGCGACGTTCAACAGGTCTGGGGTGACGCCGAAGGCTTCGGCGCCCGTGGCCGCGCCGCAGCGGCCGAAGGCAGTGATGACTTCGTCAAAAATCAGCAGAATATTGTGGGCGTCACAGATTTCGCGCAGACGCTCGAGGTAGCCCACCGGTGGAGGCAGGACGCCGGCGGAGCCAGCCATGGGTTCTACAATCACTGCCGCGATGTTGCTGGCGTCGTGCAGCATGATCATCTCTAGCAGGTCGTCGGCGAGGTGGGCACCCTGCTCGGGCATGCCGCGCTGAAAGCGATTCTCGGGGATCATGGTGTGGGGCAGATGATCCGCGTCCACACCCTGACCGAACATCTTGCGATTTGCCGCGATGCCGCCCACCGAGATACCGCCAAAGTTCACCCCGTGGTAGCCCTTGATGCGGCCGATGAGCTTGGTCTTGGAGGGTTGGCCCTTAAGGCGCCAGTAGGCGCGGGCCATCTTCAGGGAGGTGTCGGCGGCTTCGGAGCCGGAGCCGGTGAAAAACACATGGTCGAGATCGTCCGGCATCAGGCGGCGCAGGCGCTCCGCCAACTGGAACGATTTTGGCTGGCCGTACTGAAAGCCCGGAGCGTAATCCAGGGTGCGCAGTTGCGTGCTCACGGCGTCGGCGATCTCCCGCCGGTTGTGCCCAAGACCGCAGGTCCACAGTCCCGACAGGCCGTCCATGATCTTGCGGCCATTCTGGTCGTAAAAGTAAATGCCTTCGGCACCCACGATGATGCGCGGGTCCTGCTTGAACTGGCGATTTCCGGTGTAGGCCATCCAGTGTGCGTCCAGGCCTTCGGGGGAAATACGGTTGTCCTGATCCACGCCGGGAAAGGGCAGGGGGCTGGCAATACTGGTCATGTTGAATCTCCCGCGTGGCCTCGTGAACGCCACCTTGCTGCACTATCGTATCGTCGCCGAGCCTGTCATATCACCCTCGGGGGGGATGGGATAGCATCACTGGTATGAGTGATGCATCCGGTACGAACCGCGCCTACGATGCGATAGTCATCGGGGCGGGGCACAATGGCCTGACCACGTCGGCTTATCTTGCCCGCGGTGGCATGCGGGTCTGCGTGCTTGAGCAATGTCCGCAGGTGGGTGGCGCTGCCATCACCAGAGAGTTTTATCCCGGTTATCGCAATTCTGTCTACTCCTATGTTGTCAGCCTGCTGCGTCCGGAGGTGGTGCAGGACCTCGAGCTCGAGCGCTTTGGCTATGAGCCGATACTGTTGCAGAACTCCCTGTATCTCGACCGCAGCGGAAGCCATCTGCTGCTGACTGGCGAGGAGGCCCACGACCGGGCTCAGTTCGCCAGATTTTCGCCGACGGATTACGACGCGTATCAGGCCTTTGAGCGTACGGTCCAGCAAGTGGGTGACCTGCTCGCGCGACAGTGGCTGCGACCACCACCGAAGCTCGCCGGTGGTGGCGTTAATGACCTCGTGGCGATGTTGCGCCTGGGGGCAGATGTGCGTCGATTGGATGAGCAGTCCCGCTGGCGCCTGATGCAGTTTTTTGTCGGCGCACCCGAGTCCATCATTGACCGCTGGTTCGACAGTCCAAAAATCAAAGCCATGGTCGCGGCACACATCATGCCCGCCAACTACGCCCCCCTGACCCAGCCCGGCGCGAGCCTGGCGATGCTGCATCACGCTGTGGGTGAAATCGCGGGGCAAAAGGGCGCGTGGGGTGTGGTGCGCGGTGGTATGGGAGCGGTGACCCAGGCCATGGCGGCGTCAGCGCAGGCCCAGGGAGTGGAGATTCGTACCAACACCAGCGTGGCGTGCATCGATATCGAGCGCGGTGAGGTCACTGGTGTGAGCCTGAGTAATGGCGAGCAACTGCTCGCCCCGGTCGTTGCCGCAAATACGGATCCGCGGCGGACATTCCTCAAGCTGCTCGGCGCTGAGCACCTGCCGCAGGATTTTGCCCGGGACATCCGCGCGTTCCGGCAGGAGTCCGCTTCGCTGCGCATGAATCTGGCCCTGAGTGGCGTGCCCCGGTTTGCCGCGCTGTCCCAGGCGGGCCTGGGGCCCCAGCACCGGGCCACCATCACGCTGATCGACGATGCGCAGCATGTGAATCGCGCCTACGGCAGCGCCCGCGCCGGGGTACCGGCGGATCCCCCGATCATCGAAGCCGTCATTCCCAGCAGCCTTGACGATGGACTGGTCGACATACCGGGGCATCACGTCATGAGTCTGCTGTGCAAATACATGCCGTATGATCTGGCAGACGGGAAAAACTGGGATGAAGAAAAGCCGGGAGTGCAGCAGCGAGTGCTTGATCACCTCGCCGATTTTACCGATAACCTGGGCGATATTCTGGTGGGTGCCGAGTGCATCACACCGCTGGATCTGGAGCGCAACCTGGGAATGACCCGAGGTGATATCTGCCACGGACGGCTGGAGCCGGATCAGCTCTTCAGTCTGCGACCCCACCCGCAGGCCGCGCAGTATGCGACACCGGTACCGGGTCTGTATCTCTGTGGTTCCGGCACCCATCCTGGGGGCGGTGTGACGGGGGCACCGGGCCATAACGCGGCAAAACGCATATTGAGGGACAGGCGATGAAAGAGATCGTAGGCGGCGGACCCAAGAAAGTGCTCTACACGCTGCAGACCGTACAGCGCATGGGTCTCGCCAATTCCGCCAAGGCCCTACGGGCGCGAAATACGTGCAAGGCCTGCGGTCTGGGTATGGGCGGCCAGCTCGGTGGCATGACCAACGAGGCGGGAGAGTTTCCGTCGGTGTGCAACAAGTCCGTGCAGGCCCAGTCCACCGACGTACAGCGTCCGATTCCACCGGAGTTCTTTCACCATCCCATCGACGAACTGCGTGAACTGTCGGCCAGGGAACTGGAGCATGCCGGCCGCCTGGGTAACCCGGTGTACAAGGCGGCGGGCGAGCAGCACCTGCGCGAGATCGACTGGGCGCAGGCCATGGACATCGCAGGTCAGAAGCTCGCCGCGACGCAGCCGGCGCGCAGTTTCTTTTATTCGTCTGGCCGCTCCTCGAACGAATCGGGTTTTCTGCTGCAGTTACTGGCTCGCCTGTGGGGCACCAACAACGTCAACAACTGTTCGTACTACTGTCACCAGGCGACCAGTGTCGGGCTGGAATCCACGGTCGGTACCGGCACATCGACCGTGGAACTCGATGACCTGGATGGCTGTGACCTGGTGTTTGTGATCGGCGCGAACCCCGCCTCCAATCACCCGCGTTTTATTCACCGCCTGATTGCCTGCCGCGATCGAGGCGGCGAGGTGATCGTGATCAACCCCGCGCGGGAACCCGGCATGGTGAAATTCGCCGCGCCCAAGAGCCCCAAATCCATGATCAGCGGCGGTACCGAGATTGCATCGCTCTACCTGCAACCAGCGATCGGATCCGATGTGGCGTTGCTGAAGGGACTTGCCAAGGCCGTACTCGAAGCCGGTGCTGAAGATCGCGAGTTCATCGCCCGGCACTGCGAGGGCTTCGAGGAGTTTGCGGCGGACCTGCGTGCCACCGATTGGGATGTGCTGTGCGAGGCAACGGGTCTTGTGCGGGAGCAGATCGAGGAAGCCGCCGGGCGCTACGTGCGGTGCAAAAAAGCGGTCTTTGCGTGGGGTATGGGGATCACGCACCACGGCCACGGAAGCGACAACGTGGAGTGCATTGCGAATCTCGCTTTGCTGCGGGGTATGGCGGGTAAGCGCTACGCGGGACTGTTACCCCTGCGCGGCCATAGCAACGTGCAGGGTATTGGCACCATCGGGGTAAAACCCGTACTTCCCGACGAGGTATTTCAGCGCATAGAAGACACGCTGGGTGTGCAACTGCCAACGGCGCCGGGTATGGACACGTTGGCAGCCCTCGAAGCGGCGGATGACGGCGCCATCGATGCTGCCTGCATCGTGGGCGGCAACCTTTATGCGGCGACGCCGGATTCGGCCTTTGCGTGCCGGGCCCTGAACCGTATCGGCTTTCGTCTGCACCTGACCACAACGCTAAATCAGGGGCACCTGTACGGCATAGAGGGTGACCTGCTGATACTTCCCGTGGCCGCCCGCGACGAAGAGCCCCAACCCACAACCCAGGAATCCATGTTCAACTATGTGCGCCTTAGCGATGGGGGTATTCATCGGCTGGCGAATGTGCGCTCTGAAGTGGCGATTCTCGCCGAGCTGGGTCAGCGCTTGCTGCCAAAGGGGCCCGTGGATTTTGCTGCCTTTGCCGATCACGATGCGGTGCGTGACGTCATCGCGAAAACCGTACCTGGCCTCGAGGCACTACAGGATATTGCCGTGGCCAAGCGCGAATTCCACGTGCGTGGCCGGCTGCTGCACACGCCCGAGTTTCTCACCCCCTCGGGGCGCGCACATTTTCGCGTGCGTCCGCTGCCGTCCAACGGCGCGTCGGCGGACTATCCGTTCCAGCTCGCGACGATTCGCAGCGAGGGGCAGTTCAACAGCATCATCTACGAAGAGACCGACAGCTACCGCTACGATGCGGATCGCTGGAGCGTGCTCGTATCACCCGATGACCTGCCGCGCCTGGGGCTGAGGGCCGGAGATCGGGTGACACTGCGTTCGGCCAGTGGCGAGATGCGCGGATTGCAGGTACAGCCCTTCGACCTGCCCGCGGGCAACCTGCTGGCCTATTACCCCGAGGCCAACGTACTCACGGATCGCGAGCGGGATCCGCGCAGCAAGACTCCGCGGTTCAAATCCATCCCGGTGGCTATAGCTCGAGACTGAGGGCGCAGTACCTGGCCCGGCCCTCGCGCTTGGACTGGTAGAGCGCATCGTCGGCGCGCACGAGCAGACTGCGTGGATCACTTCCCCGCGTGGGAATGCAGCCGCTGACACCGATGGAAACGGTAAGATGCGTTCCGGTGGGTGAATCGGGATGGGGAATGTCCAGGGCGTTGACGCTTTCAAGCATGGCGGAGGCGATTTCGCTGGCGCCAGCGATGTCGGTGTCTGGCAACAGCGCGGCAAACTCTTCGCCGCCGATGCGAGCCACCATGTCCTGGCCGCGTTTCACACACTGCACCAGGGCTGAGGCGACCCGGCGCAGTACCTCATCACCAACCGCGTGGCCGCGCGTGTCGTTGAAGCGCTTGAAGTGGTCGATATCGATCATGATGATCGTGACCGGCAGTTCTCGGCGGATTTGGGCATGCCAGAACTGCTCCAGGGTATTGTCGAAGGCGCGACGGTTGGCGATGCTGGTCAGACCGTCGAGTTGGGACAGGGAATACAGGATGTCGCGCTGGCGTTTCAGTTCGATGTGATTGGCGACCCGAAGGCGCACAATGGCGGGTGAAAACGGTTTGGCGATGTAATCGACAGCGCCCAGGGCCAGGCCCTTTTCTTCGTCCTCGATACCATCGAGAGCGGTGACAAAGATTATCGGGATGTCGCTGGTCTCGGGCAGGCTTTTCAGGGCCTTGCAGGTGTCGTAACCGTCGCGCCCCTCCATCACGATGTCGAGCAGGATCAGGTCCGGATTTTGCTCCTGCGCCGTCGTAACCGCATCGTCGCCATTCAGGGCAAACAGCACGCGGTAACGACTCTGCAGAATGTCATTGAGCAACTCGACGTTGGTTAGGTCGTCATCGACTACGAGGATTGTTGCGTTTTCTTCAAGCATCGCTTTTTCTTATGGGTCTGCGTCGGATTCCATGGCGGTAGCGTCCAGTTGTTCCAGCGCCGTGAGGGCACCTGCAAAATCCAGGCGCGTCAGCGCTGATTCCAGCGCAGCGAACGTATCGCTCTCCATAGCCTCTGCGAGCGCTGCGCGCAGTGTACCGAACAGTTCCCGCGCTGCCAGATCACGGTTGCGTAGCCGATCGCGCAGGCTAATTAGCAGTTTTGGGTCAAGCCTCTGTGCGCCAGTTGAGGTTGGCGCTTGTGGTGTCGTCAATGAGTCACGGGCCTTGCTGATCGCCTGCTGCGTAGAGCGCGCCAGGTTCTCAATCAGCAGGAGCTGCGTTGCCGCCAATGCCTCGCCGCGTCGCAGCGTGGTGTCGGCTTCGGTGAGGGCGGTGGCGAGCGGTACGGCGGCAAGATTCGCCGCGACCCCACGCAGGCTGTGAACCTCATGCTGCAGCGTTTCTACCTCGGGTGTGGCGTCATCGGTGGGTAGCAACAACAGCAGGGCGTCGATCTGTTCGGTGAGGCGCTCCAGCAACGTGTCCAGCAGCGGTGCATTGTCGTTGCAGCGATGCAGCGCAACTTCGACGTCCAGCAGGGGTGCGGTATCCGGAGGCGACGCGGTGGGCGTTGGCGCCGCCGGTGTATCCGCGCGACCGGGTGCTCCCAGGGCCGCCAGTAGCCCCCCCAGTTCATCGACGTTGACGGGCTTGGTCAGGTAGTCGTTCATACCCACCTCGAGACAACGCTCGCGATCAACGATGCCGGCGTGGGCGCTGAGTCCGATGACGGGCAGCTCCGCCGGAGACCAGCGCTCGCGAAGCTGCTGTGTGGCAGCGACGCCGTCGAGCACCGGCATCTGTACATCCATGAGGATCAAATCCGGCGCCGGTGAGGTGTTGTCATCGAGCAGGGTAAGCACCTGCGCACCGTTTTCGGCCTCCAGCGCCTCGGCGCCAAAACCCTCGACAATCTCACGCATCATCAACCGGTTAACGTCCTGGTCCTCGGCGATCAGTACGCGAGGAGGGCAGCCGTGGGTCGGTGCGGTCAAATTCCAGTTGCGGCGGGATTCGGTTTGCGCCTCGGTGGGTACCGCGGCATCGGCTGTGGCAATGGGCAACTGCAGGCGCAATGTGAAGGTGCTGCCCTGGCCGTCGACGCTTGCGAGGGACAACTCTCCCCCCATCAACTCCACCAGGCTGCGGCTGATGGCCAGCCCCAGGCCCGAGCCTCCATAGCGCCGGGTGACCGAAGAATCCCCCTGCTCGAAGCTCTGGAACAGTACGTCCTGTGTTTCGGGTTTGATGCCGATGCCGGTGTCGACGACGTCCAGTTCGAAGCTCAAATGACTCGCGTTTCGCGCCAACTCGCGCCCGACAATACCCACGCTGCCTTCCGGAGTGAACTTGATGCCATTGCCCAGTAGATTTAGCAGCACCTGCTGCAGACGGAGGGGGTCGCCGACCACCACGATATCCAGGCTGTCGGGCAGCGTGTGGTGCAACTCGATGCCTGCGCCGTCGGCCTGATTCTGCAGCATGGCACAGACATTGGTAACCAGTTCCGTCAGTCGGAACTGGCGGTTGTCCAGCTCGATGCGACCCGCTTCGGCCCGGGAGATTTCGAGAATATCGTTAATAACATGCAGCAGATGCGTGCCGGCACTCTCGATCTGGTGCAGGTAGTTGCTCACGCGATTGTTGGTGTTGTGCTGATTGGCCAGGTAGCTCATACCGATCACGGTATTCAGCGGCGTGCGTACTTCGTGACTGACGTTGGCCAGAAAGCGCGACTTGGCTTCATTCGAGGCCTGGGCCTCGTCCCTGGCCAGCCGCAGTTCCCGGGCAAAGTAGTTGATAGCACGGGCAATGGCGGCGACTTCGTCGCTGCCCTCTTCGTCGATTTCTTCTTCGCTGCCCTCAACTCGGGCCCGCACCTCCTCTTCGATACGCAGCAGGCGTCGGGTCACGGTCTGGCGGATGTAGAACTGCACACCAGCGCCAACGAGCAGGGCAATAACAATGACGGCAGTAAGGAACCGAACCTGGAGCATCAGCCGCCGCAGCAGGTCCTCGGCGCCTTGCGATACCTCGCGGTTGTTCTCGATGAAGCGGCCGGCGAAGGCCGCGTTCAGATCGTCCACAACACCGCGCACGAGGTTGCCCTGGGCGCGGCTGCTTATGCCTGAGCGCAGGTCTTCTTCGAGGCGTTCTGCAATGCCCCCTTTGCCGAGAATCAGCGATTCGAGCTCTGTCACTGCAATGGTCGCCGCAGTGTCGGCCTGCGCCTTGGCAACGTCTTTCAGCCTGGCCATCGTCGCCGCGAAATCCTGCCGTGCACGACGCCGATCCACGGTGCGCTGCTGGTGCGCAATGGCGTGAACCTCTGCGCGAAGACGGGCGAGGGCGGCGATCCAGGTTGCGTTCGTCCCGGCTTTAGTGACGGCCTGCTCGGTGACATCAGCAATCACGTTATCGAGCGCTTTCAGGGATTGCGTGATCGCTGCCTCTGACGCGAGCTTCACCGTCACTACTCGGTCCAGTTCGGTGATGCTTTTGCCGAGGTTTTCGAGTTGCTGCATGACCTGCGTGCGCGTGGCGGGGCTGCTGATCTGGCCCGCTGCGATGGTGACGCTGTCAAAGTTCTCATTCAGTTCCCGCAGCGCGATACGCCGTAGTGGCTCTGAATCAGCTGTGCTGAGACGTTCCGTCAGCAGCAGCAATCCGCCCAGACGGGCTGACACCTCTGCGCCTTCGCTCAGCTCCGGCAGTGACGTTTCGGCCAGTTGTGTGAGCAATTCGCGGTAGGAGTAAAAAACATAGATTGAGAGTGCCGATACGGTTATCAGCAGACCCGCGACAATGAACACCGCGCCGTTGATGCGCCAGCCGATGCTGCGACGCCGGGAGGGCGCGGCGTTGTCACGGTTGGACATGGATCAGGCGTCCATCGATACGGGGAGCGACGCGCCCACGCGTGCCGATGTAACTGCGCACCGATTCCCACAACAGGGCATTCAGGCTGGAGCGCAGCGGTGTGGCGCCTGCAAGCGCCTGATAACCGTCGCCGCCGCGGGCGAGAAAGTCGAGCGTAGCGAGGGAGTAGCGCTGGTCGTCCCGTAGCGGCCGTCCGCCAATGCGTACCTCAAGCACCCGCTGCCCGACGGGATTCGTCGGATTGAAGCGCACGGTCATGCCCGATATTTGCGGGAAGGCACCGGTCTGGTCCTCGTAGCCTGCCAGGCCGTTCTCCAGCGCAGCGCGCAGTTGGCTGCCGGTCAACTCCAGGCGTACCACACGGTTGCGAAATGGCAATTCGCTCTGGATGTCGCCGCGCGTGAGTACGCTGTTCGCGGGGTACTGGCGATTGCCGCGTATGCCACCAGAATTCAGGAGGGCCACGTCGGCATCGATAAAGTCCCGCAACGCATCGGCCACGAGGTTGCCAAAGGCTGACTCGCCGGTGCGTACGGCGCTGCGCCGGGTGTCGAGCGCAGTGTCGGTCACACCAACGGGCATGGCGAGGATCTCTGCCAGTTTCTTACGGTAGCTGTCCAGGCGTGCCAACATGGTGGCGTCGGTAGGGGCGGTCCCAAGCGGTATGAGTTGGGTCGGACATACCGCGCATGGCGCGGACTTACCCAGGCTGATTTCGGCGACCACTGCCGTGGCCTCTGTCGCCTTCAGCGTGACCCACGCACCCTCGCCCGACGGTTTTACCCCCTGGTCTGCATGACTCTCGGCGCTGATGAGCAAGTCCACCAGTCCTCGCTCCAGCAGTGACTCCTGATCGGGATCCACCGAGCCGAACAGCGCGACCACAATATCGCAGCCAGAGTCGCGTAGATCCTTGGCGGTGCGCCGCGTTGCTTCGACGGGATCCAGAGCCTGGACCCGGCGCGGCATGTAGGCCTCGCGAAGCTCAAGGGAAACCGAGGCGGTGGCGCACAGCCGGCGATCACCCACCTGGACTTCAGCCCGGTCTGTCAGGCCGGCGAGATTCTCGCTCGTCAGAGGGTCGAGCAGATTGTTGATCACGATGGGAAAAGCCGCTTCATAGCTGCGCAGGGTCAGTTGGTCCTCACCAAAGGCGAACTCCCGCTTGGCAGCCGCCATCGCCAGGGGGTCGAGTTCGTTGAGCAGGGCGATCATGTGGGCACCGCGGTCAAAGGACGCCAGGGTACTGGGTGCCAGCGAGTCGCCTCCGTGCAGCAGGAGCACCTCTTTGCCTTCGCTGCGCAGGGTTTGCAGCAGTCCAGCGACTTCGGCGAGGCCGGGGCTGGTGTCGATGTCAGGCAGGTTGCTCACATACACCAGCGTGACCGTCGGCGGCGTAGTGGCCTGTGCCGCGCAAGCGAGCACCAGCGCTGCGGCGAGCGCCAGGTTTTTTATTAGGTGTCGCATTCCCAGGTCCTGTATTTCGCGCAGGCAATGTACCACGGCTGGTATCGAGAAATGCAGGGCCGTCGGGGTCGTTTCAATTGAATACGACGGTCTTGTTGCCGTGAACCAGGACCCGTTTCTCCAGGTGATAACGCAGCCCCCGCGACAGTACGCTGCTCTCAACGTCCCGACCCAGGCGCACGAGGTCGTTCTTGTTCTTACTGTGATCGACGCGCACCACGTCCTGCTCGATGATGGGCCCCTCGTCGAGGTCTGTGGTGACATAGTGGCAGGTCGCGCCGATCAGTTTGACGCCGCGCTCGTAGGCTTTCTGGTACGGATTCGCACCGATAAACGAGGGTAGAAAGCTGTGGTGAATATTGATCAGGCGGCTGGCGTACTTGGTGCACAGGTTCGGGGGCATGATTTGCATAAAGCGCGCCAGGACCACGGTATCGGCGTTGTGGCGATCGATGATTCCTTCGATGTTGGCAAAGGCTTCTTCTTTGCCGGTTTTGGGAACGGGTACGTAATGAAACGGAATCCCGTGCCACTCCACCATTGAGCGCAGATTTTCGTGGTTGGACACCACGCAGGGGATATCACAGGGCAGATCGCCGCTCTTCCATCGGTACAGCAGATCCGCCAGACAGTGCGAGGCGTGGCTGGCGAGAATGACCACGCGTTCCTTCTGGGTACTTTCGGTGATCGACCACTCCATGGCGTTGGTTTGCGCAATACGTTCAAACTCGTCACAGAATGCCTGGCGTTCGAATTCGGGTGCCCCGCCGATCACGTTGCGCATGAAAAACCAGCTGTGCTGATGGTCCGTGTGATTGTGGGATTCGGCGAGGGTGCCGCCGTGGTGAGCCACGCAGCCCGATACTTCGGCTACCAGACCCGGACGGTCGGGGCAGGAAATCACCAGGGTATAGAGTCCCGCTGCGTCGGGGTCTTGCATGGATAGCCTCAATTCTGGGTTGGAAGGGGAGCAATTGTCGGTGTTCCCGCAGGCGCTGGGAACCCCATGCAATGGTACAATTCTCGCCGGTTTTTTTTGAGTCCCGTATTAATGAACGCGGTAACTTCCACCAACGTGTCGAATGACACGTCTAACGCGATGCCCAATGACACGCCTGACGCGATGACCAATGACATGGCATCCGAGATGCGTGCCCTGGGCAGTGCCGCGAAGGCGGCTTCGCGACAGCTTGCGGCATCGAGCACCGAGCAGCGTAACAGGGCCCTGCTTGAAGCAGCACGATGCCTGGATGCTGCGCGCACTGAACTCGCTGCGGCAAATCAGCAGGATATGGATCGGGCCCGGGAGCGGGGGCTGGATGCGGCGCTTTTGGACCGCCTGGAGCTCACGCCAGCGCGCATCGACGCCATGCTTGAGGGGCTGCGACAGGTCGCGGCGCTGCCGGACCCCGTGGGCGCGATTCGATCCATGGAGACGCGCCCCTCAGGTATTCGTCTGGGGCGGATGCGCGTGCCGCTGGGCGTGATCGGCATCATCTACGAATCCCGTCCCAATGTGACAGCGGATGCCGCGAGTCTGTGTCTGAAGTCCGGCAATGCGACGATCCTGCGTGGCGGCTCAGAGGCGCTGCATTCCAATGGTGTTATTGCCGAGGCGATGGCGCGGGGTCTGGAGGCCGCAGGCCTTGACCGTGCCGCCGTGCAGCTGGTCGGCAGCCGCGACCGCGCGGCGGTGGGTGAGCTGCTGCGTATGGATGACCTGGTCGATGTGGTCATTCCCCGGGGAGGCAAAGGACTGGTACAGCGCATCGTGGACGAAGCGCGAGTGCCGGTCATCAAGCATCTGGACGGTGTCTGCCACTGCTATATCGACAGCGGTGCAGATGCGGACATGGCGGTGGCCATCGCGCTCAATGCCAAGACGCATCGCTATGGCACCTGCAACACGATGGAAACCCTGCTTGTGCACGAAGACGAAGCGTCTGCGCTGCTGCCGGCGCTGGCCGAAGCCTATGGCGAGAAGGGGGTGGAATTGCGCGCCTGCGAGCGTAGCCTGCCCCTGTTGCCCGGTGCCGTTGCAGCAACGGAACTGGACTGGACCGAGGAGTACCTTGCACCGATACTTGCTGTACGCGTGGTCGGCAGTCTCGACGAGGCCATCGAGCACATCAATCGCTATGGTTCGGGGCACACCGACGCGATCATCACCAGCGACTATCTGAGCAGCCAGCGGTTTTTGCGCGAGGTGGATTCCAGCTCCGTAATGGTCAATGCGTCGACACGCTTTGCCGATGGCTTTGAATATGGTCTGGGGGCAGAGATCGGCATTTCGACGGACAAGCTCCACGCCCGGGGCCCCGTGGGTCTCGAGGGACTCACGTCTGAAAAATACATCGTATTGGGTGAGGGGCAGATTCGCCGTTGAACGCACCGGGACCGACGGCGGTTTTTGGCGGCACCTTCAATCCATTTCACTGTGGGCATCTCGGTTCAGCCCGGGACCTGCTGGACGCGCTGCCCCTGCACGAGTTGCGCTTTGTACCTGCGGCGCAGCCCCCCCACCGGAAACTCCCCGGCGTCAGCGCCGAAGACCGTGCCGCCATGGTGGAACTGGCGATTGCCGATGATCCGCGTCTGCGTTGCGACCGGCGGGAACTGGAGCGCGATGGACCGTCGTACACCGTAGACACGCTCGAATCCCTACGCGAAGAATTGGGCGCTGAGACCTGCCTGCTGCTGGTGATGGGCTGTGACGCGGTGCAGGGCCTGCCCCACTGGCACCGGTGGGAGCAGCTGGTGGAGCTTGCCCATATCGTGGTGCTGGCGCGGCCGGGTTGGCGACTGCCCAGGGAAGGCGTGGTGCATGACTTCATGCAGCAGCGCGGTGGTACGGCACAGGACCTGCTGCGGGCACCCTGTGGGCGAGTACATGTACAGCAGCTCGCACCGCGGGATGTATCCGCCACGGCGATTCGTGCCCTGCTACAATCCGGTGGAGCGGTGAGTCACCTGCTTCCCGGTCCGGTGATCCAGTACATACGGGATCACGGATTGTACGGTGCAGCCCCGACAACACAGGAGTAAAGGCAACATCAGCGACAGCAAACAACCGGAGCCGCAATGCTCCCTCAGCCCCCAGGATCTGTTGGAACTGGTTATCGAGGCGCTGGATGACATGAAGGGGATCAATCCCGTCACGCTTGACGTTCGGGACCTGAGTAACGTCATGGATTTCCTTGTGATCTGCAGCGGGAGTTCCAACCGCCACGTTAAATCCCTGGCCGAGAATGTGACCCGCAAAGCCAAGGCGGCGGGCTGTCCGCCGCTCGGGGTCGAAGGCGAGGATGCGGGAGAGTGGGTGCTGGTGGATCTGGCCGATGTGGTCGTGCATGTCATGCAGCCTGCCACCCGGGACTTCTATGATCTGGAGCGCCTTTGGGAGTCCTCCCCGGTCGCCGGCGGCGAAGCCGACGGTGACGAGGCCCCCCTCGATCCCTGATGCGCATCACCGTTCACTCGGTAGCGGGCAAGATGCCGCGCTGGGTAGACACCGCCGTGGGTGAATACGAGAAACGCCTGCCTCGGGAGTTGCGCCTGGACTGGCGCGATGTGCCGCTGGCTTCCCGGGGCGCTGGCGCAGATGCGAAGACCCTGAAAGAGCGCGAGGGGCAGGCCCTGCTCAAGGGAGTGCGCGACGGTGATCACTGCATTGCCCTGGACGGTCGCGGCAAGTCCTGGAGCACGGAGGACCTGGCCGCCCAGCTGGAAGACTGGATGATGGGAGGCCAGCCCCTGAGCCTGTTTATTGGTGGCCCCGATGGATTGTCATCCGCTTGTCTGGAACGGGCTGATCAGCGCTGGTCCCTTGGGCCGCTCACGCTACCGCACCCGCTGGTACGGGTGGTGCTGACAGAGCAGCTCTACAGGGCTTGGACCGTGACCGTCGGCCACCCCTATCATCGCGCCTGACGGCAGAGACTGCGTTTTAGAACCATGGCGTCCCGCATAGCCCTGAAAGATCCCCAGCGTGAGCAGCGCATCTACGGTGCCCGGACCGTTACCGCGCTATTGCTTGTGATGCTGTTTCTAGCGTTGCTGCTGGGTCGGTACTACACGCTGCAGATCAGTGATTACGAAACCTATCGCACGGCCTCGGAGCGCAACCGGGTGCAGTTGCAGCCCCTGCCGCCAAAGCGTGGCCTGATTTTTGACCGCAATGGGGTGCTGCTTGCCGACAACCGTCCCAGCTATACGCTGTCGCTGATCCTTGAGCGTGTTGACGACCTCGATGGCACGCTAAGGGAACTCGCGGCACTGCTGCCGATCGATGAGGACGATCTGCAGAAATTCCATACCCGGGCCCGCCAGCGACGCCCCTATGAGCATGTGCCCCTGCGTTTTCGCCTCGACGACGAGGAGCAGGCGCGCATCGCGGTCAATCGACACCGCCTGCCCGGTGTTGTGATTGATGCTCAGCTACAGCGGCACTACCCCTTTGGGCCGCTCTTCGCCCACGCCCTGGGGTATGTCGGCCGCATCAATAGCCAGGAGATGGATCGCATCGACCAGGCCGAGTATCGGGGCACGTTTCACATCGGCAAGATCGGAATCGAGCGCCGGTATGAAGAGGAACTGCACGGTACCGTGGGTTACCAGACCGTCGAGAGCAACGCCCACGGGCGCGTGCTGCGCGTGCTTGAGCGCTTTGATCCCCAGCCTGGGAGGAACCTGGTGCTGCACCTGGATTACGAGCTGCAGCGCGTGGCACACAACGCATTGGCCGGACGGCGCGGGGCGGTGGTTGCGATCGACCCATTGACCGGTGGTGTGCTGGCACTGGTCAGCACTCCGTCCTTCGATGCCAATCTGTTCGTCAATGGCATCAGCAGTCGTGATTACAACGCGCTGCGCGATTCGCCGGATGTGCCGCTGTTCAACCGCACGGTTCAGGGACAGTACCCGCCTGGGTCCACGGTCAAGCCGATGATCGCCATGGCGGGCCTGGAATCGGAGTTGGTGGACCCCGCTTTCACCGTACCCGATCCGGGCTGGTACCGCCTGCCCGGCGATTCCCGCCGCTATCGGGACTGGATTCTGCGCATTCGCGGCGGCGGTCACGCCCCCGAGGTGGACCTGAAGATGGCCATTGCCGAGTCCTGCGATGTGTATTTTTATGACCTCGCCCGGCGCCTGACCATCGATGGGATGCATGACTACCTCAAGGACTATGGCCTGGGACAACGCACGGGTATCGATACCACGGCGGAGCGCCCCGGAGTGTTGCCATCCACCGCCTGGAAGCGCCGCGCCATGAATCAGCCCTGGTACCCCGGAGAAACCCTCAGTGCCGGTATCGGTCAGGGGTACATGCTGGCAACGCCGGTGCAGTTAGCGGTGGCCACCTCCATCGTCGCTACCCGGGGTGAGCATCGTCAGCCCCGCCTGGTACGGTCGCTGGGCGACGAAGCGCTCGAAGCGCCGCTGGAGGAGCCCGTCATCGCCCGCGGCGAAAACTGGGATGCGGTGGTCGAGGCGATGCGCGAAGTGGTACATGGCCAGCGCGGTACGGCCAAGGCCATTTCGCGCAATATGTCCTATGAAATGGCGGGTAAAACCGGCACGGCCCAGGTGATCGGCATTGCCCAGGACGCGGTTTACGATGAAGACGCGATCGACGAGCGCCATCGTAACCACGGTCTGTTCATCGCCTTCGCGCCGCTGGACGCGCCGACGATTGCCCTGGCAGTGATCGTCGAAAACGGTGGAGGCAGCAGTGCGGCCTACCCCATCGCGCGCACGGTCATCGATGCCTGGCTGGCGGGGGAGGCGGGCTGATGTCGGAATATGTGCGTCAGATGCCCGACGCGGTGGGTCCCCTCACGAGACCACCGGGTGTGGCGCGCGCGCTGCATGTGGACCTGCCGCTGCTGCTGTTGTTGCTCCTGCTCACGGCCTACGGCCTGGTGGTGCTCTACAGCGCTTCGGGACAGAGTATGGACGCGGTCCTGCGCCAGGGACGTTTCTTTACCGTGGCCTACCTGGGCATGTTCGTCGTGGCGCAGTTCAGTCCCGTGCGCTGGTCCCGCTGGTCACCCTGGGGTTACCTGCTGGGTGTGCTCCTTCTGGTGGCGGTGGCGTTTGTCGGTGTGGGGGCCAAGGGCGCGCAGCGCTGGCTCGATCTTGGCGGCTTTCGATTCCAGCCCTCCGAAATCATGAAACTCGCAGTGCCAATGACCATCGCGTGGTATCTGGGCAACCGTATGCTGCCGCCCGGTCCCAAATACATCGCCGCCTGTCTGGTCATCATCGCCGTGCCCGCGGGATTGATCGTGCGCCAGCCGGACCTGGGGACCTCGCTGCTGATTGCGGCATCGGGCCTGTTTGGCATCTTCATGGCGGGCATTGGCTGGCGTTTTATCATTGGCGCGGCGCTTACGGCGGTGTTTTCGGCCTGGCCGGCGTGGATGTTCCTGCTTAAGGATTACCAGAAACAGCGCATCCTGACGCTCCTGAACCCCGAGAGTGACAAGCTGGGCGCCGGCTGGAATATCATCCAGTCCAAAACCGCTATCGGCTCCGGCGGCTGGTCGGGCAAAGGCTGGACCCAGGGCACGCAGTCGCAACTCGATTTTCTGCCCGAAAGTCACACGGACTTTATTATCGCGGTGCTGGCGGAGGAGTTCGGTCTGCGCGGCGTGCTGATTCTCATGGGCCTGTACCTGCTGATACTGCTGCGGGCGTTCTGGATCGGTCTGCACGCCCAAAGCAGCTATGGGCGCATTCTCTGCGGGAGTATTACCCTGACTTTCTTTGTCTACATCTTTGTTAACATGGGCATGGTCGCCGGACTGCTGCCAGTGGTGGGTGTTCCCCTGCCGTTGGTCAGTGCCGGTGGCACGTCCATAGTCACCCTGATGGCGGGCTTTGGCCTGCTGATGGCCGTGAGCACGGAGAAACGCGTTGTCCGACAATAAACAGCTGTCCCCTGGTTTTAGACACCCTTCAAGTTCGGCAACGGCGCGCCTGACTGGGTTGAGGTGCTGCCGCACCACGGCGGCGCGTGCGCTGCGCACGGGCCTGGCCGTGGGTGCCGGACTGTTCGCCGCGGCCGCTTCTGCCTCGTATTCCGATGATCCCGCGGCGCTGGCGCTGGTGGACTCCCTGGTCGAGGAACACGGCTTTAGCCGCGAGGAACTGCTGGCGGTGATGGACGATGCCACGTATCAGCAGTCGATCATTGATGCGATTACACGTCCCGCGGAGAAATCCAAGCCCTGGTATGAGTACCGTGCGATTTTTCTCACCGAGAAGCGCGAGCGCGAAGGTATTGCTTTCTTCCGCGAGCACCGCGAAGCGCTGTCCCGCGCCCAGGCTGAAACCGGTGTGCCCGCCGAACTGATTGTGGCGATCATGGGCGTAGAAACGTACTACGGGCGCATCGCTGGCAGCTATCGGGTGATTGATGCGCTCTCGACCCTGGCCTTTGACTACCCCAGGCGCTCCCCATTCTTCACCAAAGAGTTGCGTAATTTTCTGTTGCTGACCCGTGAACAGGGTATGGACCCGCTCACGCTCAAGGGTTCCTATGCGGGGGCCATGGGCTACGGCCAGTTCATGCCCAGCAGTTTTCGCAGCTACGCCGTGGACTTTGATGGCGATGGAGTCGCAGATATCTGGAACAACCCCGAGGACGCCATTGGCAGCGTGGCGAACTACATTGCCCGCCATGGCTGGCGAGCCGGAGAGCCGGTGGTGAGTGCGGCGACGATCAGTGACGCGACGCCCGAGGCGATCTTTACGGGCAAGCTCAAACCCGCCGTTGCGGCGGTAGACCTGCAGGCACAGGGTGTCAGCTTTGCACAGCATGTGGATCCGCAGGCACTGGTTACGCCGCTGGCATTTGAGCTGGAACAGGGGCATGAATACTGGATGGGGTTGCATAACTTCTACGTCATCACCCGGTACAACCACAGCGCCATGTACGCCATGAGCGTGTACCAGCTCAGTCAGCGCATCGCGGCCGGCGTGGCAGGCTGATGCCGGGCAATACCATCTGTTTCCGGAATTATCCCCGGTGGGTGATCAGTGTCAGCCTACTCCTTGGGCTGGTCGCCTGCTCCGGTTCTGATCCCAAGGTCGCCTGGGAGGGTGACGGGGCCCCGGTTGCAACACTGTCACCTGACGATGTCGTCGACGCGGTGCCGCGTCCCGATCCGATCCTGCGCGCGGGCAACAGCTCGCCCTACGCGGTGAACGGCGTGGAGTACCGTGTTCTGCCCAGCGCTGAGGGTTACGCGGAAGAGGGAATTGCCAGCTGGTACGGCACCAAATTTCACGGCAATAAAACCGCCAATGGCGAAATCTACGACATCTATCTGGCGACCGCGGCCCATCGCAGTCTGCCAATACCGACGTACGCGCGCGTGACGAACCTGGATAATGGTCGCGATATTGTGGTGCGCATCAACGACCGGGGACCCTTTCATCCAGAGCGCCTCATCGATCTGAGCTATGCCGCCGCCGTGAAGCTGGGTTTCGAAGACAAAGGGACGGCACCGGTGCGTGTCGCTGCGATTAATCTTGCGGGTATCGACGACCATCGCGGTACCGCCAGCGGATCCTATCGCTACCTGCAGCTGGGGGCCTTTTCCAGCGTGCAGGCCGCCAACAGCCTACGCGATGAGGTCAACGCCCTCGTCACCCAGCCCGTGAGTGTCTCGCCGGTTGATGTCGCTGGTCAGCGCCTGCATCGAGTGCGTGTGGGCCCGGTCGCCAACGGCGAACAGTTGGAGCAATTAAGACATATGTTGATGACCCGGGGCTTTACACCGGGCGTCGCGCTACCCTGACAACGTGCGCGCGCCGGTGCCCCTGGGGTACCATGCGCCGCTTTCCCAACGACCAGACATGAAACGTCCAGACTGAATGATGCGTATTTTTCCGGCCCTGATGGCCCCCCTGTTGACCTTCCTGTTCACTGGTTCCGTGCTGGCCCAGGGCATTGTTCCCGCGGCGCCCCAGGTGGCTGCGCGGGCCTATCTACTGGTTGACGCCACCAGCGGCACGGTGCTCGCCGAATCCAACGCCGACGAGCAGCTGCCCCCGGCAAGTCTGACCAAGCTGATGACCGGCTATGTGCTCGCTTCAGAGATTGCCGCCGGGCGCGTGAGCCGCGACGATCAGGTCGTGGTCAGTCGCAATGCCTGGTCCCAGAATCCCGTGTTCAATGGTTCGTCACTGATGTGGATCGAGCCTCGCATGCCCGTGACCATTGGCCAGCTCGAGCGCGGCATTGTGATCTCGTCGGGCAACGATGCCACCGTGGCCGTCGCCGAGCACATCGCTGGGAGCGAGCAGGCCTTTGCGGACCTGCTGAACAAGCACGCGGCGGAGCTTGGCATGCACAGCAGCTACTTCATTAATTCCCATGGCCTGCCCCATCCCCAGCACCTGACGACCGCGCGGGACCTGGCGACACTGGCCAAGGCGATCATCGAACGGTATCCCGAGCACTACAAAATTTACGGGGAGCGCGAATTCACCTACAACGAGATTCGCCAATACAACCGCAATGCGCTGCTGGGCGAAGACCCCTCGGTTGATGGTTTGAAGACGGGGTATACCCGCGAGGCGGGTTATGGCCTGGTGGCGTCGGCGGAGCGCAACGGCATGCGCCTGATTTCTGTGGTGATGGGCACAGACAGTCCCAACGCGCGCAAGCGCGAGACGCGCAGTCTGCTGAACTACGGATTTCGCTTCTTTGAAACCGACGTAATGGTGCCGGCTGGCGAAGAGCTCGAGAAACCCCGGGTATGGAAGGGGCAGGCGGATTATCTATCGGTTGGTTTGGCCGAGGATCTGGTGCTGACTCTGCCGCGCGGCAAGCGTCGCGACCTGATTCGCGAAACCGTGTTGCAGGACCCCATCACCGCGCCCCTGGCCCATGGTGATGCGGTGGGTGAGCTGACCCTGACGTTGGATGGTGAGGTGCTGGAGCAGCGTCCCATCGTGGCCCTGGAGCCCCTGGAGGCGGGTGGGTTCTTTGCCCGGCTCTGGGACATGGTGCTCATGTGGCTGGCGAAGTTGTTCGGAGGCTGATCCGTGAGTGAGCTGATCGGCGGACCTGCCGGTACGGGTGACGCCGAGCCACCCAAGATTGAGTTTCCCTGTGACTACCCCGTTAAGGTCCTGGGGCGACGGGTGGACGCGTTTCACCCCACGGTGCTCGAGGTGGTTGAGCGCCACGCGCCGGGTTTTGATCAGGAATCGGTGACGCTGCGCGACAGCAGCAAAGGCACTTTTGTCGCGCTGACCGTTACCATCATCGCCACCGGGCCGGAGCAGCTGGATGCGCTGCACAAGGATCTTATGGCCACGGGGCTGGTGCAGATGGTTATCTGAGGCGTGGACCTCCCCGTGCAGCGGCGGCACCTTGGTGAGGCGGACTACGCCGTCACGCTGGACGCCATGCGGGACTTTACCGCGCAACGCCAGGACGATACCGCCGACGAGCTGTGGTTGCTGCAACATCCCCGTGTGTTCACCCAGGGCGTGGCCGGTAAGGCGGAACATGTGCTCGCCCCCGGCGATATTCCCGTGGTTCCCGTAGACCGGGGTGGCCAGGTCACCTACCACGGCCCGGGCCAGTGGGTGGTTTATCTGCTCGTGAACCTGCGGCGCCGCAATATGGGCATCCGCGCTCTGGTAAGCCTCATTGAAGCAGCTATCGTCGATGTGCTCGCGCGGTGGGGGATTGAAGCGGCTGCGGATCCCGAAGCGCCTGGTGTCTACGTCGCTGGCGCCAAGATCGCGTCCCTCGGGCTGCGGGTCCGGCGGGGCTGCAGCTATCACGGTCTGTCACTGAACGTTGATATGGACCTGGAGCCCTTCTCGCGCATCAATCCCTGTGGCTACGAAGGCCTGGCCGTGACCTCGATGCGTACGATTCTGGGCGATGCCTGCCCGTCGATGGACGCCGTGGGTGAGACACTGTTGACCGAACTGGAGCATCGCCTGAGCGCCCAGGTCTGATTTTCTGTAATCAGTACCCGGAATCAGCGCCTGCAACCAGCGCCTGAATTCAGCGCCTGGAATCAGCGTCTGGAATTACGGCATGGCTGGGTGCGCTACTCAGCGTTTTACTGGACGTTTCTGCAGTTTGCGCTGCAGCGTGCGGCGGTGCATTCCCAACGCGCGCGCCGTCGCCGAGATATTGCCATCGTTCTCTGTTAGCACCCGCTGCAGATGTTCCCACTCCAGCCGGTTCAGCGAGGGGGGATTGTCAGCGACCTGCGCCGGTTCTGAGGTCTCGCCACCGAGGGCCGTGAGAATCTCGTCCACGCTGGCGGGTTTGCACAGGTAGTCCCGGGCTCCGGCTTTCGTGGCCTGTACGGCGGTGGCGATACTGGAGTACCCGGTCAGGACGAGAAGTTCGGCCTTCGGGGCGGCCAGGAGCAGTTCTGGCAGTATGACCAGGCCCGATGTGCCGGGCATGTTCAGATCCAGGGTGATGTAGTCGGGCGCCTCGCTGCGGCAGGCACGCAGGGCCGCCTCGGCACCGTCGGCGCATTGCACGGCAAAGCCACGTCTTTCGAGGGCCCGCGACATAGCGGCGGTGAATACCGCGTCATCGTCGACCAGCAGAAATGTAGAACCAGCTCGCATGGACCCTCCCGAGGAGGGCGCAGTATAGCGGTTGCTCCGAACCGGTGGCAGCGAGAGTTGCGAGTACTTACACGATCGGCACCACCAGCCGCGCCTCAGTTCCATCGTTCATGGGGCAAAGCTCTATGCGACCACCAAAGCGCTCAACGCTCGCATGGCTGAGCATCAGGCCTATGCCCATGCCCCCACCGGAGCCGAGTACGACGGCTTTGCCCGGGTTCTGCTGCAGCTGCGGCGGAAGCCCCTTGCCCCAGTCCCGAATGGCGATGCAGCACTCCACCAGATCCCAGCTGAGGCTGATGCGAAGATGGTCGCTGCCTGAATCCGCTGCATTGTTGATCAGGTTTTCAAGCGCCTGCTGCAGCGTCGAGTCGCAGTTGATGGCCGGTACGTCGCCGGACTGGGCCAGCCGTAATTCGTAGGGCATGCCGGGGCGGCGCACGGCCCAGCGTTCGACGGTGTTTTCGAGAAAGGTCCAGGCGTCACAGCACTTGGGCGAGCTGCTGGTGGTTTCGGCGGTCTCTGATAGCCCTCGCAGCGTCTCGCGGCACAGGCGCAGTTGTTGTGCTACCAGTTCGCAATCTTCGCGTTGGGTCTTGCTCAGCCCCGGGTCTGCAAGCAGTTCGTCGATAGTAACGGTCATGGTGGACAGCGGCGTGCCCAGTTCGTGGGCCGTACCCGCCGCCAGACTGGCGACGGCAACGATCTGGTCTTCGCGCAAGCGGTCTTCGCGGCGGCGGGCTTCCGATGCCGTATTCTCACGCAGCACCGCCGCCATACGCAGCATAAAGAAGGTAATCAGCCCGGCGCTGAACAGAAAATTGAACCACATACCCAAGGTGTGGGCCTGGCCCGAGTCCCCGTGATGCCCCATGGCGTGGGGAGAAAACAGCGGCAGCGGCTGGTAGTAGTAGAGCAGGGTGCTGTAGGCGACAAGCGCGCTGCCGGTGACCAGCCAGGTGAAGTGAACGGGCAGTACCGCCGCGGCGACGACGATGGGTACGATGTAGTACGAGATAAACGGATTGGTCGCTCCGCCGCTGAAGTACATCAGGGCCGACCAGACCATGATATCCAGCAGCAATTGCAGCAGAAATTCCCCATCGGTGACGGGCCAATCCCGGGTCAATCGCCACCAGCTGCCTACGGTGAACAGGGTCATGAGAATCAGGGACGCCGCCAGACCGAACAGGTTTTCCGTCGTGCGACTCACCGTGACCACGTAGGCCAGCACCGCTGTCTGGCCGAGGAGCGCGATGCTGCGAATGGCCAGCAGGCTGCGCAAATTTGCCAGGGCCGAGGGGTTGAAGCTCGCCCCGCTGATGCTGTCTGATTTCATGGTCGGTGATTATAACGGTGCGCTATCGTTTATCCGCAGAAGCCCATTCGCTATGATGCGCGACCCGGCGACCTCGATAAGCGCCGGCCTCGTAACTATCGGACAGCCCATGACGGATTCAGCCCTGACGGCAGAAATTCAGCGCCGCCGCACCTTCGCCATTATCTCGCACCCCGATGCGGGTAAGACCACGATCACCGAAAAGCTGCTGCTTCTTGGCAATGCCATTGCCATCGCCGGCAGCGTCAAGGGCAAAAAGGGTCCCCACGCCACGTCGGACTGGATGAGCATGGAGCAGGAGCGGGGAATTTCTGTGACGTCGTCGGTCATGCAGTTCCCCTATCGCGAGCGCGTGGTGAACCTGCTGGACACGCCAGGGCACGAGGATTTTTCGGAAGATACCTACCGCACGCTGACCGCGGTGGACTCGGCCCTGATGGTGATCGACGGTGCAAAGGGGGTCGAGGACCGCACGATCAAGCTGATGAATGTCTGCCGCCTGCGAGACACGCCCATCGTCAGTTTCGTCAACAAAATGGACCGACCTATCCGCGATGCCATCGAGTTGCTGGACGAGATCGAAGAGGTCCTCGATATTCCGGCGGCGCCCATCAACTGGCCCATTGGCATGGGCGATCACTTTCGTGGTGTTTATAACCTGTATACCGACACGATCCACTGCTTCGAGAAAGGGCACAATGCGGTGCTGCCCCCGGACGAGCGTATAGAGGGCCTTGAGAGCGACGCCGCCCGGGCGCTGCTGGGTGAGGACTATGACGATTTTGTCGACGAGATAGAACTCGTGCGTGGTGCGAGCCATGAATTTGAGCTGGAACCGTTCCTGGCGGGCCGTCTGACTCCGGTTTTCTTTGGTACCGCCCTGGGGAACTTCGGCGTGCGGGAAATGCTCGATGACTTTGTGCAGTGGGCGCCACCGCCGCAGGGTCGTGATACCACGGATCGGCATGTGGACGCGGCGGAGTCAGCCTTCAGCGGATTTGTGTTCAAGATCCAGGCCAACATGGATCCCCGGCACCGGGATCGCATTGCCTTTCTGCGCGTCTGCTCCGGGCGCTACGGCAAGGGGATGAAAATGCGGCATGTGCGTCTGGGCAAGGACGTGAAAATCGCCGACGCCGTGACCTTCAAGGCCGGTGAGCGGGTGTTGGTGGAAGAGGCCATGGCCGGCGATATCATCGGCCTGCACAACCACGGCACGATCCAGATCGGCGATACGTTCACCGATGGTGAGGAGCTGGGTTTTACGGGGATTCCCCATTTTGCGCCGGAGCTGTTTCGCCGTATTCGCCTGCGCGACCCCATGAAATCCAAGCAACTCCAGAAGGGCCTGCAGCAACTGTCAGAAGAGGGTTCGACGCAGGTCTTTGCCCCTATCAGCTCTACGGACCTGATCGTTGGCGCGGTCGGTCAGCTGCAGTTTGATGTTGTGGCCTACCGCCTGAAGGACGAATACAAGGTCGAGGCCATCTACGAGCCGGTCAATGTCTACACGGCGCGCTGGGTCTACTGTGACGATGAGCGCAAGCTCGAGGAATTCCGCAAGAAAGCCGCGGATCAGTTGTCCATCGACGGCGGTGGCTACCTCAGTTACCTCGCACCCACCCGGGTGAATCTGTCACTCATGGAAGAACGCTGGCCCGACATCGAGTTCCGGTCTACTCGCGAGCATTGATCGTCTTACGTCGGGACTTCGATATTCGTGAGCCACGCCCCGCTCGCTGCGTTCGCTAGGGAGGGGGACGCTCACTCCGCAAGCAGGCCGCGGCTCACTCCTTCCGGGGTCTCGACGGACTTCGATATTCGTGAGCCACGCCCCGCTCGCTGCGTTCGCTAGGGAGGGGGACGCTCACTCCGCAAGCGGACCGTGGCTCACTCCTTCCGGAGTCGCTTCCGGGGTCGTGCGGCGCTCGGACATGCCGTGTGGCCGTTCGCTGTCACGTGGCGATGGCGCCGTCATTCCCGTAGCGAACGTCCCCCATCCCAGAGAGCGGAGGGAATGGCGGCGCCATCGCCACCCCGAAAGATGCGCAGCAAAGTCAGCTCAGAGCACAGCCTCAATATCGGCGGCGATTGCCTCCGGCTTGGTGGTCGGGGCATAGCGCTTGACGACCTCGCCGTCCCGATTGATCAGGAACTTGGTGAAGTTCCACTTGATGCGCTTGCCCAGGGTGCCCGGTGCGGCGGTCTTGAGGTAGTCGAATAGCGGGTCGGCGTTGCTGCCGTTGACGTCGATCTTGCCGAACACGGGAAAACTGACGCCGTAGTTGAGTTGGCAGAACTCCTGGATTTCGTCATTGCTGCCGGGATCCTGCTTGCCAAACTGGTTGCAGGGAAATCCCAGAATGGTCAGCCCCTGCTCCTGATAGTCCTTGTAGAGCTTTTCGAGGCCTGCAAACTGGGGCGTGAAACCGCATTTGGACGCGGTGTTGACAATAAGCAGTACCTGGCCGCGGTAGTCCTCAAGCGAGACGGCATTGCCGCCCTTGTCCTTCGGCGCGAAGCCATAAATCGTGTCGGTCATTATGCTGGTCCCTGGTGAGGTCGTGCCCGAAGGCCTGATTGCAATATACCGTCGAAGGCAGCCTTCGGATCAGCTCGCGATGGGCTGGAGCTGCCATTGGGCCATGAGCTGCTGCAGGCGTTTGCGCTGGTCCCGCAATGAGATTTCGAGCTCGCGAAAGCGGTCCCGCAGTGCGGCCTGTTCCCAGCGCGCCAGCAGTTGTTGGCGGCGTTCTTCCAGGGCATCGCCGAGCTGTTCGCGATGGCGCTCGTAGCGCTCGGCCTGCAGTTGGCTCCACTGGTTGATGGCATCGGTGAACAGCTGGTACTCCCGCTCCAGAATAGCGGTCAACGCCGGTTCGCTCTGCCCCTGGGCGAGTTCCTGGGCGCGCTTGAACTGCATGTCCAGCAGGGCGCGCTGGATGCGGAAATCGGGCACGCGTTTCAGTTCCCGTGCGAGGCCGAGCTTTTCAAGGGCCGCGATCATCCACTTGGTGGGATCCCACTGATACCAGCGGATGCCATTGCGATAGTCAGTCTGAAAGATGTGGTGGTAGTTGTGGTAACCCTCGCCGTAGGTCAGAAAGGCCAGAAAACCGTTGTCACGCGCCGTATTGGTGTCGGTATACGGACGACTGCCCCAGTAGTGGGCCAGGGAATTGATAAAAAATGTCACGTGGTGGTTCACCACCAGGCGTAGCAGGCCAACCACGAGCAGGGCGCCGATCACGTCGCCCAGGGCCAGGCCGAGTAACAGCGGCAGGCCGATGTTCATAAACACCGTGATGGCAACGTAGTGCTTGTGCTGCCACATCACGATGGGGTCGCGCATCAGGTCCTTCGCATTACTGAAGTCTTCGGCATTGGTCGTGTACTCGCGCAGCATCCAGCCCATGTGGCTGAACCACAGTCCGCGACCCGCGGAATAGGGATCCAGGTCGTTGTCATCGACATGGCGGTGGTGGCGCCGGTGATCCGAAGCCCAGACCAGAATACTGTTCTGCAGGGCGCCAGCGCCCCAGAGAGCAAAAAACAGCCGCACGCCCCAGTGAGCTTCGTAAGCCTTGTGAGACCACAGGCGGTGATAGCCCCCCGTGATCGACAGGCCATTGAGATACAGGAACAGCACGGCCCAGGCCCATAGCGCGTAGCTGTAGCCCTGGGTAAGGCCCCACAGGGGAACCAACACCGCCGCCAGAATTGGCAGGCCTACAAACAGGATCGTGTTGACGATGATCAGTGGAGGTTTGGTGTTCGCTTGACTCATAACGGGGTGGCTCTGGTATCGAGGCGATCATGGTAGCGGCAATGTCTGGCGAAGTCTCGCCGTGAAAATCTGACGCGGACAGTGATTGTTCGTGTGGGTGCGTCGCGCTGGTCGTTGCGCTGGTCATTGCGATGGCCATTGCGATGGTCATTGCGATGCATCGTGCATTTCCCGTTCGGCTGGGCGCGGCAGGCTGTGGCCGTTACACTCGCGCGTCACGCCCGGGCTTGCGGGCTCAATTTGTCGTTAATCCTGGACCCTTTCACCCCATGAGCGGACCGGTTTTTCTTCAGGGCTCCACCCTGCGCCATGTGCTGGTGATGACCGGCGCGGCGTCCGTGGGGCTGATCGCCATGTTTGCCGTGGATGTGGTGGATATGTACTTCATCACCCTGTTGGGCGAGCAGCAGCTGGTGGCGGCGGTGGGCTATGCGGGTACGCTGCTGTACTTTCTGCTGTCCCTTGGCATCGGTTTGCAGATCGCCCTGGGCGCGCTGGTGGCGCGCGCTGAAGGGGCCGATGACCGGGAGACAGCGGGGCGCTACTGCAGTTCCGTGCTCTGGTTCAATCTGGTGGCGTCGACGTTGCTGACGATCGCAGCATGGTGGCAGTTGCCGGAACTTCTCTCCTGGCTCGGCGCATCGGGCCCGACACTTGAGGCAGCGATCAGCTACGCGCGCATCCAGTTGCCTGCTGTTCCAGTGTTGGTGCTGGGCATGAGTCTGGCGGCAGGGCTTCGTGCCATTGGCGACGCGCGGCGCAGCATGTGGTCCACGCTGGCGGGCGCAGTAGTTAATGCGCTGCTCGATCCGTTGTTCATCTTTACCTTTGCCTGGGGCCTGGAGGGTGCTGCGTGGGCCTCTGTGGCGGCGCGGGTCACGGTGTTTCTCTACGCAGGCTACGCGCTGGTACGCCGGCATCGATTACCCCGACGGGTAACGGCCAGGCAGGTCTGGGCGGATGTACCTGCGATCCTCGCCATCGGTCTGCCTGCGGTGCTGACCAATCTGGCGACGCCCCTGGGCAACAGCATTGTGCTCAAGATTATGTCCCAGTTTGGCGACAGCGCGGTTGCGGCCCTCGCGGTGATGGCGCGTCTTGCCCCCCTGGCATTTGCGGCGGTCTTTGCGGTGTCTGGCGCCGTGGGGCCCATCGTGGGACAGAACGCGGGTGCCCGGCGCTACGACCGCGCGCGCCAGACGCTGCTGGATGCATCGCTGTTCGTGATGGTCTACGTGGCCGGAGTATGGCTCCTGCTGTGGTTCTTGCTGGATCCGCTCCTGGCCGTATTCACTGCCAGCGCGAGAGCTGCGGAGCTGCTCGGTTTCTACATGAAGTTCCTCGTGGGCTTCTTCGCCCTGAACGGGCTGTTGTTCGTTGCCAACGCCAGCTTCAACAATCTGGGACGCGCGTACCTGGCCACGCTCTTCAATTACGGCAAGGTGCTTCTGGGCGTAGTCCCCGCCGCCTGGTTCGGAGCCGCGCACTTTGGCGCCCGTGGCGTCATGGTGGGCGAGGCCCTGGGGATGGCGGTGTGGGGAGTGCTGGGTATGTTCAGTGCGCTGATGCTGGTACAGCGTCTTACCCGGGATTATCCGCCGCTACAGGACTAGCAGTCTCGAGGATCAGTCCGATCGGGTTGTGATCTGAGCGCGACGTCGGGTATGCCGTGGCGCTGATCACGCGCAGGCCTCGCACAAAAGCACCGTCGACGGGGCTGCCCAGATGTCGACTGCGCCAGTCCGGGGCAAATGACACTTCATCGAGCCCCAGAGAGGCGCGAAATTCCTCGAGCACACCGCGTCGCCAGGGATTCCAGTGATTGAAATCCCCCGCCACGATGGCTGGGCCGTCGTGGGCGCGAACGAGCTCGGCAATGGCCTGTAACTGCCGCCGGTAGGCGCCGCTGCCCAGCGTAAAGTTAATACCGTGCAGGTTGACCACCAGCAGGTTTTGCCGGGAGCCGGCAATGCGCACGGCCAATACGGCCTTGGGTGTGCGCAGCCACGGCTCGCGAAAGCTCAGGGTGCAGCGCGTATCCACCATGAGTGGGCTGTGTAGCG
Organism: Gammaproteobacteria bacterium; assembly: GCA_030433415.1. Lineage (GTDB taxonomy): Bacteria > Pseudomonadota > Gammaproteobacteria > Pseudomonadales > Halieaceae > Congregibacter. The sequence goes on along the minus strand of JAUIMF010000004.1, from coordinate 1,108 downwards.
ACACGCCTGTGAGTTGGTTTTGCCGCTGATACCCGGGTGCAAAGTGATCCCCGTCGACGTCTGCGTACAGCGAAAATTCAACCGGCGATTCCTGCAGCAACATCAGGTCCGCGTCCCGCCCCAGCGTCGTCGCAAGCTCCCGTGCCTGTGGGCGGTCCAGCTTCATCACGTTCCACGTGACCAGACGCAGCGTGTCGGGCAGGGCTGGGCCCGGTGACGGGTCGGTCTCGAGCGCAGCCTTGCAGTGCTCCACGCTGGTCAGCGTGCCCTCGACGGCCGCAGCCTGCGCTGGCATCAGCAGAATCAGCAAGAGATAAAGAAGTAGCGGGCGGCCCATGGGACCAGTATAGAGAGCTACAGGCGCTCTACGTAGGCGTTGAATTCCAGGCTGGTGATGTGACTCTGGAACTCCGCCAGTTCCTGTTCCTTGGTGAGGCCAAAGGTGCGTTGCATTTCAGGGCCGAGGGCGCTGCTGATAAAACTCGATTTACCGAACAGCCGCAGGGCTTCGTGCATGAAAATCGGCAGGGTGGGATCACGGGTGCCGTAACCGTCGCCCACGATGGGCTCACCCGGTGGCAGACCGCGCTCGATACCGTCCAGCGCCGCGGCCAGGATCACGGCAAATACCAGGTAGGGGTTGGCGTCGGCACCCGCGACGCGGTGCTCCAGGCGTCGCGCTTTTGGACCGCCTGCGGGAACGCGCACGGCAACGGTGCGATTTTCGTAGCCCCAGTTGGGGATGATGGGGGCGTGGCTGCCTTTCTGGAAGCGACGGTAGGCGTTGAAGCTGGGGGCGAAGATGGCGAAGGAGTCGGCCATGTGGTGCAGGCAGCCGCCAATTGCATTGCGTAATTCCTGAGTGCCCTGGCTCGTGCCGTCGTCGAAGACATTTCGGCCCTCGCTGTCGAGAACACTGCAGTGCACGTGCAGCCCATTGCCCGCCTGGTCCTGGAACGGCTTGGGCATGAAGCTCGCCACCAGGTCGTGCTGCCTGGCAACTTCCTTGATGACCCGCTTCATCATCAGAATCTGCCGCGCCGCCAGTACTGGGTTGTCGACATGGCGCATGTTGATTTCGTACTGCGACGGGGCGGATTCCTTGACC
>JAUIMF010000075.1 GCA_030433415.1 Gammaproteobacteria bacterium | reverse complement strand
GCGCTTGCGTCCAGATCATCTTCTGTTAAACTCCGCGCCCCGTTTGCCGGTCCCCCAGGGGCAGGCGACTCCCAGGTACGGTGCTCGACGATGAACGAATTCCGATCGGGTTGCGGTGCCACATGTCAGGAGAGACACAATGAAAGCTGAAATTCACCCCAGTTACACGGCGGTTGTCGCCACCTGCAGCTGTGGCAACACGATCGAGACGCGCTCCACGCTGGGCGAGGATTTCTCTATCGATGTTTGCTCGCAGTGCCACCCGTTCTTCACCGGCAAGCAGAAGATCGTCGACAGCGGCGGTCGCGTGGATCGCTTCAAGAAGCGCTTTGGCAGCCGCGGCAGCGCCCGCTGAGAGCGCCGCGACTGATGAAGATGCCGCCCTCGGGCGGCATTTTTTTTGCCTTGGTGGTGGGGTCAGGTGGTGGGGTCAGATGGCGGGCTCGGTTGGCTGGGTCAGGCGGCTGGGTGACCGGGAAAATCTGTCGTCAGAAGATTTCCTGAATCAGGTCGTCAGTGTCCTGGATACGTGTTGTACCGTCGGCGTCCTGGCTGTCCGGCAGGTGCTCCACACGAAAGTACTCAAAAATTGCGTTGCGCTGGTCCGCTCCCGCGAGCAGCCCCGTTTCTGGATCGATGCGCACATGGCTGATGCCGGCAGGCAGGCGTCGGGGTTCATCCGGCAGGCCCGCCAGCGCTTCGCGCATGTAGTTGATCCAGATCGGCAGCGCCGCCGTGCCGCCGAACTCCCGTCGACCCAGGGGCGTATAGTTGTCGAAGCCGACCCAGGTGGTGGTCACGACTCTGGGGTTATAGCCTGAGAACCAGGCGTCCATGGGCCCATTGGTGGTGCCCGTTTTGCCAGCAATATCTTTGCGCTCCAGCACCAGGGCACGTCGACCCGTGCCCTTGCGGATCACGTCCTGAAGAATGCTGTCGACGATGAAGTTCACCCGCTCATCCATGACGCGCGGAGCTTCGGGCAGTCGCTGGCGCTCAAGAATTTCTTCCATCGACAGTTCCAGCACCTCATCGGGCACCTCGTCACAATTGCGGCAGACCGTAGGTGGTGCGGCGCGAAAAACCTCGTCTCCCGCCAGGTCCTCGACGCGCTCGATGATGTAGGGCTCGACGCGATAGCCACCATTGGCCAGCGTGGCATAGGCCGTGGCGATCTGCAGTGGCGTCATGGCGTGGGTGCCGAGGGCGAGGGACAGGTCGGGGGCGAACTCCGAGGTGTCAAAGCCCAGGGTGGTGGCGTAATCGATAAAGCGGCTGATACCCAGTTGCTGCAACAGGCGGATGGATACGAGGTTGCGGGATTTCGTCAACGCCCAACGCAGGCGCGTGGGCCCGTAGAAGCGTCCGCCGTCGTTCTCTGGCCGCCAGACGCCCTCCAGTGAACTGTCTTCCATGACGATCGGTGCATCGTTGATGATGCTGGCGGCGGTGAAGCCTGCATCCAGGGCGGCGCTGTACAAAAAGGGCTTGAAGTTGGAGCCGGGCTGGCGCTGGGCCTGGGTGGCGCGGTTGAATTTGCTCAGGGCAAAGCCGGTACCACCGACCAGGCTGACGATTGCGCCATTGTCGGGGTTCAGCGACACCAGCGCCGCCTGGGCCTTGGGCACCTGCGACAGCTTGAGAAGCCCCTCGTCATCCATCGCATAGCGAATCAGATCGCCGACGGCGAGGACTTCGCTCGTGGTCGTAGGTGCGGCGCCCCGGCGGTCTTCGGTGATGTAGGGCCGCGCCTGCTGTATGCCGTTCTCCCACGCGATGCGCCCGGTGCTGCCATCGGCAAGCAGCACGTCTACGCCACCTTCATCTACGGCCGTAACGATGGCCGGGGCCAGGTCAGCGATGACCGGTGTATTCCTCAGCGCGTCCTGCCATTGCTCCATTACAGCCTCGGGTGGCGCAACGCTGTCGGGGGCATCGATTGCCCCGGTGGCTTCGATTTCAGGCAGGGGATACTGCGCCTCGGGGCCGCGATAGCCGTGGCGGCGGTCGTAGGTCACCAGGCCGTCGATGAGGGCGAGGCGCGCCGTGTTCTGCAGGTGGCTGTCGAGCGTGGTGTAGACACTGAAGCCCTCGTTGTAGGCCTTCATACCGTAGCGTTGCACCATGCGTCGCCGGGCCATTTCGGCGGCGTACTGGGCTTCTAAGGTGATGCGTGCGCCGTGCTGCGAGGCGGTGACCGGCAGCGCCGCCGCGCGGGTATAAGCGTCCTGGTCGATGTAGCCCAGGCTCAGCATGCGCCCGAGAATCCAGTCTCGGCGCGCCTTACCAGCCTCGGGGCCCGAGATGGGGTTGTTGCGCGATGGCGCTTTGGGGATACCGGCGAGCATGGCGTGCTGCGCCAGTGTCAGCTCCGAGATGCTCTTACCATAGTAGACTTGGGACGCCGCTTCGAAACCGTAGGCGCGATGCCCAAGGAACACGCGATTTACGTACAGTTCAAAGATCTCTTCCTTGCTCAGGCGGCGTTCGATTTCGATCGCCAGAAGGATTTCGTTGAACTTGCGCATGAAGGTGCGTTCAAGCGACAGAAAATAGTTTCTGGCCACCTGCATGGTCAGGGTAGACCCGCCCGAGACCTTCTGGCCGGTAATCACCAACTCCGAAACGGCGCGCAGCAGTCCGCCAAAGTCGATGCCGCCGTGCTCAAAAAAACCGTCGTCTTCTGCCGCCAGCAGCGCGAGCACAAATTGCTGGGGGATTTCGTCGTAGGCCAGGGGGTTGCGCTTCTGCTCACCAAATTGACCAATAAGGGCGCCATCGCGGGTGTAAACACGCATGGGCGTCTGCAGGCGCACGTCGCGCAGGGTTTCGACGTCGGGCAGGTTGGGTGCCAGATATAGGTAGATGCCGGCGAAAAGCCAGAGGGCGCCCAGGAATCCCAGGGTCGCAAGGCGCAGGGGCCATCTCAGCAAAGACACGGATTCTCCGGAAGTTGGCGGCATCGGACCCGCTTCGCAGCGCGGGTTTTACACCCTTTGCCGAAGATGGTCACAGAAAACACTGGTTGTTCGAAGGTGGTAATTATATGCTTTTTTTGTGTTTTCATTGCATTGTGGGCTATCTTAACGCTTAATATTGAAGTATAAGAATATAAAGCAAGGCTAAGTCTGTGAAACATATAGGAAAACAACTTGCTTGGGTTGCTAGGGAAACGTAAGCAGACGCCACTATTGGGTTTGGACATCAGCTCCACCACGGTGAAGCTGCTGGAACTCAGTCGGTCGGGGGACAAGTACCGCGTAGAGAGCTACGCCGTATGTTCGCTCCCGCAGGATGCGGTCGTCGAAAAAGCCATCAACGACGTTGATGCGGTCGCCAATGCTGTGCGTAGCGTTGTTGCCCAGTCGCGCACGAAACTTAAGCTCGTGTCGGCCGCCGTGGCCGGGTCCGCGGTCATCACCAAGCTGGTCGATATGCCCTCGGGTCTCAACGACGATGAACTCGAGACTCAGCTCACGCTCGAAGCCGATCAATATATTCCTTACCCGCTTGAAGAGGTGGCCCTGGATTTTGAAGTGCAGGGACCGTCGGAAGAGCGGGACAACATGGTCGAAGTGCTCCTCGCCGCTTGTCGCCGCGAAACCATCGATGCCCGCGTTGAAGCCATTGAGGGCGCGGATCTCACGCCCAAGGTCGTCGATGTCGAAGCCTATGCCATGGAGCGCGCCTACGGACTCATCCAGGAACACCTTGAGCTCAAGCCCGAGGCGGTGGTGGCGGTGGTCGACATTGGCGCGACCATGACCACACTCAGCGTGCTCAAGGACGGCAATACGATTTATACCCGTGAGCAGCTGTTCGGTGGCAAACAGCTCACCGACGAGATCATGCGTCGCTACGGTCTGCCTCTTGAAGAAGCGGGCCTGGCGAAAAAGCAGGGCGGTCTGCCCGACGACTACGAGCCGGAGCTGCTCAACCCCTTCCGCGATGCGGTGGTGCAGCAGGTCACGCGTTCCCTGCAGCTGTTCTTCTCGTCCAGTCAGTACAACGATGTGGACTACATCATCATGGCCGGCGGCGTCTCTTATATGGAAGGGCTGTCGGAGCTGGTACAGGAGCAGTTGCAGACGCCCACGGTCGTTGCGAACCCCTTTGCCGAAATGACGATCTCTCCCCGGGTCAACGCGGTGGCGCTGGGCAGTGATGCCCCCGCAATGATGATTGCCTGTGGCCTGGCCCTGCGGAGCTTTGACTGATGGCAAGAATTAACCTACTGCCATGGAGAGAGGCGCGGCGCGAAGAGCTCAAGCGCGCATTCCTCAGTATTCTCGGCCTGGTGGCCGCGATGGCGGTCGTGCTGGTCATGCTGGCGGACCGGGTCGTGAATGCCCAGATCGATAACCAGCGCGCCCGCAACGAATACATCACCACCAATATCCGCGTTCTGGACAAGCAGGTCGAAGAAATTCGGGATCTGCAGCGCAAGCGCAACCAGCTCATCGACCGCATGCGCGTTATTCAGGAACTGCAGGGCAACCGGCCAATCATCGTGCGGGTACTGGACCAGCTCGTGCGGACGGTGCCCGATGGTGTCTTTTACACCAGCGTCAGTGCCCGCGGACAGCAGCTGAGCATCGACGGCGTGGCCGAGTCCAACAACCGCGTGTCGAGCCTGATGCGACGTCTGGACGCGTCGGACTGGCTGAAGGAACCGAATCTTGACGCCGTGCGCGCCGCGCCGGCCTACGGCGATCAGGCCAACACCTTCGACCTGACTGTGCAGGTGGACCTGCCGCAGGCGGACGAGGATACGGGGGGCTGATCGATGGCGATGGATGACTCACTGCGCGCGTTGCGCGAATTCGATATCAGCGATATCAACCTCGATAACATCGGCAGCCTGCCGATGGTGGTCAAGGTGATCCTCGCGCTGCTGCTGTTTGGCCTGGTGCTGGTGGGCGGCTACTACTATCACATCAAGAATCTGCAGCAGTCCCTGGCGACGGTGCAGGCCGAAGAAGTCAAACTGAAGCAGGAATACGAGAAGAAGGCCTTTCAGGTCGCCAATCTCGACGCCTACCGGCGCCAGATGGCCGAAATGGAAGAGTCCTTTGGCGCCCTGATCAGCCAGTTGCCTTCAGATACGGAAGTTCCCGGTCTGCTCGAAGACATCACCAACAAGGGTCTTCTGAACGGTCTCGAGATCAGCAGCATCGACCTGCAGCCCGAAGTAAGCCGGGAGTTCTATGTGGAGCTGCCCATCGCGATCTCTGCCTCGGGGTCCTACCACGACCTCGGTGCCTTTATCAGCGGGATGGCGGGCCTGCCCCGGATTGTGACGCTGCACGACTTCAATATTCAGGCAAGCGGCGACAACAGTGCGGCGCTCAATCTGAGCATCACCGCCAAGACCTATCGCTATAAAGAGGGGGAGGAATGATATGACGGCCTCCCTCAAACGTTTGGGATTGGCGCTCGGCGTCGTGCTTCTGGGCGGCTGCTCAAACAACGACTTTGCGGACCTCGATCAGTTCATGGCCGAGAAGCGTGCGCGTCCCGGTGGCATTATTGCGCCGATTCCGACGTTCAAGGCCTATGAGGCTTTCGCCTACAGCGCCACGCGGTTGCGCAGCCCCTTCGACCGGCCCATCGAAGTTCGCGAGATTACCCAGCTCCAGGCCATCAGTGCCATCAAGCCCGATGAGACCCGGGCCAAGGAGTTTCTTGAGCAATACACCTTCGATTCCCTGGCCATGGTGGGCACCCTCGACCGGGGTGCCAGTAACTGGGCGCTGATCAGGGATCCCGAAGGCGGCATTCACCGTGTGCAGGTGGGGAATTACATCGGGCGGAACCACGGCAAGATCGTGGAGATGACAGAGACGTATCTGGCGGTGGTGGAGATCGTCAGTGACGGCACAAGCGATGGCTGGGTGGAGCGGCCGCGCACAATAGAATTGAGCGGCCTGTAGGTCGCCCTGGGTGAAGACCATGAATGGAATGGAATCTGCGAGAGAGTTTAAGGCCGGGTCCGGCGGGCGTACCGTCGCACCCTGGCGACGGGCTCTGCTTGTACTCACGGGTACTCTGGGTCTTTTTCTCGGCAGCGCCCAGGCGCTGGCGCTGGCGGTCAATGACATCGAGTTCAGCTCGCGGCCCGGCAGCAAGTTTGAGGTTCGCGTCGAGTTTGACGGTGCTCCGCCGGCAGAACTCCAGTCCTACACCATAGAAAAGCCGGCTCGTATCTCCATTGATTTTCCCGGCACTCAGTCCAGGCTCGACCGCAAGCGCTACAGCCTGCCCTACGGCAATGCGACCGGCGTGCTGGTGCTCGAATCCGGCGATCGCACGCGCCTGATCCTGAACCTGGTCAAGCTGGTTCCCTACGAGACCCGTGTGGATGGCAACAACCTGTTCCTCACGGTGGGTCAGGACGCCGATGCGGAGTACTACAAACAGTCCAGCGATCCCAATTCGGTCAAGTCCAAGATCGAGGCCGTGGCCGATGTCCGGGCGAGCATCTCGGATCTGCAATTCCAGCGCTCCCCGAACGGTGAGGGGCGTCTGATTCTGCAGCTCACGGACCCGTCGGTCGACGTCAACGTATTCAGCGAGAGCGGTGACGTGAAGGTGGAGTTCCTGGATACGGACATTCCCGAACGCCTGCTGCGCCGCTACGACGTGACGGATTTCGCCACGCCCGTGAACAGCGTCGACGTGAATACCTCGGAGCGCGGCACGGCGCTGACGCTCAAGACGACCGGTGATTTCGATTACCTGGCCTACCAGACCGACAACGAATATGTGGTTTCCATCAAGCCGCTGACCAAGCGTGAGGTCGAGGAGCGCCGCAACGAATTTACCTACGTCGGTGAGCGCATCTCGCTGAACTTCCAGGACATCGAAGTGCGCGCTGTACTGCAGCTGATCGCGGACTTCACCGAGCTCAACCTGGTAGCGTCTGACACCGTGAGCGGACGCATTACCCTGCGCCTGAAAAACGTGCCCTGGGATCAGGCGCTCGAACTGGTGCTCAAGACCAAAGGTCTCGACAAACGTCAGGTCGGTAATGTGTTGATGGTGGCGCCGGCGGCCGAGATCGCCGAGCGCGAGCGCCAGGAAATCGAAGCGAACAAGCAGATCGCCGAGCTGGCGCCCCTGCGCAGCGAGTTTATTCGCATTCGCTACGCCAACGCCGCGGATCTGGTCGGCCTGTTTGAGGCGGGTTCCGAAGATGGCGGCAGCCTGATCTCGGGTCGCGGCTCCGTAATCGTGGAGCAGCGCACGAATTCCCTGATCGTCACCGAGACCTCGGCGAAGCTGGCGGAAATCCGCGAGCTCATCGATCGCGTGGACATTCCGATCCGCCAGGTGATGATCGAGTCACGCATCGTGATCGCCCAGTCCGACCTCGAAAAAGAGCTGGGCATCCAGTGGGGTGGCGGCTATCTGAACACCGATGCGAACGGCAACGTGCTGTCGGTGGCGGGCGACAGCACCAATGCGGTGAACCTGAATAACTCGGTGGTGAACGGCACGTCGCCGGAACTGTCCTTCCCCGGTGCGCTCATGGTGGACCTCGGTGTTGGTACTCGCACCAGCGGCTTCGCCGTGGGCTTCACCTCAGAAGACCTGTTCCTGACGGCGGAGCTGTCAGCGCTGGAATCCGCGGGCAAGAGTGAGGTGGTCTCGCAACCGAAGGTGATTACCGGCGACAAGCAGCAGGCCACGATCAAGTCCGGTACCGAGATTCCGTTCCAGCAGGCCGCTGCCTCCGGCGCCACCGCGGTACAGTTCAAAGAGGCGGTGCTGGCCCTGGATGTGACACCGAATATCACGCCGGATGATCGTATCCTGCTCGATCTGGTGATCAACCAGGACTCTGTGGGTGATCTGGTACCCTCGGGACAGGGTGGTCTCATTCCCGCCATCGATACCACAGAGCTGACTACCCAGGTACTTGTCGGCAACGGTGAGACCGTGGTGCTTGGCGGTGTATTCCGCACCGAGAATCTCGAGACTACGAGTAAGGTGCCGTTCTTCGGTGACCTTCCGTACATTGGCGCCCTGTTCAAGAACGAATCGACGCAGCGCACCAAGACCGAGACGCTCATCTTTATCACGCCGCGCATCCTCGCCGATTCGCTGCTTGACTGATCTGCCCCGGGGCCTGCGGGCCCCGGCCGCCGCGCTACACCATCGTGGGTGACTACAATCGCGTTTTTCTCGTCGGCCCCATGGGGGCCGGCAAGACCACCATTGGTAAAATCCTGGCCCGCGCACTCAAGCTCGGCTTTGCCGATACCGATTCAGAGATCGAGGAGCGCACCGGGGCTGACATTCCCTGGATTTTTGATGTTGAAGGTGAGGAGGGTTTTCGCGACCGCGAAGAACAGGTGATCGAAGAGATGACGCGGCTGGACCATACGGTGCTGGCGACGGGCGGCGGCGTGGTTATGCGCGAAGCGAACCGTCGGGCACTGGCAGACCGCGGGTTCGTGATCTACCTGCACGCCACGCTCGAAGAACAGCTGCGGCGCACACGCGGAGATCGCAACCGGCCCCTGCTCAATCGCGGGAACCCTGAACAGGTGCTACGTGACCTCTTTGCCCTGCGCGATCCGCTGTATCGCGAAATCGCCGATCACATCATCGACACCGACAGCAGCAGTCCCAAGGTAATTGCACAGCGCCTGCTTGCCCAGCTACCGTAGGCGCCTTCAGCAGAAGCACCAGGCGCACGCGCAGGAACATCACCCATGAAGACACTCCAGGTAGAGCTCGGCGAGCGCAGCTATCCCATTTACATTGGTCCGGGTCTGCTCGATGACGTGCAGCGTTTGGGTAAGCACATCCAGGGGCGGCAGGTGCTCATCGTCAGCAACGAAACCGTGGCACCGCTGTATGTGGAGTCGGTAAAAGCCGCGTTACCCCAGGGGTTACAGGTGACGGACGTCACCCTTCCCGATGGCGAACAGCACAAAACCTTGGCGGTGCTTGAGAAAATTTTCGATGCCGCCCTGGCAGAAAACCACAATCGCAGCACCACAATTCTCGCCCTGGGTGGCGGCGTGGTGGGTGATATGGCCGGCTTCGCGGCGGCGAGTTACCAGCGCGGCGTAAACTTTATCCAACTCCCCACAACGTTACTGGCGCAGGTGGACTCCAGCGTCGGCGGCAAAACCGCGGTAAATCATCCCCTGGGTAAAAACATGATCGGCGCGTTCTATCAGCCCCAGGCGGTGCTGATCGACACGAATGTTCTCACCACCCTGCCCCCGCGGGAATACGCTGCGGGCCTGGCCGAGGTCATCAAATATGGTCTGATCTGTGATGCAGACTTTTACCAGTGGCTGCGGACCCGGCGCGATGCGTTGAAGTCCCGTGATCCCAAGACGCTCAGTGAGGCCATTGAGCGCAGCTGTGCGGCCAAAGCGCAGGTGGTGGCCGCGGACGAGCGCGAGGGCGGTATTCGCGCCATTCTCAATCTGGGCCACACCTTCGGCCATGCCATCGAAGCCCAGCAGGGCTATGGCAACTGGCTCCACGGTGAAGCCGTCGCTGCGGGCATGGTGCTTGCCGCCCGGTTGTCCGCCGAGCGTGGCGACATTACCGCGGGTGAGGTGGATGCGCTGGTGGAATGGCTTGAGTATCAGAATCTGCCCGTGGCGCCGCCGCCGGATATGACCGTGGAGCAGTGGCTGGCCCACATGGCGCGCGACAAAAAAGTCATCGATGGGCGATTGCGCCTGGTGCTGCTGCGCGCTATCGGAGACGCCTGCGTGGTTGATGATGTCTCCACGGCAGCGCTCGAGGCGTTTCTGGCCCCATTCTGCGCCTGCTGAGAACGTTTGTTCACCTAGGGGCATCTGTGTAGAATTGCTCCCCCCCGCCTGCTCAATGATCCGTCAACAAGCAGGTGCCCGGCGGACTGTTTCCGCTGCAACTATTTGATCTTTAAAGGAATGCGACCTGAGCATGAGCGCAGGCCTGTACAACTCTGAGGAATTTCGCGACAACTGCGGATTCGGTCTCATCGCCCATATGTCGGGCGATGCCAGCCATCGTCTGCTGCAGGTCGCCATCGAGTCGCTGACGTGCATGACGCACCGGGGCGGTATCGCCGCGGACGGTCGCACCGGTGACGGCTGCGGTCTGCTGATGCAGATGCCCGAGGCGTTCATGCGCTCCCTCGCGAAGGAGCGGTTTGGTTTTGAGGGCACGGGACGCCTTGCCATCGGCCAGATATTCCTCAGCCAGGATGACGACGCAGCGGCTGCGGGCCGCAGCGCGATGGAGCAGGCCGTGAGTGATCGCGGTCTGCGCGTGATCGGCTGGCGTGAAGTGCCGGTGGATACCTCGGTCTGTGGCGAAATTGCCCTCAATACCCTGCCGCGCATTGAACAACTGTTCATCGATGCCGGTGATCTGACCCAGGAAGCCCTGACTACAGAGCTGTTTATCGCCCGGCGCAAGGGTGAAATGGCGACCACGGGTGACCCCGACTTTTATATCTGCAGCCTGTCGGCGCGAGTCATTGCCTATAAAGGCCTGGTGATGCCGGTCGATCTGCCGCGCTTCTACCACGACCTGTCGGACGAGCGCCTGACCACAGCAATCTGTGTGTTCCACCAGCGCTTCTCGACGAACACCATGCCGCGCTGGCCCCTGGCTCAGCCCTTTCGGATGCTGGCGCATAACGGTGAGATCAACACCATCGAAGGCAACCGGAACTGGGCCGACGCCCGTACCGCGCTGTTCGAAAGCGAGCGCCTGCCGGATATTTCAGAGATCGCACCGGTGGTGAATCGCACGGGCTCGGACTCGTCGAGTCTGGACAACATGCTCGAAGTGCTCCTGACTGGTGGCATCGAAATGCCCCGGGCCCTGCGCATGCTGATTCCGCCGGCGTGGCAAAACATCGAGTCCATCGACCCCGACCTGAAGGCGTTCTACGAATACCACTCCATGCATATGGAGCCCTGGGACGGCCCTGCCGGTATCGTGCTTACCGACGGTCGCTATGCCGTGTGCCTATTGGACCGCAACGGCCTGCGCCCTGCGCGCTGGGTTCGGACCACCGACGGTTTCATAACGCTTGCATCAGAAGTAGGTACTCACTCTTATCGCAATGAGGATGTGGTCGCCAAGGGTCGTCTCGGTCCGGGTGAGCTGCTCGTTGTCGACACCCACACCGGCGAGCTGCTCCAGTCAGACGAGATCGACCAGCGTCTCAAGTCCGCGCACCCGTACAAGCGCTGGCTGAAAGAAAAATCCCAGCGCATCGTCGGCAGTTTTGACGGCGAAGTGGCGCCAGGCATCGGCCCGGATGATCTGCCGGCCTACATGAAGATGTTCCAGGTCAGCTTCGAAGAGAAGGACCAGGTGTTGCGTCCCCTGGCGGAGTCGGGCAACGAGGCCGTTGGCTCCATGGGAGACGACACGCCCATGGCCGTACTGTCCCTCAAACAGCGCTCGCTCTACGACTACTTCAGGCAGAAGTTCGCGCAGGTCACCAATCCGCCCATCGATCCGTTGCGCGAAGCCATTGTGATGTCGCTCGAGACTGACCTCGGTGTAGAGCGCAACGTCTTCGAACTGGCTGCCGATCACGCAGACCGCGTGATCCTGAGTTCGCCGGTATTGTCCCAGGGCAAATTCAACACGCTGCTGAACCTGGATCGCGATGGCTTCCACGTCGCCGACATCGATTGCAGCTTTGATCCGGCCGAGACCGATCTGCGCGGTGCCCTGGAGGCGTTGCGGGAACACGCCGCTGCCAGCGTGCGCGCAGGCAATACGATCCTCGTGCTCTCGGACCGCCGCATCGAAGACGGTCGCCTGCCGGTACACAGCCTGCTGGCCACGGGCGCCATTCACCACCACCTGATCCGCAATGGCCTGCGTTGCAACGCCAATCTGGTTGTTGAAACCGCCAGCGCCCGCGATTCCCACCAGGTCGCGTGCCTGTTGGGCTTTGGTGCAACGGCGGTGTACCCGTATCTCGCCTATTCCGTACTCGAAGACCAGTTGCGCAGTGGCGAACTGCTCGGTGAGCCCAGCGCCTGTTACAAAAATTACCGGCGCGGCATCAACAAGGGGCTGCTCAAGATTATGTCCAAGATGGGCATCTCTGCGGTGAGCTCCTACCGGGGTGCGCAGCTGTTTGAAGCCGTGGGCCTGGCGCCCGAAGTCGTGGATCTGGCTTTCTGCGGTGTGGCCAGTCGCATCAGCGGCGCGCGCTTCGAGGACCTGCAGGAGGACCAGGAAGCCCTGGCCCGCCTGGCGCGCAGCGCCCGCAAGAGTATCAGCCAGGGTGGACTGCTCAAGTACGTCCATGGCCAGGAATATCACGCGTTCAACCCCGATGTGGTGCTCGCGCTGCAGGAGGCGGTGGCCAGTGGTGACTACGCTCGCTACCAGCGCTACGCAGCGCTGGTGAACGAGCGCCCCGTGGCGACGTTGCGGGACCTGCTGACCCCGGTTGCAGCCGGTGAACCCGTACCCCTGGATGAGGTCGAGCCCATCGGCGACATCATGCGCCGCTTCGACTCGGCCGGTATGTCCCTGGGGGCCCTGAGTCCCGAGGCCCACGAAGCGCTGGCAACGGCCATGAACCGTGTGGGTGCCCGTTCCAACTCGGGAGAGGGTGGTGAAGACCCTGCGCGCTTCGGTACCGAGCGCGTCTCAAAGATCAAACAGATCGCATCGGGCCGATTTGGCGTCACACCGCATTATCTGGTGAATGCCGAGGTGCTGCAGATCAAGGTGGCCCAGGGAGCCAAGCCCGGCGAGGGCGGCCAGCTGCCTGGCGGCAAGGTCAATGACCTTATTGCCCGCCTGCGCTATTCGGTGCCCGGCGTTACGCTGATTTCGCCGCCACCCCATCACGATATCTACTCGATCGAGGATCTCGCGCAGCTGATCTTCGACCTCAAGCAGGTCAATCCCGATGCGCTGGTGTCGGTCAAGCTCGTGTCTGAGCCCGGCGTGGGAACCATCGCTGCCGGGGTCGCCAAGGCCTATGCCGACCTGATCACCATCAGTGGTTACGACGGTGGCACGGCGGCTAGTCCCCTGACTTCGATCCGCCACGCGGGCTCGCCCTTTGAGCTGGGCCTGGCCGAAGTGCAACAGACGCTGCGCGGCAATGGCCTGCGTGGGTATATCCGTCTGCAGGCCGACGGCGGCATGAAAACCGGCCTGGATGTGATCAAGGCGGCGATTCTGGGTGCCGAGAGCTTCGGTTTTGGCACTGCGCCCATGGTCGCCCTGGGGTGCAAATACCTGCGCATCTGTCACCTGAACAACTGTGCTACGGGTGTGGCGACGCAGAACAATCGCCTGCGCGATGATCATTTCAACGGCACCGTCGAGATGGTGGTGAATTTCTTCTCGTTCGTTGCTGAAGAGACCCGTCACTGGCTGGCCAAACTCGGTATGCGCTCGCTCGAGGAACTCATCGGGCGCACGGACCTGTTGCATCGCCTGCCTGGTGACACCGCGCGGCAGCGCTGCCTGGACCTGGCGCCGATTCTGCACAAGCCCGTCGAGGCCGAAGGACAGCCGGAATTCTGTCAGGTGGCGTCCAACGACCCGTTTGACTGCGGCGAAAAGGCTGAAGAGATGGTTGCGGCGACGTTGGAGACGATAGAGCGCTGCGAAGGCGGCGAATTCCACTTTGAAGTCACCAACTGCGACCGCTCCATTGGTGCCCGTCTGTCTGGCGAAATCGCCCGGCGCCACGGGAATCAGGGCATGGAAGTCTCGCCGCTGGTGCTGCGCCTGACCGGTACCGCGGGCCAGAGCTTCGGCGTATGGAATGCCGGAGGTCTGCACATGTACCTCGAAGGCGATTCCAATGATTACGTGGGCAAGGGGATGGCCGGCGGCAAGCTGGTGATCTACCCGCCCCGCGGCAGTCGCTTCCGCTCCCAGGACGCCACGATCATCGGCAACACCTGTCTTTACGGTGCGACCGGTGGAGCCCTGTATGCTGCCGGTATCGCGGGCGAGCGCTTCGCCGTGCGTAATTCCGGCGCCCACGCGGTGGTCGAGGGCGCAGGCGATCACTGCTGCGAGTACATGACCGGTGGTTGTGTGACGGTGCTGGGTGAAACCGGCGTGAACTTCGGTGCGGGTATGACCGGTGGCTTTGCCTATGTGCTGGATCAGCAACGGCAGTTTATCGATCGCTATAACAGCGAGCTGGTCGAAATCCACCGGGTAAGCTCCGAGTATATGGAGGCGTATCGCACGCACCTGCGCGAGATCATCGCCGAGCATGTGGAAGAGACCGGTTCCGAGTGGGGCCGTGAAATCCACGAGAATTTTGAGGATTACGTAGGCAAGTTCTGGCTGGTCAAACCCAAGGCCGCCGATCTGCAGCAACTGCTGTCACGCCTGCGTGAGACGGACTAGGTCTGAACCGGGGAGCGGCCATGAGCGGACGCGTACACAACAACTTCCAGTTTATCGAGGTCGATCGAGCCGACCCCGATAAAAAGCAGATCAATGCCCGTCGTACCGAGTATGTCGAGATCTATGATCCGTTCACCCAGGGCCAAGTGCAGGAACAGAGTGAGCGCTGCCTCGAATGTGGCAATCCCTACTGTGAGTGGAAGTGCCCCGTACACAACTTTATTCCCAACTGGCTGAAGCTGGTCGCCGAGGGCAACCTGTTTGAGGCCGCCGAGTTGAGCCACCAGACCAATACGCTGCCCGAAGTCTGCGGCCGCGTCTGTCCCCAGGACCGCCTGTGCGAGGGCGCGTGTACCCTGAATGATGGTTTCGGTGCCGTGACCATCGGTTCCGCCGAGAAGTACATCACCGATACGGCGCTGGCCATGGGCTGGCGGCCGGATTTGTCTGACGTTGTGCCGACGGGAAAACGCGTCGCCATCGTTGGCGCCGGTCCCGCGGGTCTGGGCTGTGCGGACATTCTGGTACGCGCGGGGGTGCAGCCGGTGATTTTTGACCGCTATCCCGAGATCGGTGGCCTGCTCACCTTCGGGATTCCCGAGTTCAAGCTCGAGAAGCAGGTCATGTCCCGGCGTCGCGAGATTTTCACCGATATGGGAATGGAGTTCCGCCTGAATACCGAAATCGGTAAGGACGTGAGCTTTGATGCCCTGCTGGACGAGTTCGATGCGGTGTTCCTCGGCATGGGTACCTATACCGCCATGAAGGGCAACTTCCCCGGAGAGAACCTGCCTGGCGTGTACAAGGCACTGGATTATCTGATCGGCAACGTTAACAACAACCTGGGCTTTGAGCAGCCGCCAGAGGCGTACATCAACCTCAAGGGTAAGCGTGTGGTGGTGCTCGGCGGTGGTGACACGGCTATGGACTGTGTGCGCACCGCGGTGCGGCAGCAGGCAGAGCATGTGATCTGTGCCTACCGCCGCGATGAATCGAACATGCCCGGTTCGCGCCGCGAAGTAAAAAATGCCCGTGAAGAGGGCGTGGAGTTTTTGTTCAACCGCCAGCCCATTGAGGTGGTGGAGTACTTTGGCGATGCCTGTGGTGTGAAGCTTGTCGAAACGCGTCTGGGTGAGCCGGGCGAGGATGGCCGGCGTCGGCCCGAAGCGATTCCCGGCAGCGAAGAAGTGCTCGAAGCGGATGCGGTGATCATGGCCTTTGGCTTTCAGACCAGCCCGGCGCCATGGTTCGATGATGCCAACGTCCAGACCAACGACTGGGGTGGCGTGATCGCCGAAGAGCATCAGGCGTTCAAGTTTCAGACAACCAATCCCAAAGTGTTTGCCGGTGGGGATATGGTGCGCGGTTCTGACCTTGTGGTCACGGCCATCTGGGAGGGGCGCCAGGCCGCTGAAGGCATTCTGGATTACCTCGAAGTCTGAACCGTTTGTCTTGCCACCGACGCCTGACCGGCTTCAATGATTCGCGATGTCAAATTCGCAAAGACAACTTCGCAAAGACAACAATGATAATTGCAAGGACCGGGTGTAACGCCCGGTGTAACACCCATGACTGAACTTAAAAATGACCGCTTTCTACGCGCCCTGATGCGCCAGCCCGTAGACCGCACGCCGATCTGGATGATGCGTCAGGCGGGGCGCTATCTGCCTGAATATCGCGCGACGCGCGAGCAGGCGGGGTCGTTTCTGGACCTGTGTAAGAACACAGAGCTGGCCTGCGAAGTCACGCTGCAGCCGCTGCGCCGCTACCCCATGGATGCGGCGATTCTGTTCTCGGACATACTCACGGTCCCCGACGCCCTGGGGCTCGGCCTGTATTTCGAAACTGGTGAGGGGCCGAAATTTCGCAAGACCGTGCGCAGCGCCGAGGACCTGGCAGGTCTGAATGAAATCCGTGCCGCCGATGATCTGTCGTACGTGATGGATGCGGTGCGCACGATTCGTCGTGAACTGAACGGCAGCGTGCCCCTGATCGGCTTTTCGGGGTCACCCTGGACCCTGGCGACCTATATGGTCGAGGGCGGTTCCTCCAAGGACTTTGCGCGGGTCAAGGGCCTCGCCTATGACCAGCCGGAATTCATGCATGAGCTGCTGTCATTGCTGGCTGATGCGGTTGCGGATTATCTGACAGCGCAGGTCGAAGCCGGCGCCCAGGCGCTGCAGATCTTCGACACCTGGGGCGGCAGCCTGAGCGCCGCTGCCTATAAGGAATTCTCGCTCAAGTACAT